>NZ_CALKTC010000020.1 GCF_937996225.1 uncultured Campylobacter sp. | reverse complement strand
CCGTCGAACGCGCCGCCGCAGACGAACAAAATATTTGTCGTATCGATCTGGATGAAGTCCTGATTTGGATGCTTGCGGCCGCCCTTTGGAGGGATGTTTACGACGCTTCCTTCGATGATTTTAAGTAGCGCTTGCTGCACCCCTTCACCGCTTACGTCGCGCGTGATGCTGCGGTTTTCGCTCATTCGCGCGATCTTATCGATCTCGTCTACGAAGACGATACCGCGCTGCGCCTTCTCTACGTCGCCGTCCGCGGCCTGCAAAAGGCGGGTGAGGATATTTTCTACGTCCTCGCCGACGTAGCCCGCTTCCGTTAGGCTCGTAGCGTCGCTAATGGCGATCGGCACGTCCAAAAATTTCGCCAAGGTCTGCGCCATAAGCGTCTTACCGCTGCCGGTAGGGCCGATGAGCAAGATATTTGATTTTGAAATTTCGGTATCGTCGCCCTTTGCGTCGGTCTGCCTGAAAATTCTTTTGTAGTGATTGTAAACGCCGACGCTAAAAATTTTCTTAGCGCGCTCCTGACCGATGACGTAGCGGTTTAGAACCTCCATCAGCGCCTTTGGCTTGATAGCCTCGAAATCGATCTCTTTATTTTGATTTTGTACCGCCTCATTTTGACCCTCGCTGCCGTGGATAGCGGCATATGCCATATCGATACAATAGCTGCAGATAGCCGCCGTACCGTCGTCGTTAGGATAGATACGACGTCCGTCCGCGCCCGTCTCACCGCAAAAACTGCACTTGTTTGCCATTAAATTTTACCTTTATCTAGCGGAATCCCGCGTTTTGTGTTGATTATAAACTCGCACATCTTGCGCACGTTTTGATCGCTCGTTTCGTTTAATAAAATTTGTGCCTGCTCCTTTAAACCCCCGCCTTGGTTGAATAAAAATTTATACGCCCGATTTATCGTCTCGACCGTCTCTTTATCGAAGCGGCGGCGGATGCCCGTTAAATTTAGCCCGCGAATATAGGCGCGATTTCCCTCGGCTAGACAAAACGGCACCACGTCCTGACTAAGCGCGCTAGCCCCTGCGATCATGCAGCTCTCGCCGATTTGGACGAACTGATGCACGGGGGTAAGCCCGCCAATAACGGCATAATCGCCCATTACAACGTGGCCTGCGAGCGTGGCGTTGTTGGCTAGGATTATGTTGCTGCCCAGCACGCAATCGTGCGCGATATGGCAATACGCCATCATAAAGAGATTATCGCCGATGCGCGTAAATCCGTCGCCCTTATGCGAGCCCGAGCTAATCGTGCAAAACTCGTGAATCGTAGCGTTTTTGCCGATGACTAACCCCGTTCGCTCGCCCTCTTCAAAGCTCATATCCTGCGGAATTTCGCCCACGATCGCGTATGAAAAAATTTTAGAGCCCTCGCCGATTTGCGTATCGCCGATGATGCGCGCGCCCTGCTTGATCGTGCAGCCGTCGCCGATTTTAGCCTGCGCGCTTATGAAAGCATACGGCTCGATTACAACCTCGGCTCCGATCTGCGCGCCGTCCTCGATGATCGCCGTGTGGTGAACTTTAGCCATCATTTATCCATTATCATCGCTTGAAGTTCCGCCTGCGCGGCCAATGTGGCGCCGTCGTTGATATAGGCTTCGCCCTTTAGCACCCAGATGCGTCCGCGATGTTTGATTACGCTGATGCGATACTCAAGCTTATCGCCGGGGCGGACGGGACTTCTAAATTTAGCGTTGTCGATACTCATAAAATACACGACTTTGTCGCTTAGATCGACGCCGTCTTTCTCCATGCTCTTAAACGCCAGCACGCCGCCCGCCTGCGCCAAGCCCTCGATTATCATTACGCCCGGATAGATCGGGTGGCCTGGGAAGTGGCCCTGAAAGATCTGCTCGTTGTAGGTTACGTTTTTATAGGCCTTGATACTTTCGCCGATGCTGAGCTCTTCGACGCGATCTATCAACAAAAACGGAAAACGATGAGGTAGGATGGAGAGGATTTCGTTTATATCTATCATTGATCTGCCTTTTTTAGAAATTTTGGAATCTTATCAAATTCTTACTAAAATTTCCCTAACGTCTAAAAATATGCGCGAGAGCCCGTAAATTTGAACTTTGGCGGCTCTTATCTCGTCCGTGACGATAATCGGCGAGAGCGAGCCCGCAGCGCACAGGGCGGCACGAGCTTTATTTTGGCGCGCAAGACTCGGCGGATTTTTTAGCATTTCGGATACGCTTTTGAAATTTGATCTTGAAATTTCGTTAAATTTCGCCAGGCTTAAAATTTTAATCTCGCCCTTGTCGCTGCAAAAAATTTCGCACTCCCGCTCTATGCTAAACTTCACGTTTTCGCGCGTAAAATGCGAGCCAAATAGCACAAACGAAGGCGCGACCTTGCCGTCAAATTTAATCCATGCACGGAGCAGGCGGTAATTTAAAAACTGATCGCGCAGCACGCTAAATTTAACCCCTTTTCTTTCGAGCGAGCAAAGCTTTTTGTAAAATTTCAACTTCTCCTCTACCGAAGCGGGCAGGATTTGCCGATCGATCGACGACATTAGCTCGTAAATTTCGGCGCCTTGGGCTAAATTTTGCTTCAAATCCGCCGTCAGACTTCCGCCCAAATTTCGCTCAACCCTTTGCTGATCATTCCGCTGCGCCGCAAGCGCGTAGATGCAGCCGCAGTAGTTTTGATGATAGAGCGCGTCTTTTTTCGCGAGCGCAAACTGCTCGTTCGTGCCGCCGTTTTTGCGAAAATCGGGCGCGATAAACTCCAGTCCGCAGCGCTCGCAGATGCGCTGTAGCGAGGCGCAGAGCTGAGAGTGCGATTTTTTGGGACTCATAAGAAGAGTCGTGGTGATTTTACGCTGGCCCAAACTTAGCGCGAGCTCGGCCGTTTTTTGCATACGAAAATCAAAGCAAAACTCGCAGCGCGCGCCTTTCTCGGGCTCATTTTCAAGCCCGCGCGCGCCGTCTAGCCAGCCCTGTAAATCATACTCGCCCGGGATAAATTTAATCCCTAAATTCTCGCAAACCCGCTTCGCGTCGTGCATTCTAAGAACATATTCGCCATAGGGGTGGATGTTTGGATCGTAGAAATAGCCTATTAGCGGCTCTTGCGTGAGCTCTTTTAAGCGGCGCAAAAAATAATCGCAATCGACCGAGCAGCAGATGTGAACCAGCAAAATTTAACCCTTTGCACGAAATTTTTGGATATAATTTTACGCTATCAAAATTAATGAGCGGAAAAATGAAAAATTTTTTTATAAAACACTGGCGTAAGTTTGCTTGCGGCTTGGGCGGATTTGCGCTATTTTACGTGCTTGCGGGCTTTTTCGGCGTGCCGCTTTTTATCGAAAAGGCGCTGCCTAAAATTTTAGAGGGCAGAGCAAGCTTTAGCGTGCAAGATGCTAAATTTAACCCCTTTACCTACGAGCTAAACGTTACCAAGCCGGAGCTTAGCACCTTTAAGCCGCTGTTTAGCGCCGATGAGATAAATTTAAAAATCGGTTTTTCAAAGCTTTTTAAAAAGACTCTCGCGGTAGAAATTTTACATCTTAAATCCCCTAAATTTCACGTCGAGCGCGAGCAAAACGGCACCTTCAATTTTGAGCCGCTACTTTCAGAGCAAAAGAGCGAAAACAAGGATGAAAACTCCAGCTTCAACGTCACGCTGAATAATTTTAAGATCGAGCGCGGCTCTCTGGGCTACGTCGATAACTCCCTAAAAAGGCCATTTTCGCTCATTTCGACCGAGCTAAATTATGAGATCAACGGACTAAATTTAAAGGATGAAACGATCGGCGAGCACGATTTAAGCGCCGTTTCGCGTACATACGACGCGCTGAGCTTCGATGGAGCCATCGACCTGGCGCCTCTTCGTCTACACGGCAAGGTAGATATCTCGCGACTGAAAATCGATCCGTTTTGGCTATCATACCTCGATCCTAGCGGCGTGCGGTTTAAAAACGGCTTCCTTTCCGCCGAGCTGAATTACCGATTGAGCATCGATGAAAATATAAAATTTGCGCTTGAAAACTCAAAGCTCGAGCTGCAAAGCCTAGAAATTTTGCAAGATCAAAGCTTAATTTCGCTAGACTCGCTGAAAATCCCGAGCTTTGAGCTGAATACGGACATCTCGAATGAAATTTCAGGCAAAGTGGTAATCCCGCAAGTGCTAGTTTCAGGCGCAAAATACGATATGAACGAAACCAAAATTTCCACGGGTTTTGAGGGCGCACGGGTCGCGGATTTTGCGCTGGATTTTAATAAAACGGGGGCAAACTTGCGGCTAAACTCCGCCGTAAAAAGCGTAGATCTAAACCGCTCAAGCTTTGCAAACCCGCAAATTTCGGTCGTCTCAAACGATACTAAAATCACGGAAAATTTCTTAAAATTTAACGCCGAAGGTAACGATACGGCCCTTCATACGGGTTTTGGCGCCTTTAGTATCGCGGATACGCAGATTACGCTAGCACGCAGCGATAAAATTTCGGTCGCCGCAACCGAGCTGGGCGCATTTAGCTACGACAAAGAGGGCATGCAAAACGGCGCAAGTCTGAAGTTTGCTAAAATTTCAAACTCCAAAATAGCAAACAAAAACGGAATTTTTAGCGGATTTGAAAGCTTCGGCGTGCAAGGGGTGAAATTTAACGTCGCGGATCTCGATCTGGGCGTGGATAAAATTTTGCTAAACGAGCCGTTTTTCAACTCGGAGGTGGACGCTGACGGAGCAAAAAGCATAAACGATCTGGCGATCTTAAGCGCGATCTCTAAAAATCCCGCAAGCTTCAAAAAAACGGCAAGCTCTAGCGCCTCAAACCAAGCGGATGCAAATTCTACGGCAAGCGGCGCAAATTCAGATTCTAAAAAGCCCTCTAAAAGTCCCGTTTTAAAATTTAAGATCGGCGAGGCCTCCGTAATGGGCGCAAAGGCCAAGATCGACGAGAGCTTTATCGTTAAAAACAACGTGCACGAGATCAAGGATTTCAGCGCCACGCTAAGCGGGCTAAGCTCGAATTTCGCCGAGCCCTTCGGTATCAAAGCAAGCCTTATCACGGGCGAAATCACCGCTAACGCGGACGGTAAGGCTAGCATCGCGCCGCTTAACGTAGGCGTGAACTTCAGCCTAAATGCACCAAATTTGAGCGTTTTTAACAAATATGCAGCGGAATTTATCGCAGGCTCCATCGCCGGCGAGCTCGCTACGCAAGGGCAGCTGAAGTTTTCAAACGCCTTCT
The DNA here is from genome assembly GCF_937996225.1 of uncultured Campylobacter sp. GTDB lineage: Bacteria > Campylobacterota > Campylobacteria > Campylobacterales > Campylobacteraceae > Campylobacter_B. The sequence continues at coordinate 82,478 of NZ_CALKTC010000020.1, read as the reverse complement.
CGCTCGAAGCAAAGCTTTCAGGCAAAGGCTTGGCGCTAAGCTCGGGCAGGGATAAAATTTTCTCCCTTGCGTCGCTGAATGTCGCGCAAATCGCGCTAAGCCCAAGCTCTCTCACACTAAATAAGATCGCTCTTGGCTCACCCGCGGCAAATATCTCGCTAAATAAAGATAGGCGTTTAAATTTGCTCTCGCTGATAAAGCCCGCCGCGCAGGCAAAACAGGCCGCAAAGCCCGCCGAAGCGGCACCTAGCAGACCCGCAAAAAGCAAGGCAAACTTTGCGTGGAGCGTAAAAAATATCTCGCTTAGCGGCGGAAGTTTAAATTTCACCGACGAGAGTCTAGCAACGCCCTTTAAACTGCGCATCAGCGATATGAAAGCAAGCATCAGCGAAATCAGTCCGAAGCGAGCGGCGGATATCAAATTTAGCTCGCTCGTAAGCGGAAGCGGGCTAGCGAGCATCACGGCGCGCGCCTATCCGCTGGATTTTAAACGCAAAAGCGATATAAACGTCGTTTTAAAGGAGATTCCGCTTGCGCCCGCATCGCCCTATACCGCCAAATATATCGGCAATGAAATCGCGGGCGGCAAGTTAAATTTAAAACTTGCCTACAAAATCGACGATGGCAAGCTAAACGCAAGCAATGATCTAAATTTAGACCGCTTCGAGCTCGGCAAAGAGGTGCAGAGCAAGGATGCGCTGAGTCTTCCGATCGGTCTAGTCGTATCGATCCTAAAGAACAGCGACGATCAGATCGATATTAGCTTGCCTCTAAGCGGCACGCTGAGCGATCCGAAATTTAGCTACGGCGCGCTGGTTTGGGGTGCGGTCAAAAAGCTGCTATCTGACATCGTGTTAAGTCCGTTTAGATTTATGGGAAAGATCGCAGGCGTGGATACGAAAAAGCTCGAAAGTATCGATTTTGAGGCAGCGAGCAGCGAAATTTTAATCAGCGAAAACTCTAAAATAGATGATTTAGCCAAGGTCGCAAAAGCTAAGCCCGATCTTAAGATCATCCTAAACTCTGCGTACAACGAAAAGCTCGATACTCACGAGTTTCAAAGGCGCTCGCTGCAAAATGCCCTCACGCTGATGTCTAATAAGCAGGGGCTCTCTACGGATGAAGCCATAGCGGCGCTTAAGATCAAATACAGCATCAAATCCGGCGGCGATGAGGCGATGGAGGAGCTGATAGCAGCGCAGAAATTTACCCGTTCGCGTCTTGATGAGTTAGCCCTTGCTAGGGCGGCCGCCGTGCAATCAGCACTCGTGCAGCGCGGCGTAAGCGCCTCTCGTATAGAGATCAAAAAACCGAGCGAAGCGGAGCTTAAACAAAACAGCTTTATCCCGCTAAACCTGGGTCTTGAAAATTAGCGTAAGCAAAATTTGGCTATACTAAGCGGACTAAATTTAAAGGAACGGCGATGATAAATATAGGAATTCACGGCGGAAGCGGCAGAATGGGCACGATGATCTACGAATGCCTGAAAAATTTCGATCAGGCACGAGCAAGCGTGATCTACACGGTCGCGCCGCTTGATTATACGCCGAGCTGCGCCGTAGTAAGCAGCTACGACGAGCTTTTTAGCAGCTGCGACGTCGTGATAGACTTCACGATCCGAGACGGCGCGATAAGCTTAATGAAATTTGCGCTTTCGCACCCAAAGCCGCTTTGTATCGGCACGACGGCTCTAGGAGAGGAGGGCGAGCGGCTACTGCGCGAGTGCGGCGCAAATATGCCCGTGCTGCACGCTACGAATATGAGCCTAGGCGTCGCGGTGCTAAACAAACTCGTAGCGCTTGCCAGCAGGAGCCTGCGCGATTTTGACTGCGAAATTTTAGAGATGCACCACCGCCACAAAAAAGACGCCCCGAGCGGCACGGCGATGAGCCTTGCGGAAAGCACCGCAAGCGCGCGCGAGCTAAACTTAAAAGACGTGCGCGTAAGCGGTCGCGACGGGCTCATTGGCGAGCGGAGCAAGGACGAGATCGCCGTGATGTCGCTACGCGGCGGCGATATAGTCGGACGCCACACCGTGGGATTTTACGGCGAGGGCGAGTTCATCGAGCTAAATCATACGGCGACTTCGCGCGCGACCTTTGCCAGAGGCGCGATAAAGGCAGCGGTATGGCTAGCGGCCCAAAATAGCGGGCTTTACGGCATAGACGACTGCTTAGGAATCTAGGCTTTGCGGCTAAATTTAAGAGGAAAAAATGCCAACCAAAGATGAAATTTTAAATTTTTTGCGCGAGCCAAAGCCCGAGCTTGAAAGCTTTGGAATTTACAAAGTCGGGCTATTCGGCAGCTACGCCAAAGGTAGAGCAAATATCGCCGAGAGGTTTAAAATTTCAGCCGATCTATTTGATGAGGCGCCGGCAACATGCCGGACGGCAAGCCGTCAATGATAAAACAAAATATAGATAAATTTCTAAAAAATAAAATTTAAGAGGTTAGAAAATGTGCGCAATCGTGGGAGTCATAAATTCCGAAGGTGCGGCTAAGACCGCGTATTACGGGCTTTTTGCCATGCAGCACCGCGGCCAGGAGGCAAGCGGCATCAGCTCGAGCTTTAATCATCACATCAAAACGATCAAAGCCACGGGGCTCGTGACGGAGGTTTTTAGCCCCGCGAGTTTTGAAATTTTAAAGGGCAACATCGCGATCGGCCACAACCGCTACGGCACCGCGGGCGCAGATAGCCTAAAGGATGCGCAGCCTGTTGCGGGCAACTACGCACTAGGGGAGATCTCGATCGTTCATAACGGAAATTTGATCAATAAAGACGAAATCCGCCGCAAGCTTGTAAGCGAGGGGGCGATCTTTCAGTCCGGCATGGACACCGAAAATATCCTGCACCTCATCGCACGCAGCAAGCAGGAGCATCTAAAAGACCGCATCGTCGAGGCGCTACAGCAGTGCGTGGGCGCGTATTCGCTTCTGATCCTGAGCCGCTCGAAGATGTTTGCCGTGCGCGATCGCTACGGCGTGCGTCCGCTTAGCATCGGCAGGCTCAAAGACGGCGGCTACATCGTCGCGAGCGAGACCTGCGCGTTTGATCTCGTAGGAGCCGAGTTCATCCGTGACGTAAAGCCCGGCGAGATGGTGATCTTCGAAGAGGGCAAGGATGAGTTTAGCTCGGTTCAAATTTTAAAAGCCGCGGAGGCTAGAATTTGCGCGTTTGAATACATCTACTTTGCGCGCCCAGACAGCGTCGTAGAGGGCAAAAACGTATATGAGGTCAGAAAAAAACTGGGCGCGGCGCTCGCGCGAAAATGTAGGAGTTTAAAGGCTGATTTCGTCGTGCCTGTGCCCGATAGCGGCGTACCGGCGGCGCTGGGTTTTGCGCAAGAGAGCAAAATCCCCTTTGAGATGGCGATCGTGCGCAACCACTACATCGGCCGCACCTTCATCGAGCCGACGCAAGAGGTACGAAATTTAAAGGTCAAACTCAAGCTAAATCCGATCGGCGCGGCACTGCACGGCAAGAGCGTCGCGGTGATCGACGACAGCATCGTGCGCGGCACCACGAGCAAAAAGATCGTCGAGCTTCTGCGCCATGCGGGCGCAGCGCGCGTACATATGTGCATCGCAAGCCCCGAGCTAAAGTATCCCGAGCGCTACGGTATCGACACGCCGAGCGTGCGCGAGCTGATCGCCGCGAATATGAGCACGGATGAAATTTGCAAATTTATAGGCGCCGATAGCCTCACGTTTCTTAGCGTGCCCGAACTCGTAGAGGCGCTTGGGGGCGAGCGCAAATACTCGCTCGTAAGCTTCGACGGCGATTATTTCATCAAAGATTAGCAAATTTAAAGGAGCAAACTATGACAAAATTTAAAATTAAACGCGTCTATGAGAGCGCGGAGGAAGAGGATGGTTTTCGCGTGCTTTGCGATAGGCTATGGCCGCGTGGCATAAAAAAAGACACGCTGGAGCTTGATATGTGGGCAAAGGACATAACGCCTAGCACCGAAATACGCAAGCTTTTCGCGCATAAGCCTGAGAATTTCGCCCATTTTAAGGAGCTTTACCTGGCTGAACTTGAGCAAAATCCCGCCGTAGCTGAATTTTTGAAAAAGGTTAAAAACGAGCCGGCCGTCACGCTGCTATATGCCGCAAAGGACGAGCACTGCAACCACGCGATAATTCTGCGTGATTTTCTGCAAAGCAAGGTGCGCTAAAATTTTGCGCTCAAAGCGCACTGCCCGCCATATTTTAAAGCAAATGTAAAACCGCCTCGCTCGCCAATTCACTCGTAAAACCGATGTGCGAGGCGCAAAATTCAGCGAACAGGCGTGAGCGGAGCGCTCTTAAAGCCTTGCCAGACCCGATTTGAGATAAATTTTCTATCCGGATGTACACTTCACAGATGCGCATAAAACAAACGCTAAATTTTGCGTCAGAGCTCTAAAAAACGCAGAATTTTATAAAAAGCAAATAAAATTTCAAGGAAAATAACTCGATTTAATATATGCAAATTTAGAATTTCATCTATTTTTTAACGCTATTTTTCATAATGCAAGCTAGGAATTTGAAAAGTGAGCTTAATATAAATTCGCAACAAATCAAATTAATTTCTTACACGCAGCATTTTTAAATTTCATTTAAGGATTTGCCGCTAACATTGCTCGCAATTTTTTACAAGGAGAAACTATGGCAATAAGTGCTAGAAATCAGCTTCACGTCGTAATCAGCGATGTAAAAACAGGTGCGGTAAATTCGCTAATCACAGCTAAAACCAGAGGCGGCGACGTGCTAAAAGCAACCGTGACGGTTGATTCTGAAAAAACTTTGGATTTAAAAGCCGGCAAAGAGGCAGTATTTTTATTCAAAGCCCCGAATGTCATCATTTCAAAGGGAGAAAATGATCTTCGCCTAAGTGCTGCAAATCAACTAAAAGGCAAAATCACCGCCGTTAAAGAGGGCGCAATCAATGCTGAAATCGATGTCAGAACCGCAGGCGGTGAGAATCTAAGCGCGATCGTCACAAACAGCTCTGTTAAAAATTTGGCGCTAGCAGTCGGCGACGAAGTAACTGCGATCATCAAAGCTACTCAAATCATCGTCGGTGTAAAATAATTTTGCATTGCGCGAAACGATGTGCACGCTTTAAATATCGCAAAATAAAGGAGCGAAATTTTATAAATTCTGCTCCTTCTTCAAAAATCTCTTTTGATAAATCAAATTTCGTAGCAGCTCAAATAACGCTATAAGCGGTCTTTTCTCTCATGCGCGCAGATGCACCCCGCGCGACATTCAGCCCCAATCACACCAAGAACGGTCTTGCCCTATTTTACCGCAGTGCGAATTTTGCGCAGGCTTTGCATCTATGCAGCAGGTAAGCCCACGCGCGATATATTTATGAAACGCAGACCCGCCCTTGCCCCGCTCGCTCGCTTATAGTAATGTGCTTTCATATTTTGCGCGCTCGCGATGCGCCGCCGCTTTGCGCAGTAGCGATCGATCCTCGCGCAGATGTCCACACCAAGAATGAGCCGATCTAGATCATAGCGGCACACACTAACCGCCGATAGATAGCAGCACGGACAGATCATCGAGCCGATCGCCTTGCCCTAAACCCGAGCGTTTTTTGAGCTTTTACCGATCGGCTCGTTAAAAGGCGTGGATTCCGCGAATAAATCACTCTCCTAAAATTTTGGCTCGTAGCCGCGGGTAGCGGGCATTTGCTTTGCTAAATTTGATACTCGCCGGGACTCAACTCGCCTCGCAACAGCTTACCAAAGCGTGCGGTTGCAGCCTCTACGGCATCGTCGCCAAACTCGCCCGGCTCAAACCCGCTGCTGATAAACGGCACGGCAAAGTCCATCCCGCAATAGTTTGCCGTGATCTTAAGCGGCGTTAAAATTTCATCCAAGCTAAAGCCGATAGCGCCCTGCTTAGAGTACTCGCTAAGCGGCGTACTAGCACTTAGCGCAAGCTGCAAGACCTTGCCTTTAAGCACGCCGGAACCCACCAACTCGTGCGAAAAGACGATGTCGATATAGGCTTTTAGCATAGGCGGCACGTTTAGCCAGTACATCGGGTACAAAAATACGATGCGGTCGGCGCCCAATAGCGCGTCTTGCTCTGCGCGGACGTCGATACGCGCAAAATCCGAGCCGTAAAGCCCCTCTAAATGGCGTACCTCCACGCCGGCGGTGCCCTTTGCGACCTGCGATAGGGCTTTGTTCACGCGCGAGGCAGCGAAATTGGGATGCGATAAGATCACGAGCGTTTTCATCTTGTCTCCTTCGTTAAAATTTTAAGCAATCATATCGTTAAAAAGCTAAGAGTAGATTAAAAAAAAAGGGGGGGGTAGAAAATGAAGAGTTATTTTTTCTTGTGGGGAATTTGAATTTGTGCGGCACGATAGATACGAGGCGCTCTCGTACCATACTGCCTCAAGGCATGTGCAACAAATGTTTTTACGCGTGCCGTAAAGCACAAGCTTCCAGGATTAGTCTCGTCTAGAACGATCTGCTTACGATCCGTCCAATGCGCGCGCAGCTACGGCGCGGAGCAAAATTTTATCCAAGCAAGGATAAATTTATGAAAAAAGATTAAAATTTAGCCGCGATTTGGGCTACGAGCCCGAAAATTTCAAAAAAAGGAAACGATATGCAGAGAAAAACACAGATCGAAGACGAGTTCAGCGCAGAGGATCGCGAGCGCAAAATCACGCTGCAAGCGGGAGACGCGGCGCCCGAGTTTAGCTTGCAAAACGCCGACGGAGCGAGCGTCGCACTAAAGGACTTCGCGGGAAAAAAGGTCGCGCTGTATTTTTACCCCAAGGACAACACCCCCGGCTGCACGACCGAAGCGTGCGAATTTAGCGCCGCATACGATGATTTTATCGCTGCAGACTGCGTGATCGTCGGCATCAGCCCCGACAGCGCCAAATCCCACGCGGGCTTCATCGCCAAGCAAAGCCTAAAGCACATCCTGCTGAGCGATCCGCAGCACGAGGTAGCCAAGCTATACGGCACGTGGCAGGTGCGCAAAAACTATGGGCGCGAGTATCTGGGCATCGTGCGCTCGACCTTTCTGATCGGTGCGGACGGCAAAATTTTAAAGGTCTATAAAAGCGTCAAGGCAAAGGATCACGCCGCAAAGGTGCTCGCGGATCTGCTAGCTACGGGGAAATAAAGCGCTAGGCGGTGTTTTGAAGCGGGGCTCTGGCGCATTGAGCGCCAAGCTTTAATTATGAAATTTATGCACTGAATTTGCTACGGAATTTCGGCGTCAAAATTTAAGCGCCGAAGCTTCGGCATTAAAATTTAGTCTTGAAATTTTGCCTCTAAATTACGCCGCTCATTTGAAAGCGAAATTCTAAGGCGGGGCTATATCTGCGGATTTTAGCGGTAAATTTATCGCCCTAAACCAAAATTTTAAAGGAAAAATATGAAAAATTTAATCATTCTAGCCCATCCGGACATTAAAAATTCGATCATAAACAAACGGTTTTTGAAAGAGGCCGCCGCGCAAAATTTCGCCGTGCGCGACCTAGCGCGCGAGTATCCTAGCGGCGAGATAGACGGCGAGCGCGAGCGCGCGATAATCAAAGCTCACGACGCGCTGGTGCTGCAATTTCCGCTGCATAATTTCTCCTCACCCGCGATTTTAAAAAGCTGGATCGATGCGACGATGACGTATGGATTTGCCTACGGGCGAGCGAGCGAGGGCATGCGCGGGCGCGCCGTGGCGCTGGCGGTGAGCGCGGGCATCAAGCGCACCGACTACGCGCCTAGCGGGCGGTATCATTTCACGATGGAGCAGATTTTAGCGCCGTTCGAGCTGGCATTCCGCTACTATTTTCATGCAGACTGGCGCGGATTTTTCGCGTTTTACGGCGCCGAAGAGACGCCGGGTGTCGATTATCAAAGTAGTGCCGAGCAGATAGAAAAAGGCGCGGCGGAGTACGCGGAATTTTTAAGGAATTTAAGCGCAAAGGGCGGCGCGGGTAAAGAATTTTAAGTTAAAACAAGTGTTTTGCCTGTAGCGGGTCTACTCGCATATATCATATATCTTGATAAAAAATTTATGCTAAAAGGCAAGCCCTCATTTTAGAGCTAAATTTTAAAATTTAAACCGCCTTGATCTAGCCCACAAGCTAGCTAAAAGCCTGTGTCTCACAGCTCAAACGCGAGACGACGATTTATAGATAAATTTGCAACGGCGCAGAAAAGGATCTCGCACTGCGCTCAAACATGAGATGGCAGAATTTACGAACTTGGAGTATGCATTTTACGGCTCAAACGAGCAAGCCTTTAGGTTTCCGCCCGCTAAGCCTCTTTTAAACCATTCTTTGCGCTGTGCCGAGGTGCCGTGCGTGAAAGAATCGGGCACGACGCGACCGCTAAATTTACGCTGCAACGTATCGTCGCCGATCGCGCTGGCGGCATTTAGCGCCTCGTCGATGTCGCCCGCCTCCAGCACGCGCCCTGTTTTTGCGAGATAGTGCGCCCAGACCCCCGCGTAGCAGTCCGCCTGCAGCTCGACTTTGACCTGAAGCGCGTTTTGCTCGGCTTCGCTGCGAGCGCGCTTTTTAAGAGCGCTAACCTGCTCTAGCGTGCCGACTAAATTTTGAACGTGATGCCCCACTTCGTGCGCGATGACATAGGCCTGCGCGAAGTCGCCGCCCGCTTTGTACTTATTCGCAAGCTCGTCAAAAAAGCCGAGATCCAGATAAATTTTGCGGTCCCTCGGGCAATAAAAAGGTCCCGTCTGCGCGCTCGCAAAGCCGCAACCGCTTGCGATCTGATCGCGGAAAAGCCGCAAGCCTGGCTCCTCGTAGCGCGCGCCCGCACTTTTAAATATCTCGCCCCAAACGTCTTCGGTTTGAGCTAGCACTACCGAGACGAAGGCAAGCTTTTCTTGCTCCTGCGGGCTATCGGTCGGCTCTCTCTGCGTGCTAGCGCCCCCGTCTAAAAGCGCCAAAGGGTTGTAACCCATAAAATACGCCACCACGCCGATTACAAGCACTATGCGCCCGATCTTTGAGCCGAGCAAAAACCTGATGATCGGGATCAGCATCCCAAGCGAGCCGGAGCTCGTGCGCATGCTGCTTGCGCGGTCATCCTCCACGTTTGAGCTTCGTCTGCCGTCTTGCCATTTCATGTTTTTCCTTTAAAATTTTGAGCCATTATACTAAAATTTTAAAAGGAACTCCGCCTTGCTTTTACAAAAACGATGCGCGCGTAGCGAAATAAATCTGAAATTTTGCTTATTTTAAATTTCTTTTAAGCTGTTTAAAATTTTAAATTCTATATAATCGCCCTTTTTAAATTTAAAAGAAAGGAGAATTTGTGGCAAAAGACGACGTCATAGAGATCGACGGCAACGTCATAGAAGCGCTGCCGAACGCGACTTTTAAGGTCGAGCTCGATAACAAACACGTGATTTTATGTCATATCGCCGGCAAGATGCGGATGCACTACATCAAGATAATGCCGGGCGATCGCGTAAAAGTTGAGCTGACCCCTTACAGCCTCGATAAAGGCAGGATCACCTACCGCTATAAGTAAGGATAAAGTTAAATTTAGATATACTCGCGATTTTGCGACTAAACTGTAGGAAGAAGTGTTTTCAAAATCCCCACTATTTTGAAAACAGTTGGTTTGATACTTTCGCTTTTGAAATTTCATTAAACCTAGGTGCAGTTTGCATTTAAAGTGGAGAAAATTTTAGGAGAGTGGAATGAAAGTTCGTCCATCCGTTAAGAAAATGTGCGACAAATGTAAAATTGTCAAGCGCAAAGGTGTTGTTCACGTTATTTGTGAAAATCCAAAACATAAACAAAGACAAGGATAAGTTATGGCTCGTATCGCAGGTGTAGATCTACCAAAGAAAAAAAGGATTGAATACGGACTAACTTATATCTACGGTATAGGTTTATTTACGTCGAGAAAAATTCTCGATGCGGCAGGAATTTCTTACGATAAAAGAGTCGCCGATCTGAGCGAAGATGAAGCCGCCGCTATCAGAAAAGAGATCCAGGAGCACTATATGGTCGAAGGCGATCTTCGCAAACAAGTGGCTATGGATATAAAAGCGCTTATGGACTTGGGCGGCTATCGCGGCTTAAGACACAGAAAGGGCCTTCCTGTTCGCGGTCAAAAAACAAAAACGAACGCCAGAACCAGAAAAGGCAAACGCAAAACCGTCGGCGCGGCAGCTAAATAAGGATTGAGATATGGCACAAAAAAAAGTAGTTAAGAAAAAAACCGTCAGAAAAAATATCGCCAAAGGCATAGTTTACATCTCCGCTACGTTTAACAACACTATGATAACCGTAACGGATGAGATGGGCAACGCGATCGCGTGGAGCAGTGCGGGCGCTTTAAATTTTAAAGGCAGCAAAAAATCCACCCCTTATGCGGCGCAACAAGCCGTCGAGGACGCGCTAAACAAAGCCAAAGAGCACGGCATCAAAGAGGTAGGCGTCAAGGTTCAGGGTCCGGGAAGCGGACGCGAGACTGCCGTTAAAAGCGTAGGTAGCGTAGAAGGGATTAAAGTTACGTATTTCAAAGATATCACTCCTCTTGCGCACAACGGTTGCAGACCGCCTAAACGACGTCGCGTATAATTATAAAAGGAGAAATTTATGGCTAGATATACAGGACCGGTTGAAAAATTAGAAAGAAGGCTCGGCGTTGATCTATTTATGAAAGGCGAGAGAAGGCTTGCGGGCAAGAGCGCGCTTTTAAAACGCCCTTACGCTCCGGGTCAGCACGGACAAAGACGCGCTAAACTAAGCGAATACGGCTCACAGCTTCGCGAGAAACAAAAGGCTAAATTTATGTACGGCGTAAGCGAGAAGCAGTTCCGCAGGCTATTTGCCGAAGCGGCTCGCAGAGAGGGTAACACCGGAGCGATCTTGGTTCAGCTTTTAGAGCAGAGACTAGATAATGTCGTTTACCGCATGGGCTTTGCTACGACTAGACGATTTGCGCGTCAGCTCGTTACGCACGGACATATCTTGGTAGACGGCAAGCGCGTCGATATCCCTTCGTACTCCGTCCGCGCAGGACAAAAGATCGAAGTGATCGAAAAGAGCAAAAATAACCCGCAAATTTCAAGAGCGCTGGATCTTACTGCACAGACCGGCATCGTAGCGTGGGTCGACGTAGAAAAAGAGAAAAGATACGGAATTTTTTCTAGAGTTCCGGAGAGAGAAGAAGTTGTTATTCCTGTAGAGGAAAGATTTATCGTAGAGCTTTACTCGAAATAGTAGGTGCTAATATGAGAAAAATCACAACATCAGCTCATATGCCAACTGAAATAAAGGTTGAGAATGTCAGCGAAAATGTTGCTAAAATCATAGCATATCCCTTTGAAACGGGATATGCCGTCACTCTAGCTCATCCTTTACGAAGGCTACTTTATACGAGCACGGTCGGTTTCGCACCGACTGCGGTTAAAATAGAAGGCGTAAGCCACGAATTCGACAGTATGCGCGGCATGCTCGAGGATATGGCGGCTTTTATCATAAATTTAAAAGGCTTAAGGTTTAAAATCAAGGGCGATTCCCTGCGCGAGGTCGTAGAATACAGCTTCAAAGGACCTAAAGAAATTTACGGCAGCGACCTAAACAACGACGCCGTAGAGATCGTAAATCCAAGCGCTTATCTAGCTACGATAAACGAGGATGCCGATCTTAAATTTACGCTCATCATCGAAAAAGGTATCGGCTACGTCCCAAGCGAAGAGATCAGAGAAAATTTAGACGCTGATTTCATCGCGCTGGATGCGTTTTTTACCCCGGTAACCAAGGCTGTTTACGACATCGAAAATGTCTTTGTAGAGGATAATCCCGACTACGAAAAGATGATCTTTACGATCACTACCGACGGTCAGATCAGCGCGATAGATGCGTTTAAAAACGCGCTTGAGGCGATGTATCAGCAGCTGGCGGTTTTCAAAGGTATCGTAAATATCAGCGCTGCGGATACTTTCGGTAGAGCGATCCCTGCAAATTCCGAGTTTGCAAAGCTTTTTGAGAGCGTTAGCAATCTAAGCTTAAGCGCGCGAAGCTTTAACTGCCTGGATCGCGCCGATATTAGATTTATCGGCGAGCTAGCGATTATGGAAGAGAGTGAGCTTAAAGACCTTAAGAATTTAGGCAAAAAATCGCTCGAGGAGATCAAGGCCGTTATGGAGGAGATCGGTTATCCTATCGGCAACCAAGAGCTCGGCGATAAAAAAGAGCAGCTAAAACGCAAGCTTGACGAGCTGAAGGCTCAAAGACAAAAGAATGAAGGACAATAAATGAGACATAATCACGGATATAGGAAGCTAGGGCGTACTTCGTCTCACCGTGCCGCCCTGCTTAAAAATTTAACCATCGCTTTAGTTGCTAGCGGCAAGATCGAAACCACACTTCCTAAGGCAAAAGAGCTAAGAAGCTATGCCGAGAAGCTGATCACTCGCGCGCGAAAAGGCGACAGCGAGGCGCATAGATTTGTTTTCGCGGCGCTTCAGGATAAGGCTGCGACAAATAAACTAGTCACCGAGATCGCTCCAAAATACGCAGGCGTAAACGGCGGCTACACTCGCATCATCAAAACCCGCCTTCGCAAGGGCGATGCCGCAGAGATGGCTTATATCGAGCTAATCAGCAAATAAAATTTCGGGATAACTCCCGAAATTTCTTCTATGAAATTTAAAATTTTACTTCCGCTTGTTATCGTCGCTGCGGGCCTAGCGTGGGCATTGGACAATTATCTTAGCTATAAAAATATCGAAACGATCAACCCAGAAATTCCGCTAAAGCAAGCATTGGGCGGCGAGCAAATCTCTAAAATCCGCGTCTATAAATCCAAACGAATTCTTGAAATTTTAACCTCAAAAGGCGTCGCGAAAAGCTACAGAATCGCCCTCGGACGCGAGCCCGAAGGACATAAAGAGGTTCAAGGCGACGGCAAAACCCCGGAGGGCAACTACACCATAAACGGCAAAAACCCAAACTCGGCGTATCATCTAAATTTAGGCATCTCCTATCCGAACAAAGCCGACGTAGCACACGCAAAATCCCTCGGCAAGAGCGCAGGCGGCGATATCAAAATCCACGGGCTACCGAACAAATTTAGCTACCTAGGGCAGAGTATAGCGGCGTTCGGCGACTGGACGGAGGGCTGCATAGCGCTCGTCAACGACGATATGGACGAGCTTTTCGAACACGTAAAAATCGGCACGCCGATAGAAATTTTGCCGTGATTGCACGCGCCCGCGCTGAAATTTCACAGCCGCGATCGATATAAAACATAGCGAAATTTCGACCACGAGCTTTAAATAATATTCCTCGTCCAGACTTTTGTAGTCGCAAAATTTGCGATTAAAAGCAGGATTGTTTTCTCTAAAAATTTAATCGTATCGGCGTTTATCTCAATAAATTTAGACAAAATCGCCTTAAATTTCTTTCCCGCTCAAGCGAAATTTCATCTCAAATTTAGCCCCCGACCGGGCTGAAATTTCATCCCAAATTTATAGCGCAAATAGTCTAAATTTAAATATATGCAAGCCCGATAATTCGCGGGCTTTGTCCTTACCGAATCGATAAAATTTTAAAATCATGGCTCAGCCGTCCGCGCTGCATAAATTCTTTACAACCTACGGCGCAAAATCCACGCTCCTAGCGCAAAATTTCAGATTAAATTTCATCCCCGATAAGCCTTTTTTTATCGCTTTTGGATATAATTCGCCAAAACCAAAACAAGGAATTTTAATGATACCATTTAGCGATGAAGAGCTTCTAGCTCCAGTACAAGGCAGCTTGGAGCTAATCCGCCCGATGCTTCAAAACGACGGCGGCGACATGCAGCTTTTGGGCATAAAAAATGGCGTCGTCTATGTCCGCCTTACCGGGCATTGCCACGGCTGCGCCGCAAGTGCGCAGACCCTAAAATACGGCGTCGAGCGCCAGCTCCGCATGGATATCCACCCCGAGCTTAGCGTCGTAAACGTCCCCGAAGGCGAAGAGTTTGAATTATAAAAAGCTGGGGCTAAAGGCCTTTTCGCGCGGGGAATTCGAGCTTGCGAAGCTGTATTTTTCGCTCGCCTACGAAAAAAGCGGCGAGGAGGAAATTCTATTTTTACTTGAGCTTTGTCAGACCGCGCTGGCAGACCGCGAAGAAGCGCTTATGCTCTTTGATTTTTATAACCTCAGCCCTAAAACTCAGACTGCGGAGCTTTTTAAAATTTTAAACTCCATCAACGAAAAGATCGCGAGCGAAGCAGCCTCCGAACCCGGCGCCGAGGATGAGATTGCAGTCATCGCGTATGCCGATTTTATGCGCGCGGTAGGCCAAAGAGGCTTTAAAGACGCTTTCGAATCGATCATTTTTTCCTCCAAAATCGCCATTTCGGACAAAACCGAGATGATAGAATTTTTAGAAAATTTGATAGAAAACGGCTACTACGAAATGGGGCTTAATTACGTCGAGAGCTCGGCCGCCGCGTATGCAGGCGATGAACGCTTTGAAGCGCTGATGCAAAAAATCAAAAATTATGAAAATACGACTCGAAAATAACTTTATCACCGACAACTCCGCCGAGTGCGAGGCGGGCTGCTTTTTTATGTGCACGGACGCGAATGCTAAATTTGAGCCCGAAGCGGCGCAAAAAGGCGCGCAGATCATCTCTATCGCGCAAGCGAAGGAGCTTTTAAAGATCGATCCACGCATCAAAATCGTAGGCATCACCGGCACGAACGGCAAGACCACGACCGCGGCGGCGATCTATTCGACGCTGCTGGATCTGGGCTTTAGCTGCGGCTTAAGCGGCACGCGCGGCGCCTTTATAAATGAGCGCAGGATCGACGAAAAGGGGCTTACAACGAGCTCGGTTTTTAAGACGATGAGCTATCTTTACGAAGCCAGCAAGCAGGGCTGCGAGTATTTCGTTATGGAGGTTAGCTCGCACGCGATCGCGCAAAATCGTATCGAAGGATTAGAATTTGCGCTTAAAATTTTTACGAATTTGAGCCAAGATCATCTCGATTATCACGGCAGCATGCAAGAATACGCGGCAGTCAAGAGCTCGTTTTTCGCAGACGACGCGCCAAAGCTCATAAACGCCGACGACGGACATATTAAATTTAATCCCGCAAACGCCCTTACCTACGGTATCAAAAACGCCGCAAGTTTCAGCGTGAGCGGATACGGGCTAAAGGGCGGCATCGACGCGCTCGTGCGCACTCCAAACGGCGATAATGCTCAACTTCAAAGCGATCTCATCGGCGAGTTTAATCTCTACAACCTTACCGCGGCGTTTGCGGCGGTTAAAATTCTAACCAAGCTGCCGAACGAGGAGATCGCAAAAGCCCTGGCAAACTTCGGCGGCGTCGAGGGTCGCGTGCAGATCGTAAATAAAAATCCGCTTGTAATCGTCGATTTCGCTCATACCCCGGACGGCATCGAAAAGGTGCTAAACGCGCTGCGCGCAAGCGGCGAGATCATCGCGGTTTTCGGCGCGGGCGGCGATCGCGACCACGGCAAGCGTCCAAAAATGGGCGCCATTGCGGAGCACTTTGCTAAAATCTGCATCGTTACGAGCGATAACCCGCGCAGCGAAGAGCCGAGCGAAATCATAGAGCAAATTTGCGCCGGTATGCGCCGAAAAGATAAAATTTTAAAGATCGCGGATCGCAAAGAGGCCATCGCGCGCGCGCTAGATCTTGCCAAAAACGGCGAGATGATCGCTATTTTGGGCAAGGGCGACGAGACCTACCAGGAGATCAAGGGAGTGAAGCACCCTTTCAGCGACAAGCAGGTCGTGAGCGAGCTCGTCGCGGCGCGAGGCGGATCAAATTTAGACTAAATTTAAAGGACGGCCGATGAAAATCGAAATTTTATCAAGCAAAATCCACCGCGCGCGCGTGACGGACGCCAACCTAAACTACGTAGGCTCAGTCACGATCGGACCCGAGCTCATCGAGGCTGCGGGGCTTTGCGAATACCAAAAAGTCGAGATCCTAAACGTCAATAACGGCGAGCGCTTCGCTACCTACGTGATCTGCGGCGATAAAAAGGGCGAGATCTGCTTAAACGGAGCCGCCGCGCGCAAAGTCTGCGTCGGCGACATCGTCATCATCGTGGCCTACGCTCAGATGAGCACCAAAAAAGCGAGAAGCTTCAAGCCTAAAATCGTGCAAGTAAACGCAAAAAACCAAATAACGGAGTAAAGATGTTCGAAGGAATGGATTTTTCGAAAATGGGGCAGATGCTCGATCAGATGCAGGCCAAGGCTAAGCAGATCGAGGAGGAGAATGCGCGCAAAGAATTTACCGTAAAATCGGGCGCGGGCATGGTCGCCATCAGACTGAACGGCGCGGGCGAGGTGCTCGATCTAAGCATCGACGACAGCCTTTTTAACGACAAAGAGAGCTTGCAGATCCTGCTGATCTCGGCGATAGGCGACGCGATAAAGCTGGTCGAAAATGAAAAGAAAGGTGCCGCAGCGTCCATGCTAGGAGGACTCGGTGGATTGGGCGATCTGCTCGGCAATAAGGGCTAAGCGTAGTTCAAAAATGGTGAAAATAGGCTTTTTATATAGAATGGCTGTTTTGCTTAGCGAACGGTTTGGATTTTACGAAGCAAGCGGCTTCTGTAGCGAACTAAATGAAGCCCGATTTTATAAGGCGGCGTTAAATTTAGCTTTTGTGGCGATACGGTTTGCATAAAGCACGGCTTGCTTGATTTGACGCTAGGTTATTAAATTTCAACCTTAGCAAATCGGTCAAATTTAACGGGTGGCGTGAGGGCAAATTCTAAAATTTCGGCGAGCTGCTACACTGCGGCGCAAAGTAAAATTTAGCTAGCGCAGCTTAAATACAAAGCAAGGCGAGCCGTTGTGCGGTATCCGCGAATAAATGAGGCTAAGATGCGGCTCAAAAAAGCGGAGCATCCTTCGCCTCGCGCACTGCGTAAAGCTAGGGAAATTAAAATTTAAAATTTTAAGCGGCATGATTACTTCTACGCGACGTACAAACGGCTCGCGACAGCAAAGTCTAAGCTGCGCGACGAAAAGGTATTCGAAGGGCGCGAATTTGCATTCGTCAAGGGCGCGCCTAAGCAGAGCAAATCAAAACCGCAAGGTAGGATCGATGGATATTTTAGAAAAATTTAAAGATTACTTGAAGCGAAACGAGCTGAAGGCGTCTAGCTTTCATCCGTATTTTGAGGAGGCGCTCAATTACATGCTGCAAGCGGGCGGCAAGCACTTTCGCGCGCAGCTGTTGCTAGGCGTCGTCTCGGCGGTGGATGAGCGGCGCTTTGAGGGCGCGTTAGCGATGGCGATGGCGCTTGAGATGATCCACACCTACTCGCTTATCCACGACGATCTGCCCGCGATGGACGATGCGGATCTGCGCCGCGGACGGCCGAGCCTGCATAAAAAATATGACGAGGTCACGGCGATTTTGGTGGGCGACGCGCTAAATACCGACGCGTTTTTAATCGCCGCGAGCGCAAGCCTAAGCGATGAGATCAAGATAAAATGCATTAAAACTCTAGCGCGAAACGCGGGCAGCAGCGGCATGGTGCTGGGTCAGGCTATCGATTGCCGTTTTGAAAACAGCCCGCTAAAGCAAAGCGAGCTTGAGTTTTTGCATCTGCACAAAACGGGCGCGCTCATCGCCGCAGCGTTTGAGCTAGGCGCCATAATCGGCGGGCTAAAGGATGAGCTCGCGCATGAGCTTTATAAGATCGGCCTGAAGCTAGGGCTTATATTTCAGATCGAGGATGACATCATCGACGCCACGGGCGACGAAGCAAGCGCGGGCAAGCCCGTAGGAGCGGACGGCGCGAAAAATTCCTTCGTAAATTTACTCGGACTTGCGGGCGCGAGGAGCTACAAGCAGCGCCTAATAGACGAGGTAGGCGGCGCGATGAGCGGCTATGATGCGAGCCTACGCAATTTGGTTTTAAATTTGATAGAAAAATACCTGAAAGGATGAAAAATGTCGAGCGAGCAGCTAAGTAAAATTTCAAACACGATCAAATTTCTAAGCGCGGATATGATCCAAAGCGCTAACTCAGGCCATCCCGGCACGCCGATGGGGCTAAGCGACGTAATGAGCGTCTTTATGAGCAAGGTCCGCCACAACCCTAAAAATCCCGCGTGGCTGAACCGCGACCGCATCGTATTCTCGGGCGGGCACGCAAGCGCGCTCGTATATAGCTACCTCTATCTTAGCGGATACGATTTGAGTATGGACGATCTCAAAAGCTTCAGGCGCCTGCACTCCAAAACTCCAGGCCATCCGGAGATCACCACCCCGGGCGTCGAGATCGCTACCGGACCGCTCGGTCAGGGCGTCGCAAACGCAGTCGGATTTGCGATGGCCGCAAAATACGCCGCGCATCTACTAAACGAGGAAGGAAGCGAGGTCATCGATCACCGCGTCTATTGCTTCTGCGGCGACGGCGATCTGCAGGAGGGCATCAGCTACGAAGCGTGCGCGCTTGCGGGTAGACACAACCTCGATAATCTCACGATAATCTATGATTCTAATGGCATCACGATCGACGGTAGCACCGATATCGCATGGTTTGAGGACGTAAAGGTGCGATTTGAAGCGCAAGGCTTTGAGGTCGCGCGCATCGATGGGCATAATTTTGATCAGATAGAATTTGTCCTTGACGAGGTCAAAAACAAAACCAAACCCTACCTCATCATCGCAAACACCACGATCGGCAAGGGCGCGCTCGAGCTTGAGGGCACGGCCAAGACGCACGGCGCGCCGCTTGGAGAGGAGCTGCTTGCGCGCGCCAAGCAAAGCCTGGGCTTTGATCCAGCCCAAAGCTTCGTCGTAAGCGAGGACGTGCTTTTTGCGACGCGCGCTGCAGTCGAGAAGGGCGATTTGGAAGAACGGCTTTGGAAGGAGAAGCTTGCGAAGCTAAGCGATGAAAAAAGAGCGCTTCTAAACGAGCTTTTAAATCCCGATTTTAGCAAGATAGAATTCCCTGATTTTAGCGGGCTTAAGGTCGCCACCCGCGATAGCAACGGTAAAATTTTAAACGCTATCGCAAACGCGGTGCCCGGCTTTTTGGGCGGAAGCGCCGATTTGGCGGCGTCGAATAAGACCGAGCTAAAAGGCGGCGGCGACTTTCCGTGCGGCAAAAATTTACACTTCGGCATCCGCGAGCACGCGATGGCGGCGATCTGCAACGCCTTTGCTAGATACGGGCTTTTCATTCCGTTTAGCGCGACGTTTTTTATATTCAGCGACTATCTCAAAACGGGCGCGCGACTTGCGGCGCTGATGGGCTTGCGCCATTATTTCGTCTTCACGCACGACAGCATCGGCGTGGGCGAGGACGGGCCGACGCATGAGCCTATCGAGCAGCTTAGCACCTTCCGCGCGATGCCAGGCTTCTACACCTTCCGCCCCGCGGACGGCAACGAAAACGTAAAATGCTGGCGCACGGCGCTCGCTCTGAATGCCCCCGCAGCGTTCGTCTGCTCGCGCCAAGGGCTTGAGCCGCTGCCTAAGGCGGTTTTAGGTGACGTGCAAAACGGCGCGTATCTGCTAAGGCAGAGCAAAGAAGCGCAAATCACGCTCATCGCAAGCGGCAGCGAAGTCTCGCTCTGCCTAAAAGCGGCGGCGATCCTGCAAGAGCAAGGCATCGGCGCAAACGTCGTAAGCGCGCCGTGCTTCGAGCTTCTGTGCGAGCAGGACGCAGATTATCTGGCGCAAATCCTAGAGCCGCAAACTAAAATTTTAGCCGTCGAAGCCGCAAGCGCGCTTGAGTGGTATAAATTTGCAGACGCGGTACACGGTATGCAAAGCTTCGGCGAAAGCGGCAACGCGAGCGAGCTATTTAAGCTTTTCGGCTTTACCGACGTAGCGATCGCAAAGCAGGCCAGAGAGCTTTTAGAGCAGTAACGGAAAGGACGAAATTTGAGCGAAAAAATCAAAATTTCATATTTAGACGGATTTAAAATTTACGGGTTAAAAGCCCGCACGAAAAACGCGGACGAGCTAGGTGGAAGCGGCAAAATTCCCGCGCTGTGGGCAAAATTTATGAAAGAGTGCTATGACGGGCAGAGCGAGATCTACGGCGTCTATTATGATTACGAAGACGGCAACGACGGGCTTTACGATATATTTATCGGCACCAAAGCGCCCCGCAGCGACGAAACCTTGGAGATCAAAAGCGGCAAATACGCCGTTTTTAGTTTCCCAAATGAGCCGCAAAACGTAGCAAAGTTTTGGAGTAAAATTTGGAGCTTTTTTGAGGCCGGCGAACTAAAAAGAGCGTTTGGAACGGATTTTGAGTTTTACGGCGGAGACGAGATCAAAATTTTTATCTCGGTTTTGTAGGGCGGCGCATGAAATTTATAAACGGTGAGTGATTTTTCACCGCCGCGACGATAAGCTTTTGCGTAAAATTTCATCCATAAAGCGGTAAAATTCCGTGCCTAAAACTACGCGCGAAAATAAATTTTATGCCGAAAGCCGCGCCGTACCTTAAGCCGTAGATTTAAAATGAAATCTAAATTTGCGCCGTTAAATTTCAACCCCGCTCGCAAAATCAGGCGAAATTTCGCGCGGAATTTCATTTTTAAATCTGTTATTAAGCCATTTTTGGCTTAAATTACATTTTTATTCGGGTAGATGTCCGAGCGGTCGAAGGAGCGCGCCTCGAAAGCGCGTAAGGCGTCAGCCTTCTAGGGTTCGAATCCCTATCTACCCGCCATTCATTCAAATTTCACCCAATACTTTGGAGTTAAGATGAGCAATAAACTCCTTTCGATGAGCCTGCAAGAGCTGTGGCGGCTCTTTCCGATACGTCTCGTGCCGCACGATCCGCGCTGGGGCGAATACTTTAGGCAGGAGCGCGAAATTCTGCGCGGCCTGCTGCAAGATCATGGCGAGATCAAGATCCACCATATCGGCAGCACCGCGGTAAGCGGGATCTGGGCGAAGCCGATCGTAGATATTTTGATCGAATGCTCGGATATTGCCGCCGCCAAACAGCGCCTGGTAGAGGCCGGCTATCTGCTAATGAGCGAAAAGGGGAGCCGCTGCAGCCTAAATAAGGGCTACACCGAAGCGGGATTTGCCGAGCGCGTTTTTCACGTACATCTACGAAATTTCGGCGATGCGGATGAGATATTTTTTAGAGATTTTTTGCGGGCGAATGCGGATATCGCCGCGCGGTACGAGGCGCTTAAATTAGAGCTTTGCAAGCGATTCGAGTTCAACCGCGACGCCTATACTGCGGCAAAAAGCGAATTTGTGCTTGAGCTTACGCGTATCGCTAAAGAAAATCTAAAATAGTCGCGCAAATTTATCATCTGCGTAGAAGGTCGCTTCCCAAGAGCGATAAAACGTCCAAATTTTATAAACGAAACGGGCGGATAGCGCCGCACCTTACAGGCTAATTTCTATAAATTTTGACCGTAATTTCAAATTTAAGAGGCGGCCGTCCAGCTATCGACAGATAAAATTTTAAAAATCCAACTAACGGCAAAGTCGCCCATAAAATGCGCTGTATCACCTATCGCCGTATCATACCGCAAACGAAAGGTGTTCCCGCGCTTCGTTACAAGTTTAAATTTAAAAGCCTACGCGTCGTTAAATTTTTAGAATTTCACCAAAAACAAACTCACAAACTCGCTAAATTTAAAGCGGCGAAAATTTTAAATTCCTCGCCGCTAGCTAGCCACACAAATCCGTCTGGCGCTTAAATTTAATGATCGCTCTTCAGCCCCGCGCCGCAAAGCGGGATGATGCTATCTCCTTGTAGATCGTGGCTTTCTTTGTAGCGCAGATACGCCGCATAGGTAGCCGCGGTCGTGTGCTCGACGTAAAATCCGCCGCGCGCAAGCGCCGCTCTGGCAGGCAGTATATCGCTCTCGCTCGCCAAGATCACCTCGCGCTCGCCAGCGTAGCTAGAGCCAAGAATTTCGCCCGCGCGCATCGGTCTTGCGATCGCGATGCCCTCCGCTAGCGTCGGCTGCGGCCTGGTCTCGCGCGCCACAGCTTCAGCACCGAAAAGCGGAGCGCAAAGCTCGCCCTGAACGATGAAAATTTTTGGCAGCGCCTCGATAAAGCCGCCCTCATATAGCTCGCCCAGCGCTGCTTGAGCGCCCAGCAGTAGCGTGCCGTTGCCCACGGGGATAAAGATATTGCGCGGCACCCTGCCTAGCTGCTCGTAAATCTCATAAACGTAGCTCTTCGTGCCCTCGTAAAAGATCGGATTATAAACGTGGTTGGCGTAATAGATCTGCTCATCCGAGGCCTTTTTGCGGCACGCATCCGCCGTCTCGTCGCGGCTGCCGTCAAAGACCGTGACGTGCGCGCCGTGGCTTTTGATCATATCGATCTTTTTGGGAGACGTGCCCTTCGGGACGTAAATTTCGCACTCGATGCCCGCGCGAGCGCAGTACGCCGCCACGGCATTGCCCGCGTTGCCGCTGGAGTCTTGCAGCACCTTTTTTACGCCGATATTTTTAGCATGCAGTACCAAAACCGCCGCACCGCGGTCTTTGAACGAAAGCGTAGGCATCGCGTAATCAAGCTTGAGATAGAGGTCTTCGCCGAATTTCACGCTAGCCGTGAGCCCCTCGCCCATCGAGATTTCTTTAAATTTAGTCGTGTCGATGCCCATAAACCTGCGGTATCTAAAGATGCTAAACTCGCTTTGATCTACGAGCGCGGGGTTAAATTTAGGCGCATCGGAGTTTAGCTTATACAACCCGCCGCAGTCGCATTTATAGCGCAAAGTATCGATGGGCGCGTGCTTGCCACATCCCGTGCAGATGAAATCGCTCATTTTCGCTCCTATTTTTTCTCTTTTATTTTTGCGACGGCCTCGATCTCTACAAGGCAGCCGAAATGTAGAGCCGTAGTCGGCACCACAACGCGGGCGGGCTTGTGCGCGCCGAAAAACAGCGCGTATTGCTCGTCGATCACGTCCCAGTTCGCGACGTCAGGCGTATAGACGCGGCACATCCGCACGTCGCCTTTATCCGCGCCCGCGGCGGCCAGCACTGCCGCGACGTTGCTTAGGGCCTGTGCGGTCTGCTCAGCAAGGCCCTCCGCAATGGCTCCCGTGCGCGGATCCACGCTTAGCTGTCCCGAGACGTAGAGCGTACCGTCGTCGTCTAAGATGCCCGGCGCATAATGCGCCTTTTTCGGCGCGAAACCGGTTGGATAAATCTCTTTCATTTAAGCTCCTTTGCATATAAAATTTTATATAATTTTACTCTAAATTTATTAAAATATATAAGTATTTCTATAAATTTGCAAAAATTTTAAAATTTAATCCAAATTCATAGATTTTTTTTATATGAAATTTCAGGAGCCCGAATTGAATCAACTTTTGCAGACTTTTATACCGACCGCGCACCTTATTAAAAATACGATCGGCGATTGCGAGGTGATCATCCATGATATGAGCACGCCGCAAAACTCCGTCGTTTTCGTCCTCGGCGACGTAACGGGCAGAGCTTCGATCATCTGATAAAGGACGTGTTGCTAAGCAAAAATTTTGAAAACGACTGCACCGCAAACTACTACTTCACCGCGCAAAACGGCAAGCTCATACGCTCCTCGACTTCTTTGATCCGCGCCGCAAACGGCAAAGTAGTAGGCGCACTGTGCGTAAATATAGATACCTCAAGCGCCATGGCGGCATACAAAGTAATAAAAAATCTGCTGCCGAATGCAAAGCTCGATAGCAAGGAGTTGCAGGGCGCAAATTTTACTGACGGAGTCTGCAATAGCGCGGCATTAGATGAAGCGAGCTCAAATGACAGCATAAATTTAGAAGCAAAAAACTCTAACGATTCGCAGCAAAATATCCTTGACATCGTCCAAGATCTGATCGCATCGGCTACGCACGATCTAGATGTAGAGGGGATGAAGAAAGAGGATCGAAAGCGTATCGTGAAATTCCTCTCGCAAAAAGGGATTTTTGAGGTAAAAGGCGCTGTAGAGCTCGTCGCAAAGGCGCTTAGGACGCAGAAAGTCACGATCTATTCGTATATGGATGAGGTAAAGAAGGAGAGCTAACCGCGGTGCATAAATTTGATCTAAAATTTAACAAGCGTTGCGCGTCTTTTTATCAGCGTAGCCATATGGGGTGGCGTAAATTTTAATCTGAATTTGATGAACCAATCAAAAAGCAGGACATACTAATTCCTATTTTATGCAGCATGTAACGGCATAAAAGCAAAACTCATCTATTACTCGAACTCGTAGCCCTTCGCGCTTTTTAATTTCTCGTCATAATCGACTCCGTTAGCAATTCGCTTGCGTGAAGCATTGAAATCCGCTCGTATCGGGCTTTTGTGCTCGTCAAACTCAAGCGGCGCGACACCGATGATATCTGCTAGCAGATGCGCTAAATCATCGCTCATAAAAGGCTTATCTTTCGCCGCAGCTAGCCTCTGCCATAGTTTAGCGTGATCGCTCAAAAACTCGCGCGAAGCTATAAAAAGCAGCGGGATTTCGTAAGTAAAGCGGCTTTCCATGCCGTGCCCAAGGCGTCCATTTTCGTATAAATTCTCGCCGTGATCGCTAAGATAGACGATGAGGCTGTCATCACCCGAAAAAATTTTAAAAATTTCATTTATGACAAAATCGTTGTAAAGCACGCTGTTGTCGTAATATGCGACGACATCTTTCTGCTTGGAAGTAAGTTTTGCCTTTACGTCCGCCGCGCTAAACTTGCCAAATCCCTCGGGATAGCGCAGGCTGTAATCCATATGGCTACCGATGAGATGGATCACGTAGAAATTTCGCTCGCTCTGCTCCGTTTTTGCCTGATTTATGAGCGGAAGCAGCACTCCGTCAGGCTTGATGCGGACGGTTTCATAAAGATTGCTCTTTGAGAGGAAGGATTCCGCGTCCGCGCGATCGGCAGCGCTTTTAGCACTTAACGCATGTGCACCGAAGGCTTCTTGATTGCTGATCCAAAAGGTGCGGTAGCCACTTAGCTTAAACATATCAATGATGCTAAGGTTGCGAAACCACGCCCTTTTGCGCTCGCTTTCGTAATCGCTGAAATTTAAAAGTCGCATCAGCACCTGATTAGTCGTGCCGTAAGGCGAGATTGTATCGCCAAATTTTATCAGATTGCCGCTTGCTTCGAGACCCTCCAAAAGCGGTGTATTTTTAACGCCGTAGCCGTAGAGCGACATATGCCCGCGCTGCAAGCTCTCACCGATTATTAGGATGATATTTTTGACGCGAGACTTTTGCAAGGCGGGGTTTGTAGCGGCCTCAGGGTTTTTAGAATTTGAAATCGTGCTGGGGCTTTGCGGCGTAGAATTTAAATTTACGCTGGAATTTTGCGCCTGGGCGTTTGATGCAGGCGCGGAATTTTCAGACGCGGAGCCCGAGGCGGCGCCTTGCGGATCTGAATTTGCGCCGCCTTTTAAAACGCCTTCGTTCGCGCGCTTAGCCTCGTCATATCCGAGCTGCACTTCGTGCATATCGGTGATGAAATTTTTATCGCTTAGATAATCTTTTAGCGTGAAGGCAAACTCCAGCGGGACGTATTGCGATAGCTTGGTTACAAAGCCGCGCTTGCCCTGAAAAGCTTTGACGGCGATATCCGCGCAAAAGATCGATCCATAGATAAGATAAAGCGCCGCTAGCAGCAATCTTAAGCGGCTATGCGCTTGCTCCTTCTCTCGCCGTCCTGCTCTTAGTGCCGCAAAGATGCAGCCGAGCAACGCCGCTAAATATAAAATCGTTGCCGGGTTAAGAAACTGCGAAACAAACTCGCGCGTCTCGGCTGCGTCGGTATGCACGATCGCGTCGATCGCCACAACGTTGAAGCTTGAGTCGAAATTTACGATCAAAAATAAAGACGTGCTCGCAATCAGCGCAATTAACGCCAGTAGCACGAACGAAACAAGCTTAAAAAATCGCCCGCTAAGCAAATAGCAGAGGTGAAAGATGAGCAAATTTATGATGAATACCACGGGGAAACTCTCGGCGATGTAGGCAAAGATGGGACCGTTAATCTGATAATGTATCTTAGCCCAGCACGCGAGCAAGCATAGCACCGTCGCAAGCCAAAACACCCTCCACACGGGACGTTCGCGCAGCGCGGTAAAAAAGCCGCGGTCGATTTTCATAAGCAAGCGCGCTATGAGCCCACCCGCTTTCGTCTGCGCCGCAAGCTCGCCTATATTTGCCAGCGCTACATAAAATTTTTCTCTCATTTTATCTTTCCTGCCTCGTACGAAGGGACGCGATGACGCGTACTTCACATAGCGCGACATATTTTCGCTTTAAAATCAAGGCGCAATCTTAGCCGCTTAAAGCTTTGAGCTTGCTTACTTGCGCGCCTTTACGCTTCAAATTTTACGGCTAAATTTTAAAGATACGGGACATGGAATTGGACGGCAAATTTTAATATAAAGTGGGTTTGTGAGTGAAATTGCAAGACATTATTCTAAAATTCTAATTCTTAGAATTTTGCGGATAGACTACAAGCCGCTACGATAAATTTTAAAATTATCTAAATGCGATTAAAGCCCAAAAGCTTGCGAATAAATTTATGCGCCTAGCAACCGAGAGGAGGTAAAATTTTATAGCGGCTCAAACGATGCAAATTTATAAAAACACGCCGTTCGTGAAATTTCGCCCCACCAAAAGAGCGAAATTCCAATTCTGCTAAGCCTTTTTCGCGAAAATCTACACGACGCTCAGCACTTCGACCTTATCATCGAAAACCGCCATGCAATGCTCGTAGTGGCTAGTACGAAGTCCGTCCTTGCTTCTCGTGCTCCACTTATCCTCGGCGATGACTGGCGTGCCGTCCTTTTGGCAGATCATCGGCTCGATGCAAAAGACCATGCCGTTTTTGATTTTGGGGCCCGATTTTGGATTGTTGCCCTCCAGATAGTTTGGGATCTCAGGCTCTTCGTGTGGGTGCTTGCCGATGCCGTGACCGCAGAAGCCGTATAGCGGCACAAAGCCGCGCGCGCGGATAAATTTCTCGATCTCGAAGCTTAGCTCTTTGAAGTGCATCCCTACCCTGATCGTTTTGATGGCAAACTCCAGCGTGTCCTTACTGCATGCGATGAGATCTTCGTCGGCTTTTGAAATTTTACCGACGGGCAGAGTGCGTGCGCTGTCGCCGAAATATCCGTTTAGCTTCGAGCCTAGATCGACGCCCAAGATATCGCCCTCCTGCAAGATCGTTTCGTCGGGGATGCCGTGGATGATGACTTCATTTAGCGAGAGGCAGGCGGCGTTTGGAAAGCCGTATAGCCCCTTAAAAGCGGGATATGCGCCTTTGGAGGTGATGAAATCGTCGATCTTTTTATCGACTTCGAGTAGGCTAAGACCCGGCTTTATAAATGAAGTTGCATAATCAAGGGCTTGCGCGACGATCCTGTTCGCCGCACGAAGCCCCTCTAAATCTTTTTTTGTTTTAAGCAAAATCGCCATTTTTATAGCCCGACCGCGCTTAGGGTCTGATATTTGTTCATATAGATCTGCGCTTCGATGCGTCTCATCGTATCGAGTGCGACCGAGACGACGATCAGCACGCTGGTACCGCCGAAATAAAACGGCACGCCCATAAATTTAACGAGCAGCCACGGAATGACGGTTACTAACCCGAGATAGATCGAACCCCAAAACGTAAGACGGCTGGCGACTTCGTTTAAAAAGCTCGCCGTTCCCTCGCCCGGACGAATGCCCGGGATAAATCCGCCCTGCTTCTTTAAATTTTCACTAATGTCCTTGGAATTAAAAGCAATTGACGCATAAAAATAAGCGAAAAATATAACCAACACAAAGGTCAAAAAGTTAAAGAAGTAATTGCTAGGGCTTAGGAAATCGTGGATCTTTTGGATGATTGGATTGGTGCTTGCCTGCAAAATAGTGGTCGGAAACATCAAAATCGCGCTTGCAAAAATAGGCGGAATGACGCCGCTTAAATTTAGCTTGATCGGCACGTAATTCATAATGCGCTTATTTTGATTTGCCATCAATACCTTGCGCGAAAACGATACCGGAATTCTACGTTCGCCTAGCTCCACATATAAAATTGCCCCGATAGTAGCCAGGATAATTAGCACGATCGCGATTAGCTTTAAAACGTTCATCTCACCGGTATTTACTAAATTTACAGTACTTCCGATCGCTCTAGGGATGGCACTTACGATACCTGCAAAGATAATAAGGCTGGTGCCGTTACCGACTCCGCGCTGCGTGATCTGCTCGCCGATCCACATCAAAAGCATGGTGCCTGCCAGCATCGAAATGCACGAGATAAAAACAAACTCGTTGGTATTTTCGGCCATTATCGCAGGCGCTCCGGTTTGTCCGTGGATGCCCTGTAAGCCAATGCTAACGCCGATGGATTGAACCATAGCGATTGCGATGGTGGCGTATCGGATGATCTGCATATATTTCTGCATACCGTCGCGCTCTTTTTTGAGCTTGCCTAAATTTGGGAAGGTCGCGGCGAGCAGCTCCATAATGATCGAAGCGGTAATATAAGGCATAATGCCTAGCGAGATAACGCTGAATCGCTCCGCCGCGTTACCGCTAAACATATTAAACATTCCAAAAGCGTTGTTGCTATTGCTTTGAAAAAATTGCTTTATAACCTCAACGTCCACTCCCGGAACCGGCACGTAAGCTAGCAACCTATAGGCAAAAAGAAAGCCCAAAGTAATGAGAATTTTGTTGCGTAGCGATTTATTCATTATTTTTGTCCGCTAGACTTTACGTTCTCGTCTTTGATCTTGCTAGCGAGCGCTTTTGCGCCTACGCCGATCAGCTTGATCTTTTTAACGGAATTCGAAATTTTATGAACGGATTTGATACTTTCAATCGTAATCTCGCTAAGATCTTTGATAGCTTCGATTTTATCGACATTAATCACGTAAGGCTTTTCAAATTTAGAAGTAAAACCTACCTTCGGAAGCCTTCGCTGAATCGGCTGCTGACCGCCCTCGAAGCCTCTTTTTTCATGAGAGCCGGTACGCGCGGTCTGGCCCTTGCCACCGCGACCTGCAGTTTTACCCAGACCGCTTCCTTGACCGCGACCCAAGCGCTTAGTAGCGTGAGTTGAGCCTGGGGCTTTTTTAAGATTTTCTAATCCCATCTTTTATCCTTGTTAGTGTTTTAACATACTAAGAGCTTTCATCGTAGCTCTTACGACATTTGAGGAGTTGTTCGAACCTAGCGATTTAGTGAGGATATCTTTAACACCCGCAAGCTCTAAAACTGGGCGGACTGAACCGCCTGCGATAACGCCAGTACCTTCGCTCGCCGGCTTAAGTAAAATTTTGCTCGCATTGTATTTAACTTCAATATCGTGAGTGATAGTAGAGCCATTTAAATTTACCTTGATGATATTTTTAAACGCATCGTCTACCGCTTTTTTAATCGCGTCGGGAACCTCTTTGGACTTACCAAAGCCAAAGCCTACCAAGCCGTTTCTATTGCCTACTACGATAAGAGCCGTAAACCTAAACCTTCTACCACCTTTAACGACCTTCGTAACCCTACCGATATTGACGATTACCTCTTCGAATTCTTCTCTATTATACTTTTCCACAATCATTCCTTTGGGTTATAGTTTGATGCCGTTTTGGCGTAGCGACTCGGCAAAGCTTGCGATTACGCCGTGATACAAATAGCCATTGCGATCGAAAATCGCTTCAGAAATGCCTTTATCTTTTAGCTTGGAGGCTAAATCTTTAGCTAAGCTAGCCGCGCCCTCTTTGTTTGCCTTTAAATTTAAAACCTTACCGCTGCTGGCGCACAAAGTCGCGCTCGCCGCGTCGTCGATAGCCTGAGCGTAGACCGTCCTATTGGATTTGAAAATAGAAATTCTAGGGCAAGATGCGACGCCTGAAATTTTAGCGCGAATCCTTCTTTTTCTCTTGATTCTTAAAGAGATCTTTCTTTTTAATACGTTCTGTGTCATTTCTCAACCCTTATTTCTTAGCTGTTTTTCCGGCTTTGCGGATGATATGCTCTTCAAGATACTTGATGCCTTTACCCTTGTACGGCTCAGGCGGTCTGAATCCTCTGATCTCGGCTGCTACTTGACCTACTTGCTGCTTGTCGTCGCCTTTGATGGTTACGACGTTTTTATCTACCGAGATTTCGATTCCCTTTGGAGATTCAAAATTTATCGGATGCGAAAAGCCCAAATTTAGCTCAAGCACCTTGCCTTTCATCGCAGCCCTATAGCCGACGCCGTTGATTTCGAGCTGTTTTGAAAAGCCCTCGGTAAGACCAAGGACGATATTGTTGGCTAAAGCGCGGTATGTTCCCCAATACGCCCTACTCTGTCTGTCCTCACCCTTAGGCGAGAATTCTATCTTTCCGTCTTCGATTTTTACATCGACATGACCTTTTAAATCAAGCTCTTTTTCGTTATTCGATTTTTTAAATTTTAACGACGAGCCGTCGATTTTGACCTCAACTCCGCTCGGAATAGAGATCGGTTTTTTACCAATTCTTGACATAATTTTCCTTTTTATTTGTCTAGGGTATGTCTACTTTTACGAATGGATACCACAATGCCATAAAAAGTAGAAACTTCTTACCAGATCGTGCAAAGCACTTCGCCGCCGACGCCGGCTTTGTGTGCGTCGATACCGCTCATAACACCTTTGCTTGTGCTAACGACGACAGTTCCGTAGCCGTTTTTGAAGCGCTTGATCTCGTCTTTGCCTTGATATACACGGCGACCCGGAGTCGAAATTCTTTTAACTTCGTTTATCACGCTTCTGCCTTTTTCGTCGTATTTAAGCACTACGTTGATGATCTTTTTATTGTTTTCCTCTACTACGTTGTAGCTCTCGATATAGCCCTTCTCGGCTAAAATTTTAAGCATAGCCTCAACGACGTTTGAGTGAAAAAGCTTAGTCGTATCTAGTCTTCGCATCGCAGCATTTCTGATGCGAGTTAGTCCATCTGAAATAAGATCGTTAATCATCTCTTCTCCTTACCAGCTTGCTTTTTTTAGACCCGGGATTAAGCCCTCATTTGCCATCTTGCGAAGGCAAACGCGACAAATTCCAAAATCCTTATAAACAGAGTGCGGACGACCGCAAATTTGACATCTGGTATATGCGCGAGTGCTAAATTTAGCGGGGCGTTTCGCCTTGGCTACCATTGATTTTTTTGCCATATCATTTTCCTTTTGCAAAAGGCATGCCGAATAGTTCTAGCAATTTAAATGCCTCTTTATCATTATTTGTAGTCGTTACAACGGTTATATTCATGCCGTGAGTTCTTAAAATTTGATCGTATTCGACCTCAGGGAACATCAGCTGCTCTTGCAAACCGAAGTTATAATTGCCGCGTCCGTCAAAGCCCGTTCTAGGTAGTCCTCGGAAATCCTTAACTCTAGGAAGCGCGATAGAGATCAGTTTGTCTAGGAAGGCAAACATCTGCTCTTTTCGTAACGTAACCATTATGCCTACTGGGAAACCTTCGCGCACTTTAAAGCCGGCAACCGATTTTTTTGCATTGACGATAAGCGCTTTTTGGCCTGCAATCAGCGAGATAGTATCGGCCATATTTTGAAGCACCTTTTGATCTTTGCTCGATTCGCCCGTTCCTACGCTGATAACTATCTTTTCAAGCGCCGGGATAAGCATAGGATTTTTTATATCAAATTCTTTCTGCAAAGCAGCTTTGATGGAATTAGCGTATTTATCTTTTAATCTGCTCATAATCAACCCTCTACCAACGCAACGTTTGAAATATCCATAGGCATCTCTTTGCTTGTAAAGCCGCCTTGCGGATTTTGCTCGGTTGGTTTGATAGCCTTTTTAGCCATTTTACAACCCTCGACGATAACTTGAGCTTTTTTAGGAAACACGACCTTAACGGTGCCTGTTTTGCCCTTATCGTCACCTGCGATGATCTTTACTTGATCGCCCTTTTTAATCTTAAATTTTACTGCCATTATAAAACCTCCGGAGCCAGCGAAACGATCTTCATAAAACCGCCGTATCTGACCTCTCTACCGATAGGACCGAAAATACGAGTGCCGATCGGCTCTTTTTTTGAATCCAAAATAACGGCTGCGTTCTCATCGAATCTAATTAGCGAACCGTTGCCTCTATGCAACTCTTTAGTCGTACGAACGACTACGGCTTTTACTACTTGACCGCGCTTAATTTTGCCGTTAGGGAGCGCTTTTTTTACAGAGCAAACGATGATATCGCCGATTGTAGCGTATCTTCTTTTGCTGCCGCCCAAAACTTTAATACACATAAGTTCTTTTGCGCCGCTATTATCAGCTACCGCAAGTCTGGTAAAACTCTGTATCATTATTCAACTCCTGTTTTCAAAACCGCTTTTAAGCGAAACGATTTTCTAGCGCTTAGCGGTCTGCACTCGATCGCAGATATGGTGTCGCCGATCTTTACGACGTTGTTTTCATCGTGGATCAGATATTTTTTAAACCTTTTTACGATCTTTCTATATCTAGGGTGCATAACCCTTCGCTCTACCAAAACGGTAGCTGTTTTATCGCCCGCCTTCTTTACGACTACGCCTTGAATTTCTCTTTTAAATGCCATAACCTATCCTTATTTCGCTTTAATAGCTGTATTGATTCTAGCGATATCTTTTTTGATAGCGCGAATCTCGTTAGGATTGCTTAGCTGCATAGTTTTTAGCTTTTGTCTAGCCGTAAATAAAAGCAACTTACTTTGTTTCAACATAGAATTTAGCTCAGCCAAATCTTTATCTTTCAAATCAGTATATTTCATTTTCGCTTTCCCTACTTACGATTTTCGTTTTAAAAGGTAGTTTATGAATCGAAAGCATAAGCGCCTCTTTAGCAACCTCTTCGCTAACGCCGGTCATCTCGAAAATGATCCTGCCCGGTTTTATATTCATTACCCACTCTTCTACGCCGCTCTTACCTTTACCCATACGAGTTTGTAGAGGCTTTTTAGTAAGCGGTTTGTCTGGGAATACCTTAATCCAAATTTTAGCTTGACGATTCACGAAGCGCGTCATCGCGACACGAGCCGCTTCGATCTGGCGAGAATTTACCCTACCCGCCTCTACCGCTTTGATACCGAAATCGCCGAACGTCAAGGAATTTCCTCTCGTCGCATAGCCGCGATTGCGACCTTTCATCATCTTGCGGTATTTTGTTCTTTTTGGCATCAACATAACTATTTACCTCTTCTTGGTCTGCGTGTTTTTTTAGGCGCATCATCGGTCTTTTCAGCCTGGATGCCTTTTTGTAAAATTTCACCCTTAAAGATCCAAACCTTAATGCCGATATTACCGTAGGTCGTATGCGCTTCGGCAAAGCCGTAATCGATCCTAGCCCTTAGAGTATGAAGCGGAACGCGTCCCTCCAAATACCATTCGGTTCTAGCCATCTCCGCGCCACCCAAGCGACCTGCGACGCAAATTTTAATTCCCTTTGCGCCTGCTTTTTGAGCGCCTTGGATGACTTTTTTCATAGCGCGGCGGAATGCAACGCGGCGCTCTAGCTGCATAGCTACATTTTCCGCAGCCAAAAGTGCATTCGAGCCTACTTTGCGCTCCTCTTTGATATTGATGGCTATGTCTTTATTGACTAGCTTAACAACTTCGCTTCTTAAATTTTCAACCTCACCGCCTTTTTTACCGATGATGATACCCGGTCTTGCGGCTACGATCGTTACGCGAATTTTCTTAGCCGTTCTTTCAATAAGAATTTGGCTAATTCCCGCATAATAAAGCTTAGCTTTTAAAAATTTGCGGATCTTGTAATCCTCGCCGATACTCTCGGAAAGCGTCGCTTTAGAAGGAAACCATCTAGACTCCCAATTTCGATTAATTCCTAATCTTAAACCGATCGGATTTACTTTCTGTCCCATTTACGCTTCCTTCTTACTTGGTTTTGCTACTTCGACGATAATGTGCGAAGTAGGCTTGCGGATACGGCTAGCCGTACCTCTGGTGCGCGGACGAAATCTCTTAAGCACCGGACCTGCATCCACTCGGCAGCTGGTAACTACGACCTCTTCAGGCTCAAAGCCGCCGTTTGCGACCGCACTTGAAATCGCCGTAGCGATATATTTTGCGCCGCGGTTAGGCGTAAATTCCAAAGTAGCAAGAGCAAATTCCGCATTCATGCCTTGAATTTGTTTTGCGATAAGTCTTGCTTTTGTCGGCGAAAGGCGAACAAATTTAATAGTTGATTTACTCATATTCTATCCTCACTTGCCGATCTTTTTCTGCACGGAGCCTTTGTGGCCCTTGAAAGTGCGCGTAGGAGCGAACTCGCCTAATTTATAACCGATATGATGCTCGGTGATGTAAACCGGGATAAAATTCTTTCCGTTATGAACGTTAAACGTAAGTCCGATCATCTCAGGCACGATCGTGCTTCGTCTCGACCAAGTCTTGATCGGTTTGTTATCGCCGGCTTTCTTTGCCGCAACGACTTTTTTCATTACGTGATCATCTACGAAAGGACCTTTTTTTAGCGATCTAGCCATTTTTATTTTCCTTTCCTTCTTGAAATTATAAGCTTATCGCTCGCTTTTTTATGGCGAGTTTTATAGCCTTTCGTCGGTTTGCCCCACGGAGTTACCGGATGGCGGCCGGAGTTTTTCTTACCCTCGCCACCGCCGTGTGGGTGATCGACCGGGTTCATTGCAGAACCTCTGGTTTGAGGACGGATACCTCTGTGGCGATTGCGTCCGGCTTTGCCGATGACGACGTTTGCCCACTCTTCGTTACCCACTACGCCGATACTAGCCATGCACTCTGCGAGCACTCTTCTCATCTCGCCGCTAGGCAGACGTAAAATGACGTATTTTTCCTCTTTACCCATTAGCTGAGCATAGCCTCCGGCACTACGTGCCATTTGAGCGCCTTTGCCCGGTTTTAACTCGATATTATGTAGGATGGTTCCCACAGGGATATTTTTCATCTTCATCGCGTTGCCAGGTTTAATATCTAATCCGCCCTCGGCAGCGGCTACTACGTCACCCACTTTAAGATCGTTAGGCTTGATAATGTAGCGCTTCTCGCCGTCTACGTATGAGATCAGCGCGATACGACAGTTGCGATTCGGATCGTATTCGATCGCCTCGACCTTGCCAGCAACGCCGAATTTATTTCGCTTAAAATCGATGATTCTATAAAGTTTAGCAGCTCCTGCTTGTTTATGGCGGCTGGTAATGCGACCGTTATTGTTCCTTCCGGCTGCGGCAGGAATTTTAACAAGCAAGCCTCTAACGCTAGCTTTTGCAGTGATATCCTCGCTGCTAAGCCCGGTCATAAATCTTCTACTTGGAGTATACGGTTTATAAGTTTTAATCGCCATTTTACGCCTCCACGCTTTCTAGTTCTAGGCTTGCGCCCTCAGGTAGTTTGACGTAGAATTTTTTCACATCGTTTCTAGCGCCCATTTTACCTCTAAATCTTTTTACTTTGCCGTCCTGTCTTAAAGAATTTATCTTTAGCGGAGTGATCCCGAAATAGTTCTTCAAAACGCTCTTTAGTCCGTTTTTCGTAACCGACGGGCTAGTTTGGATAACGACCACGCCGTTTTCTTGAAGACCGAGAGACTTTTCCGTATAAAGGATCGTTTTGATATCTGTTATATCTGCCATTTTAGTCCTCTTTCACTATTGATTCAAATGCCGCTTTTTCGAATACGACCGAGCCGTAAACTGCGATTAGGTAAGCATTGACCTCGCTTGCATCGACGACATAGCAATTCTTAAGATTTCTATAGGCCAAAAGAGTTTGTGCGTCTAGCTCGTTTTTAACGATCAGCGCATCTCTAACACCCAGTTTCTTAATAAAATTTGCCGCATCTTTAGTCTTGCCGCTTTTTAGTTCTAAATCGTCGAAGATAAAAATTTTACCCTCATTTGCTTTCTCATTGATAGCAAATTCCAACGCAAGGCGTTTTTGCTTTTTATTGACCTTCTGCTCGTAATTTCGCTCGTTAGTCGGACCAAATGCGACCGCGCCGCCTACCCAGACATTGGTTCTCGTTGAGCCCGCGCGTGCGCCGCCGCGACCCTTTTGTCGCCATGGTTTTTTGCCGCCGCCGCTAACCTCGGCGCGAGTTTTAGCGTTAGCCGTATTTGCACGAAGCGAAGCAAGGTAAGATTTGACGTACAAATATAGATTGTGCGAATTGACTTCCGAAAATTTCACAGGGATTTCAATTTCGCTTGCTTTTTCTAGTTTTTCGTTAAGCACGCTTACTTTACTCATTTTACTATCCTTATTCTGCCCATTGCACCGTTAAATCCAGGAACTGAGCCCTTAAGCACCAAAATTTTATTCTCGGCATCAAAGCTTATGACTTCGTTTTTAGCGGTAATCGTTTCGTTTCCAGTGTGTCCTGCCATCCTCATACCAGGCTGAACGCGACCGGGCCACTCGCAGTTGCCAATAGAACCAGGCCTTCGGTGGAAGCGGCTACCGTGCGCTGCAGGACCGCCCGCAAAGCCATGGCGCTTAATAACGCCCTGATAACCCTTGCCCTTGGATCTGAAGCTTACTTTTACGATCTTCGCTCCGCTCAAAACATCTAAATTTTGATCGCCAAGCTCGGCATTTTCTAAGCTTAGAGTCGCAAATTTATTAAATTCCTTGCTTAGGCTATATTTTTTTTGAATTCCGGCGATAGCTTTGTTATGCGCTTTGCCGTCTGCGTAGGCTACGATAGCTTTTTTCTCATCGCAAACTTTGCAAATTTTGGTATTGATAAGTCGCAAAAGCGTCACGGGCGTGCTGCTCGTGTCGATCGTCCTACTCATACCTATTTTTTCTACGATATATTCCATTGTTTTACCCCTTATTTGCCCATCGCGTGAACTTCGACGTTGACTTCCGGAGCCAAATCAAGCTTAGTTAGCGAATCAACCGTATCCGGAGTCGCCGCTACGATATCTAGCATACGAGCGTGAATTTTCATCTCAAACTGCTCTCTGGAGTCTTTATTTACGTGCGGAGATCTTAAAACGGTGTAGCGTTTAATCTTCGTAGGCATCGGCACGGGACCTCTGACGTCCGCACCTGTTCTTTTTACGGCTTCAACGATAGCCGAAACTGTGCGATCTAAAACTCGATGGTCGTAAGCCTTGAGTTTTAACCTAATTTTTTGCATCACTTTTCCTTAATAAAGAACTTGTCGCAACGCGCGACCCTTTGCTTCAAACAAAAGACGCACATTATATAAAAGCGCTCCGCCTTTGTCAAGAAAATAGCCAAATTTTATGGAAATATTTCCTTTTAATAAGGAAAAATATATAGAATTTTGAAAATTTTTAGGGTGCCGAAAATTTCCAATATAAAAATTTGGATAAATTTAAAATAGATATAAAAATTTCATAGGATTTTTCAGATTTATTTCCTTTTAATAAGGAAAATTTTAAAATATCCACTATGAATGATCTAAAATTTTTTTATGAAAATCCGCCGGAATTTGCAAGCTTTATCCCGCGCAAAAAAGATGTAAACTCTCCCAAAACCATAATCTACGGAGTGCTAAATTCCGGCAAAAGCG
Source organism: uncultured Campylobacter sp. (assembly GCF_937996225.1). GTDB lineage: Bacteria > Campylobacterota > Campylobacteria > Campylobacterales > Campylobacteraceae > Campylobacter_B. Next base: position 44,985 of record NZ_CALKTC010000020.1, on the reverse strand, counting down.
CCGTGCTAAAAAATGAAATTTCAGAACTTAAAAAAGATGAAATTTTGTACCTAAATTTAGCCGATCTACGCCTTGAAGAGGCGGTAGCGAATGATGCAATTTTTGCAGCTAGAAATAGCGCAGGCGATACAAAGATTAGAGAAGCAAATGGGTATGAGATAAGCAGAAGAACTACACTTGGCGCGGATATTTCGGATATAGATAAATTTTATCGCGCCGCCGTAAAAAATACAGATACAAAAAACGCAAGCGCAAATGGCTCAAACAATGCAAAAAATGCGGAGTCCGACGGCGCGAAAAATAGGAGCGAGAATTTCTTCTGCGAGATCAAGGAATTCTTAACCACCAACGAGCAAATTTCATCGCTTTTTTTGGATAATTTCAGTAGCGCCGATTTTGAAATTTCATCGCTTCAAAGCTTCGCCGAGGGGCTAAATTTAAAGCGTTTTATCATCTCTACTCGCGATAGAGAGTTGGTCCTGCCGGGCTTTGAGCGGCTTGAGCTTTTGCCGCTTTCGTTTGAGGAATTTATTGCCTTCGACAAGCGCCACAATGAGATAAACTCGATGATTTCGGCATTTTTAGCCCAAGGCGGCGGCGCAAAAAACCCCTTCATAACCCCCGCCGAAATTTTAGAATTCGAGCAGAGTCTGCTTACGGCAAACTTTAGCCGCACGGAAATTTTAATCCTCAAAGAGTGCCTAAGCTTCGTCCACGCCGCATTTAGCGCAAATAAAATTTACACCGCGCTAAAGCCGCGCATTAAGATCTCTAAAGACGCTGTATACGGCACTATCGCCAAGCTTGAACGGGAAAATTTCATCAGATTTTTAAGCAAAGCGGGCGAGCCCGCGCGCGCAAAAAAGCTATATTTTTCACATTTTAACATGCGCGAAATTTTAACAAGTAAAAAGGACTTCTCCAAAAAATTTGCCAACGTCCTTTTCTGCGAGCTTTTGGGGCTGAATACGCCGATTTTTTACACAAAAGAGCTGGATTTTTACCTGCCTGCTCTAAAAATGGGGGTTCTCGTCATCCCATTCAGCGACGCAGACATTATCTTTTTAAAATTCCGCAAAATTTTAAGCGCGCTCAAGAAGCTCGGTATCACGAGCTTAAAAGCTATTTCTATGGCAAACTCCGGTAAGCTCGAGATTGAGGGTATCCGCTGCAATGTCGTGCCGTTTCATGAATTCGTGCTTAGCTTCTAATTATTGACACTTCATATCATAAAAATACAAATTTTATGATATAATTTTGGTAAACCCATATCAATTACATAAGGGAAAGCCGATGATCAAATTAAAAGATAAACTCATTTATGAAACGCTAAAACTGGTCGAATCGCAAGGCGAAGATGGGCTTTTGTGTCGCAATAAGCAAAGCGATGCAGAGTTTATGAGGCCCGTGAACGAATTCGCAGCCGCAAGCGGACGCAACTACACCTCGATCAAATCGACTCTTGACATCATCTATAAAAACTGGGGCTATCTGCAGCGCGAAAGCATTAAGGATACGGGACTTGATGCGGGCAAGGCGTCGAAGATTTTCATCTACCGCCTATGCGAGTCAGGGCGAAGCTTTATCGAAAAATACGAAAAGGCGCTCGTCCAAAACGCCGACAAATAGCCCAAAATTAAAAATTTTAAGCGCCGATTAGATAGAATTCTTTAATTTCACGTGGAGCGACAGAATTTCATTTTTATGCGACTAGCCTTAAAAAAGGAGATGAAAATGCTGGATTTTATAGTAAAAATGTTCGCATGGAAAGCCGAGTGGGAGGTAAAAAAGGAATATGACAAAGAATTTGGCGATCTATCCTCCATACGCTCAATCTTGCGCTTTATAATACTTCTTATCATACTTAGTATTTTGATTAAATTTCAATTAAGCGTATGAAAGATACATTTTTAGATATTGCGCTCGTTTTATTTGGCATCGTCATGCTTGTCGCGATACGACAAAAATCTTTATTAAAATTTACAATCTTCGTCGTGATTTTAGCGCTCGCCAGACAGTTAATCATCAGGCTTTATGCCTAGTTTCGACGAAACCGACGCGGATGGAATTTAAAATTTAAACGGCAAAATGACGGCGCGGCGAAATTCGGCTGGTGCAAATTTTAAATTTCGCCGTAACCACACTATGCTTTTATCGTCGTTAGTAAATTCTACCGTGCTTCAAGAATTGCCGCATCTACAAATCCAGCCTTATCGTCAATGATAGATTTTACCCGCAGCGAGGATTTGCGCTTGATGCCGCGCTTTCTGCTATTAGTGGCGGAATTTCGCTCGTGCAAATGTGACGGAATTTCACTTGTGCGAACACGGCGGATTTTTTGCGGTGGCAGCAAAAATTATAAACCGAATGAGCGGGCTAGAGCGTAAATTTATAATACTAAATTCCGCAAAAGCCTAAATTAGCGCAATGCAAGTGCAGAATTCAATCAAAAAATTTCAAACTTAGTAGCAAAATTCCGCACGCCTAAATCTTAAAATTTTATTTCATAAAATTCCGAAATTTAGGAATTAAATTTTGCAGTGAAGCGACAAATTTTACCTCAAAATTAAAATTCTCACACAAACCATGCCCTGTAAATTTTAAAATTTCATCATCATAAAATTTTAAAATTCCAATGTCGTATTGCAAATCTATTATTTTATAAAACGGAGTGAAAAGCGAAATTTTGTATAAATTACACTCGAAAATTTGACGAATTCTCGCGCAAACCGGCTCGAAATTTCGCCCTGCCTACTCCACGTATCCAATAAATTCGCCATCGAATGTATGCCTAACGTCGCCGCGAAAGTAAATTTTGCCTCCATCCCCTAAGCGCAAATTTAGCATTTCGCCGCTTGCAGGTATCACGCGGATATCGGGAGCTAGCCCCATATTTTCAACGCCTGCGATGAAGCATGCTGCCATCCCCGTACCGCATGCGAGAGTTTCTGCCTCTACGCCACGCTCAAAGGTGCGCACCTTTAAAATTTTGCTTGCGAGGCGACTTTGAACTAACGCATAATTAACGTTAGCGTTATACTTCTCGCGCAGATCGCGGGCCAATGCGGCATCGAACTCATTTAAATCGCTAACAAAAGTTACTAAGTGCGGCACTCCTGTGTTATAAAAATACCACGTTAGCCCTGCCTCCTCAAAGCTTTCACCCAGGCGCTTAGGACGAGTTAACATTACCTCGACATTAGCTACTAACGCGTGAGCGTTAGGGCGAAGATTGAAAATCTCGCCAAAGCTTACATTGCGTAGCTCGCCGCGCATGTTCTCGCTCAAATTTCCGCCGAAAATACCGAAAATTTCGCCACTAATTACACCTGCGCCGCTTAGGAATTTCATACTCTGCGCGGCCAAAAAATTTTCATACGCATACATGCATACCGCTCGCGAGCCGTTGCCGCACATATCGGCGCTACTGCCGTCGCTATTATAAAATTCCCACTCAAAGTTTATCCCCTCGATACCGTTAAATTTCGGTAGTACGACGATGAGCCCGTCAGCGCCTACTCCATCGCGCCTATCACATAGCTCACGCGCTAACTTGGATCTATCCGCCTTAACTGAATCCGTAAATATTACGAAATCATTTCCGCTCGCATTATATTTTGAAATTTTCATCATTTACCTCGCAAATTTTTAAAATTACTAACGCTCACTAACGCTTTATTAAAATTTTACTTCTATCTAAATTTAAGCGCATCGCTTATTTTAGACCCTTTTGAGACATATTTTACTAACTCGCCTCCATTAGTTAGCTGGTTTATCGTAAGCCTTTCACGCTTGATGTTAGAGCCTACCTCATAGCCTTTAAATGCTCGCAAGCATCAAATCTTCCGAGCTTACAAGCCTTTTCATAAAGCTCGCGCGCTCTCTTTTTATCTTTCGCTACGCCCCAGCCCTTTTCGTATTGATACGCTAAATTTGAGCAGGCTAGCGGCTCGTCGCTTTTTTCGCACGCTTCGCTAAAATACTTCGCAGCAAGCGCGTGATCCTTTTGCCCGCCGTCGCCCTTAAAATACGTAACGCCCAAATTTACGCACGAATCCGCGTGTCCTTGCTCGCAAGCCCTCGTAAAAAATATCCTAGCCCTGTCCGCATCTTTTTTCACGCCGTCGCCGAGAACATAGCTAAGCCCTAAGTTATGGCACGCCTCTACCTGCCCCATCTTGCAAGCATTGATCAAAAGCTCGATCGCCTTTTTCACGTCGGGATAGACGCCGAGCCCCTTTTTATAGTTGTACGCGAGGCTCGCACACCCCTCGCTGCTGTTTTTCTTGCAGGCGTCGCTAAAAAGCTCATTCGCCCTCTTGCGATCCTGCGCCACCCCCTGCCCGTCGTTGTAGAGCAGCCCCAAATAGACGCAGCCCTTCTGCTCGCCGAGCTTGCACGCCCTGTCGTAATAGCGCGCGGCCTGCCTGAAGCTTCTATTTGAGTCGTATGCATAGCCCAAATTTGCGCAATCCAGCGCGTTTTCCTCGCCGCCGGCGTCGCAGTTGCGCTGCAGCTCATTTATCACGCGGCTTAGTTTTTTACAATCCATATCGCTCCCAGCGGCGCAGCCCTTCCTTAGATCGTCGATCTCCGCCGCAACGCCCGTCGCAAACAGCGCGGAGAGCAAAACCGCTCGCGCCGTAAATTTCAACCGTTCTTTAAGCGGCGTACTTTTAAAATTTTGAAATTTAGCGCCGCTTTGGGCAAAGCTACCGATTCTCATTGCTTTATCCTTTATTTTTAGTCTCATCTTAATTCGCAAGAAATTTTACGCAACCGCGCAAAGGGCTAAATTTTATCTTTTAGCTCTTTTAAAAATCTCTCCACCGCGGCCTTAAGCGCGGCAAGATCGCCGCTATTATCTATCACAAAATCCGCCATGGCACGCTTTTGCTCGATATCTATTTGCAGCTCCACGCGGTGCTTTGCAGCGGCATGATCGAGCCCGTTTCGCTTCATCACGCGCGAAATCAGCGTATCTTTTGGCGCATAAACGACTGCCACTTTGTCGAAAAACTCATATCTCTTGCCCTCGAAAAACAGCGGAATATCGACGAAATAAAGCCTTCCTTTCGCTTCCAAATCCCGCGCCTGCGATAAAATTTCAGCCGTTATCTTCGGATGCAGCAGCGCTTCTAGCTTTGCAAGCTCAGCAGGATTTTTAAACACCAGCTCGCCTAGTTTTTTGCGGTCTACCGAGGCGTAGGGGGCGGACGAAATTTCCTCATCACCGCTAGCGTTAAATTCCGCCTGCGGGTTCAAATTTGCAGCCTGTACAACGTATTGCGCGCCGAAAATTTCTGCCACCTGCGCGGCGCAGCGATCCAAAGCATCATGCGAAATCTTATCGGCGTCGATGATCTCAAATCCGCGATCACGAAGCAGCTCGCAAACCGCGCTCTTGCCGCTGCCGATGCTACCCGTGATGACGATGGCGTGTTTAAATTTCAAGGTGGGCCTTTATAGCGTTTTTATTCGATTTTAGCTAAAATCTGCGAAATTATACCATCTTGGAGGATAAAATTTGATAAGCTACAAAGACGCGGGCGTCGATATAGACGCGGGAAATGACTTCGTAAACGCGATAAAACCATTCGTCAAAGCTACGCAAACTCCGCATGTTTTGGGAGGTATCGGCTCGTTTAGCGGCGCGGTGAGACTGCCCGCAGGTTACAAAAAGCCCGCGATCCTGGGCGCCACCGACGGCGTGGGCACAAAGCTGCGACTCGCGATCGATGCGCGCAAATTTGACGGCGTAGGTCAAGACCTCGTCGCGATGTGCGTAAACGACCTCATCTGCAACTTTGCCGAGCCGCTATTTTTCCTCGACTACTACGCGACGGCAAAGCTTGAAATCGCAGATGCCAAAGAGGTCGTAAAAAGCATCGCTGAGGGCTGCAAACTCGCCCGCTGCGCGCTGATCGGCGGCGAGACGGCGGAGATGCCCTCGATGTATGAAAAGGGCGACTTCGACCTCGCCGGCTTTGCCGTGGGTATCGCCGAAGAGGACGAGATCGACCGCAGCAAATTTGTGCGTGAGGGCGACGTGCTCATCGCTCTTCCTAGCAGCGGCTTGCATTCAAACGGCTTCTCGCTCGCGCGAAAAGTAGTCGCCGAGCTGGGACTAAAATTTGACGACAAAGTGGACGGTCGCGCGCTCATCGACGTGCTTTTGGAGCCGACCAGGATTTACGTCAGCGACTTTTTAAATTTAAAAAACAAGATCCACGCACTAGCGCACATCACGGGCGGCGGTATCGTGGAAAATCTGCCGCGCGTATTTCCACAGGGACTAGGCGCAAAGATCGAACACGCCACGATCCGCACGCCTGAAATCTTTAAAATCATCGCGCAAAAGGTAGAGCCTGCCGAGATGATGAGGACGTTTAATATGGGCGTTGGCATGATCGTCGTAGCTCCGAAAGAAAACGCGGACTTCGTGCTAGCAAATACCGACGGCTACGTTATCGGCGAGGTCGTAAAAGGCGCGGGCGCACAGCTCGTGTAAATTTTAAGCGGTAAAATTTGCCGCTTTTTGCCAAAGCAGAATTTATGTTTAGACTAAATTTTAAAGCGGGTATTGCGACAGCTTCCAAAAACAGCGCCGATAATTATTATATGATAGGCCTAGCGGACGACAAGTACGACTATAAGAACTCTGCTTTTCCAAAGACCGATCAAGCTCGGGCGGTACGAGGACGCAGACGCACCGCATAACGGCTTATGCGCCAAGTGCAGGCGATGTATGCTATAACGGCTGTAAGGCTGTGAAAATCACTAGCGAGCTTATCGTTTTTGAGATCCAAGACAGCGTCATAGCCGTGGATATCTGTGGAGTCAAAATTCCCAAGCGTTTCATTCAGTATTGTAAAGAAATTTTCGGCGATCTGCTTAGCATCGAGGGATAAATTTAAATGCGCCTAACGGCACGCAAAAGCAAATTTTGCAATCACAAATATAAAGTCGAGATTAAAATTTAACGAGCGAATTTTAGATAGCGCAGGATAAGAGCGTTTAAGCAAAGCCATTAAACGCGACAAAACTTCGCGCCGGAGTAAAATTTATTGTGAAATTTGCGCATCAAATTCGACGGAAGTATTATGTGGCAAAGTTTACCCTGACAAACATAGCTAAATTTCACGCTCGATCCGCAACCGTCTGCGCTTTAAATTTAGACGCGCCGCTTGTCGTCTCTATCCTCTCACAGCAAGCCTCGCGGACTTAAGAGATGCAAATGATCATCTAGCTATCCGCGCAGCCGATTATTTTTTAGGAAGGATATCGCTAGCGCGCCCATACTGCCGCCTGCCTTTTCAGGAAAGGGCGATCGCTCGCCCCTTCGGTTTAAATTTTATCTATGCGCTCGCGCCTTATTTTGCAAAAGCTAAAATTTTAGCGATATTTTCGCGGCTGTAGAGCTCCGCCATATTCCACGCTTTAGCGTTTGTCGCGGCTACGTCTATGACCTCGTCCAGCACCTTGCCTTCGATGCCGAGCTGCGCGAGGCTAGTAGGCGTGCCGATCTTATCAAACCACGCTTTAAGTGCTGCGATACCTTCATCTGCACTTTTAAGGCCGAAAATTTCACGAGCGAAACGCTCAAACGTGCTTAATTTCCTATCCTTATACCACCTCATCCACGCAGGCATTACCACGCTAAGACCGGCTCCGTGCGCGCAGTCCACGACCGCACTCATCGCGTGCTCGATCATATGATTCGGATAGCCGAAGCCGCCCACGCCCACGTAGGTTAGTCCGTTTAGCGCCATCGTCGCGGCCCACGCAAACTCGGCGCGCGCGTCGTAATCGCTTGGATCTGCAAGCAGAGCTTCAGTCGTGCGGATGACGGTTTTGATGTTAGCTTCGATATAGGCTCGCACGATCTCCGGATGGACGCTAGCGGTAAAATACCCCTCGATGCTGTGTGCGATGATGTCGCTCGCGCTATATACGAGATACTCGCGGCTGACGGTTGCTTGCAGCTGCGGGTTTATGACCGAGACCTTCGGGTATAGACACGGTGCGCTGATCGCGTATTTTTGTTTGGTCTGCTCCTTGGTCACCACGCCGCCGCAGTTCATCTCCGAGCCCGTCGCGGCAAGGGTGATGATGTCAAAAATTTTAAGCGCGGCGCTCGGACTTTTACCGGTGAAAAAATCCCACACGTCGCCTTCATAGCAGGCGCCTGCGGCTACGGCTTTTGCGGAGTCCAGCACGCTTCCACCGCCCACAGCAAGCACGCTATCTGCGCCAAATTCTTTGGCGAGCTCGATCGCTTCGTTTACCTTGCTTAGTACGGGATTTGATTTTATGCCGCCAAGCTGCGCAAATTCTATACCGCTTGCCTTTAAGCTGCTCTCCACCACGTCCATCAGACCGCTCTTTCGCACGCGCTCGCTGCCGTATAGTACGAGAGCTTTTTTCGCACCGGATTCCTTCATATACTGCCCGATATGCTTTTCTTTATCCTTGCCGAATTCTATCCTCACGGGGTTGCAAAAACTAAAATTTGTCATCTTCTCTCCTTTAAATAAAGTTGGCTAAATTATAGCCTTTTTTAAAATTTTGCAGTAGCACGATAGTCCAAATTTCTTGCCTAATCGTGCAAATGTAAGTGTAATCTGCATAAATTTAAAGGAGCGAGCATGAACGAAGTAGATAAAATTTTAAAAGACGCTGCAAAGATCGCGGACGAGCTATATCCCACCTACGGACACGTTCAGACGCCTATAGAGGCTCTTAGCTTTTACCGTCAAAAAAGCCCAGACTTCATCGCGACGATCTATGAGCCCAGCGCGTGCTTGTGTCTGCGCGGCGGCAAAATGGTGGAATTTAACGGCAAACAGCATCACTACGATACGCAAAAATTCCTGCAATACTACGCCAAGCCCGCTTGATTTTCAAAAGCGCATTAGGTTGTAGGAAACTAGATATATCTTACAAAACGGCGGCACGAAAGCGTCGCAGGCGGCTTTTGACGTCGGATACGAAAGCTCGTCATAGTTCAGCAGGGAGTACGCGAGGATGTTTGGCATGCCACCTAAAGCTCACGCGCAAACATTTCGCGACTAAGAACGAGCAAAAATTTAAAGTGATCGGCTTGGGTAAGCTTTGTAAAATTTCAAAATTTCATTGCGCAATGCAAGCCGAAATAACTGCACAATAAACCAGCATCCGCAACCGACATAAACCGATCGCAAGGTGTTGCTTGCTATCAACGAGGCGGCGTCCGCTACCGAAACGAGGACTCAGTAGGGGAAAACGCGGTGCAAGAATACAGCCTAAACATAAGAAGATAGACATAATGCAAGAGACCGCTCCGCCGCAAGAAAAATGGATGCGCCCCAGCGATGATTGCCCCCCACTCGCTTGCCGCTGCGCTAAAAGTCATTGTTCATCTTCTTGCTAATTTTATAATTTCAATCGCGTGGCGTTTTATCACGCGACTCGCACAAGCAAAATCAGGCTAATCGAAATGCTTTAGATAAATTTAAATCAAGCTGAAATAGAAAAAATTTTCTTAAAAATAGCTATTTTAGTATCATGAAATTTCATAAAAATTTATTTATACTGATAAAAACATAATTTTTAATATACGTCTAATAAGCAAAATAGTAATATTTTTACGATATTAAATTTCAGTAAGAAAGGAGAAAATATGGAATTTTTAATGGTTCTGATGTTTTTCGTCGCGGGCCTTTTGTTGTGGTTTAGACCTGAGAAAAAGCGCGCGGTTATGGGCTTTGGTATTGCGGGTATCGCAATACTCGTCATCATGATGGCATGGGTGAATAAATTTGCCGTCGTGCCTATGGGGAATTTTTAGGAGCGAGCAATGAAAAGTTTGCAAGATAAAATGTCTCAAAGCCTCATTCGCGGCGCCGAGATTTCTGCGGGCTGGGACGAAGATGAAAAGCGGTTTTTTAATCTTTTCGCCCTTGCTGCCCTCGCCCTCATCGCCCTGCCCGTAGGTATCGCGTGTTTGGTTTTGGGCTTTGGCATGGGCGATAGCCCCTGCATCATGTGCTGGCACGAGAGATTTTGCATGGTAGCGATCTCGTTTATGGCGCTAGTTATCGTTAGATACGGCTTTAAGGTCAAATACCTCGCTGCAATCCTCTTTTTAGCGTGCCTCGGGCTATACGACGGCTTTTTACACTACAGCCTTGACGGCACCGGCGGCGGCTACCTCGACATCAAGCAGGGCTTCGGGCTTGAAATTTTAGGCGCACATACGCAGTTTTGGGTCGTAGTGGTGCATTTTTGCGTCATTATATTTTTGGGCGTGATTTTGCTGCTAAGCAAAAACGTAGGTAAAATAATGCAAAAAAGCGAAGAGGGCGCATACGGCGCGGTTCTGCCGAGCTTCGCGCTAGGTAAGATAGCCGTGGCAGCCTTTGCGATCATCATGGCTTTTAACTGCGTCCAGGCTTTCATCACCGCAGGCCCGCCGCCCTATCTAGCCTCCGCGACGCCTTCGCGCATGAGCATCGATCCGTCAAAGTGGTTTTGGGAGCTTGATCACTGGGAAGAGACCGAAATTGATTTTCGCGAAAGCTGGAATCCAAAACTACCGAATTTACCGAAGTGAGGCTGAAGATGAAAAGATTTCTAAATTTAACCCTATTGTGCGCCACACTGGCGTTTGGCGGCGAGTTTAATCTAAATCCTGCGGGCGGCGCAGTGACAAATTTAACGCCGTTACGCAAAAGCGGCGAGATAACGCCAAATTTAAACAACAATAATCCAGTCACGGGGCTTGACTACGACGCGGCAAGCGGAAGCTTCTTGCTCGGTACGCTAAAATTCGAGCTCTACGAAATGGACGGCGAGCTAAAAACCGTAAAAAGCTATCTACGAAGCACGCCCGATTGGATAATGCAGATGGAAGAGACCGTCGCGGCGAGCTTTTTTAAAGGCTCGGTAGGGCTCATGAGCTATAATAAAACCTATGAGTTTTTCAAGCCCGCACCGAATCAAAGCAAAGAGGAAGCAAACAAGGCGTGGCGCTATCTGCACGACGGATACGAAAATTTCACGCTCGATTTCAAGGACCGCTACTCCACTGTGCGCGCCAAACAGCAGTTCATACTTTCGTGGGATCACTCGGATTTCTACGGCGAGTTTTTCGTCGCCAGCGTGCCCGACGACATCAAAGCGAGCTGGAGCATAGCGAGCTTTAGCGATGCCGATAATCTACTATCGAGCGAGTTCGTGCCGAGCTTCGATGAGGCTCTCGGCGTAAAAGACGGCAGGGATATAAACGACTACTACGTCACGGGTATGGATGCGAACGGCGAGTTTGTTTATCTGCTCTCGAAGCAATACTCAAGCATCCTAAAGCTCGATCCGCGCAGCAGAAAGATCGTGGAGGTTTATAGCTTTGAAGGTACGAGCGATGCCCATGCGCTCGCTATCAAAGAGGGTAAATTCTACGTCGCGTCCAGAGAAAACGGAACGAATAAAATTTTCGTTTTTGAGAGGTGAAATTTAAGCCGTCTTTGGCGGCTTAAATTTAATTGATTTAAACGCAAATTCCACATCTAAAATTATAAAATTTTGATTAAACATTGACTTCTAAAAAAATACATTAGTGCCGCTAAACTCCAGCGTCATTATATAGCGGATTATAAGCGTTGTGAAATTTTAAAGCTGCGAACGCCCAATATCGGCACGGCGATGCCCTCTTCTGTGACCGCGTCCCCGTGCTCGGTCTGCGTAAAATAAGCAAGAACGTCCCCGTTTGCAAGCCCGTGCTCATCCAGATAGCGCGCTAGCAGCGCGAGGACCCTTTATCACGAAGCCGCCCAGCTCGGAGAAAATTTGCCTCTTCATTCGCACCTTTCTTTGATCGCCGTGCGCGTCGTGCGCAGAAATTTTACCGCTCATTTGCCCTCTTATATTTGTTTTCGCAGCGCCGATGAAATTTTATCACAGTGCCCGCGGCAGGCTAAATTTTATCTTGCGATCGCGCCGCAGATGAAATTTAAACTCCCATTTTGCGCTCAAATTTACAGCCCGCGGCTTTTCCAGCCGCCACTCATGCCTTGGCGCTTATCTACGAGCCAGCGTCCGTCTTTGCGCACGAGCAGGAAGCGGCGCGCAAAGCCGTGTTCGTCCTTGGCGTAGATGTAAATTTTATTTTTGCTCTCGCATTCGGCGTCCGTTAGCTCGTACCCGCCGTAGGTGCCGCCCTCCATCATCGAAAATGAGATGCCCTCGGGGCGGAAGCCGCTGCGCCTAACGGGCGTGCAGTAGCGCGCAAAGAGCTCGTCGCATCTGCGCTGCACCTCGCCGTCGTCCGCGTCATCGATTCGCGAAGCGGCAAATTTCTCCCACTCGCTCATCGCCGTGAAAAATTCTAAAAGTGCACTCTGCGCCGCCGCAGCGTCCTGCGGATCAAGCTTCTTTTTGCTCTTTGCGGCGTCTCTTTGCGCCTGCTCAAACTCCGCAATCTGCTCCTTGCTAAAGCGCCCGCCGTCTAGATAAAACTGGATTTTCGTATCCGCCGCGGCTAGCAGCCCCGCAAAGCTCACGCATGAATTGACTAGGCGCAGCGATTTTAGCTTTGGGATTTGCACGATCGCTTTTAGCCCCTCATCCGTGATGCTGACGTTCTCGATGCCGATGTGTTCGAGCTTGACGTGTGCTGCAAAGTATCTAAACCCCTCGCCGCTTATCTTATCGCTATCTTGCAAAAACAGATACGCAAGCTTCGGCAGCGCGGCTAGATGCTGTAGCGCCGCGTCCGTAATCGATGTGGCTATAAAGCCCATATTTACGAGGCTTTTTACCTCGCAGATGCGGCGCACCATCTCATCGGTAAGTGCCACATTTTCGTAGTGATGGCCTTTGCAGTAGCGCTCGCTAACCGCGTCCAAAGCCTCCTGCATCGTGATCTGCCTCATCATCTATCCTTTAAATTTGATTTTAAAATTTTAGTGAAATTTTACGATTTGCGCAAGGCGCTGAAATTTACGCGCGGATTTGCACGCGCAACAAAATTAAATTTTGCGATAATAGCGCGGTTGAAATATACTTTCGTCGTTGAAATTCGGCACAGAATTTCGGCAACACTTTTTAAATTTTGCTCGCCGCGCAAAGCGGGCGAGCGGCGCCTTCACGATTAAATTTTACGCGTCATTTTTCTCGGCTGCGCTTTTCTTCGATGCCGCTTTTTCCTTGCCTGCGCGCTAGCTCGTCAAGCAGGGCGTCCGGATGGATATTGTGCGCTGCAAGTGCGAGCAGAAGGTGAAATAAAAGATCCGCTCCCTCGTAAACCACGTCGTATCGCGGCTCGCCCGCTCTGTGTTCGCCGAAGCTTTCGCGCGCTACGTCTGCGTAAAGCTTGCTACGCGAGAGATCCTTGCACGCCAGCGCGAACTCGCACGCTTCTTCGGCGATCTTTTTGAGATAGGCGTTTTCGCCCTTCGCGTAGAGCGAGGCGACGTAGGATAGCGCGGGCTCGCCGTTTAGCTTGCGATCCAAGCAAACATGATAAATTTCGTCTAAAATTCCGTACGGGCTTTTTTCCGTAGAGTTTTCGAGCGTAGAATTTTGCGAGACGGCGTCTAAATTTTGAGTACTGCGCTCTGCGGAGGAATTCGTCGCGATGAAATTTGCTGCCGTAAAATTTTGTGTCGCAGAGCTTTGCCGATTGCAAGAGGCAGTGGAATTTTGAGGCATAAAATTTTGCGAGCCGTCACGGGCAATAGAATTTTGGGGCGCGTAATCCGCCGAGCCGTCGCAGGAAGCGGAATTCTGCTCTGTGCGAGAATTCGCGGAATTTTTCTGCACGAGAGAGGTTGCAGAGCCGTGCTCTGCAAAATTTATCGCGCCGCAAGCGATCAAGCTCCCCACATTTTCGCCGCATTTTTGCAGCGAAATCTCTTTGAAAAAACAGCTTCGCGCGCCCGTGTGGCAGGCGGATCCGCCGCATTGCTCTACCTTAAGTAGCAATGTGTCGTTGTCGCAGTCTAAAAACGCCTCTCGCACGAGCTGAACGTGACCGCTGCTCTCGCCCTTTTTCCAGATGCGCCCCTTGCTGCGCGAGAAGTAGTGCGCGTAGCCGGTGTTCAGCGTCAGGCTTAACGCCTCTTCGTTCATATACGCGAGCATCAAAACCGCGCCGTCACTTGTATCTTGCACGATCGCGGGGAGTAGTCCGCCCAGTTTTTGCCAATCTACCTTCATCTTTGATCCTTAGTTTGCAAAGTCGCGCACGCTTTAAATTTAGCCGCCGTACGCGGAATTTGAGTTATTGAAATTTACGAAGCGGCGCGCCTAGCTAGTAAATTTAAAGAGTAAACCTGGCGGCTAAATTTTAAGCGACCGCTAGGCTTAGGCTGCGACGAGCGCGAGTTCTGCTCGTCACGAGCTTTCACTCGCCGCTAAGCTTAACTCACAAAATCGCGAGTTAAGCTTATGCGCCCAAAGCAACTTGCTATCAAATTTATCTCGCGAAGTCGGGGCGCATAGCCGCCTGAAATTTTAATTTTCCCGCTCGATGGCGCTTTGCTTCGCCTTATCTTTCGTATCGACCCAGATATTAGGCACCGCGCCGCCCGGCGTTAGGAAAATTTTTGCGTCGCTGTTTTCGCGCAACGCCTCATTAAATTTAGCCTGCGTCTCGATCTGCTTGAGGCTTAAAAGATTTGCATCCAAGCTCTTTGCGACCTCTTTGTTGGCGTAGGCTTGCGCGTCAGCCTCGATCTTAGCGGCATCGGCGCGGCCTTGAGCCTCGATTTTGACGGCGTCTGCGTTACCTTTGGCAAGAGCAGCCTTTTTAAGCGCCTCTTGATTTGCGCGCTCGACCTCGTATTTGGTGCGCTCAGCCTCTTGCTTGGCGATCTGTACGCTCTCGATCTGCTCCTTTACTTTCGCCGGCAGGATGATCTCGCGAAGCTGCACGGCTAGCAGATCTACGGGTGAATTCGGCAGTGCTTCGATATTTTTGCGGATGCCGTCGTCGATCGCTCTAGCGATCTCGTCGCGTTTGGTAGGTAGCTCCTCGGCGGCATAGTTGCCGATGACGCTACGCACGACGTCCTTTACGCGCGGATCGATGATCTTATCCTCCCACAAAAAGCCCCACTCGGCGATCGTGTTGGGCGCCGTGGCTTCATTGAGCCTGTATTGCACGGTGATGTCGATGCTGACGGGCAAATTTCGCGAGTCTAGCACCGAAAGCGAGTTTTTACTAATGATACCGCCTGCGGTGCCGCTTTTAGTAGCGATACCCGCGCTCATATCTTCGCTGCTAGTGTAGTTGATGATACGCGTACGAGTATCTACGACGAATACGTCCTGTATGAACGGCACGAAAAAGTGAAGTCCCGCGCCAAGAGGCGTCGGATCGTATTTGCCTAAATTTGACTTGATCCCCACCTCGCCGGATTGGATCGTGACGAAGGGTTTTGAGATCACGAGCAGCGCTATTATCGCGATTATCGCGTAAATCACGCCGCTAAACTTGCCCATCCCCCCGAAATTAGGAATTTTAAAATTTAAATTCCCGCCTTTTTTGTCGCTGTTTTTCTTATTAAAATAATCATTCAAATCCGCCGGCATGTGTGTCCTTATTTAACGTATGTGAGCCAGTGCTCAAATTTAGGGTCTTTGCCCGTGACTACCGCGAAATACGCCTTTTGCAAGCGGCTCGTGATCTCTCCCATCTCGCCCTTGCCGATGATCCTGCCGTCGATATTGCTAATCGGCGTGACCTCCGCGGCGGTGCCGGTAAAAAACGCCTCGTCCGCGGCATAGAGCTGATCGCGAGCGATGCGCTCTCTGCGGACTTCGTAGCCTAGACTGCGCGCGATTTCGATGACCGAGTTTTGAGTGATACTCTCTAGGCTGGTGTCGTTCGGCGGAGTGATGATGACGCCCTCTTTTACGATGAATAAGCACTCGCCCGGCCCCTCTGCGACGAAGCCTTGCGGATCGAGCAGTATCGCCTCATCGTATCCCGCATCGACCGCCTCAAAATTTGCCATCTGCGAGTTAAAATAATTCGCACTCGCCTTGGCTTTTGCCATCATCGAAAATTGCGCCGGCTTCATCCACGATGAAATTTTAGCTTTGATCCCTTTGCGTAGCGCCTCTTCGCCCATATACGCGCCCCATTGCCATGCTGCGACGATGACGTTTACCGGGCAGTTCGTAGATGAAACACCCATCGAGCCGTAGCCGAAGTATGCTAGCGGGCGGATATAGACGGTCTGATCGAAGCGGTTTTTCGCGACGACGTCGATCTGAGCCTTACGGAGCTGCTCGAAGCTAAACGGAAGCTTGATTAGGCAGAGTTTTGCCGAAATTTCAAGCCTGCGAGTGTGCTCATCCAAGCGAAAAATCGCGTAGCCTTTATCGGTTTTATAAGCGCGTACGCCCTCAAATACGGCGTTTCCGTAGTGCAAAGAGTGCGTCAAAACGTGAGTAGTGGCCTCCGCCCATGGGATTAGCTTGCCGTCTTTCCAGATGAGCTCGGCCTCTTGAATTTGTGCCATTTCTTGATCCTTTGATGAAATTTAATCCGTAATTTTAGCTAAAAGAATATTAATTTCTAAGAAATTCTACCTGCGGGGATTTGGTACGATAGGCGAAATTCCGTCCGCAAAATTTAAGGCGATTTGTTCCGCTAAATTTTGCTTTTTAAAGTTTAGCGGCGTAGAGCAAAAAGCTGCGAATTTTATATTTTATGTGGATAAAATTTCGCCGCAGAATTTCAGGCTTTTTGATCCAAGCTCGCCTTTTAAAATTCTACGAAAGAAAGTCCGATGCCGATCTTATTGACGCTGCGTTTGTAGTCCGCGAGGCTCTCGCCGTAGCCGTTGAAGTAACGCAGATAGCCGTAAAATCCGCTGTTAAAGATCGGGAAGCTGTAGTTTAACTCGATCGCGCCGCGGTTACTGCCGTCAAAATGCAGGTTATTTCGCCACAGAGCGCTAAGTCGCTGCTTTCCGAAGGTGTATGACGCGCGCAGATCGCCGTAACCCAGATAATCCGCGATGTCCTCGTTCGTGCGGTCCAGCCAAAACGCATACCACGCTCTGGGGGTGATCGAAAACCCGTCCGCGCTCCAGGTGCTTTGCGCGTAGAGTCTATTCCACGAGCGCGATTCCTCGCCGCCCTTGCCGTTTGATTCGTGCATGGCGCCGATCTTTAGCTCGTCCGCAAACGGCACTGGCGCGCTAACGTAGAGCTCGGGGCGGTAGTTGCTTTCGCGAAAAGGCGCGCTATCCTGCGTGATCTGCCACCAGGAATTTTGCGCATAAGCAAATGAAATTTTCTCTCCAAGCCCCAGCGCGTCGTAGGTGATCGGGCGCTCGAAGCTAAACTCAAAATGCAACTCATCCGCCTTACGATCGGGCTTTTTACTAAAATCGTGGGTGAAAAGCATATAGATCGGCTCGTAGTATTTAAGCCCTAAAAATCCAAAATTTCGGCCATTTTGCTCACCTTGCGGCGCGGAATTTTGCGCTAGAAAATTCCGTTCGTCCTGCATCGCAGAACTCGATGTCGTGGAATTCTGAGATAGCGAGGCGGAATTAGATGATGCTAAATTTGACGCGGAGCCCGACGCAACCGAGCCTGCGTCTGCGAAATTTGATGCAGCGGAATTTAGCGCGCTGGATCTTGCCATGGCGGAATTTTGTGCTAAAGAATTTTGCGGCACCGTAGAGCTTAAAACGGCGGTATCATCGTGTGAAGCGCGGTTTTTTTCGGACGAGGTAGAATTTTCTGCGACTTTTCGGCGCGGTTTATCGCCTTTATCCGCTAGACTTGCCGCGGCGATCTTTTTGTAATAGATCATCGCGTTTTTGTAATCGCCCCTGGCCTCGTATTCGCCGGCCTTTGCGTATAGCTCGGATAGATCTTGCGCGGCTAGACTCATGGCGCAAAGCGCGAGCGCTAAAGCTTTAAATTTCATCTGCGCCCTTTAAATCGTTTTGATAATTTATATTTAAAAACTGCTCTTTGTTTTTGAAATTTAGCACTTTGGAATTTGCAGATCCGATGAGCGCGCCGATCTTATGCTCTCCTGCGCGGTAGAGCTCAAGCGCGCGCGGAGCGAGATCTACGTCAAAAAATCCGCACAGGCTGTGTCTGTGCAGGTCATCGCCCGCTACGCAAATTTGCCCCTCCTGCTCGCTAAGCGCGCGGATGGTGGAAATTTCGACGAATGGCATATCGGCGGGGATGATAAAAATACGCTCGCCGCTAAAGGACTTTAGCGCCGAATACAGCGCGCCCATCGGCGAAAATTCCTCAAATTCGTCGTAGATCATAGGAAGCGGAGGATTAAATTTAGAGCTTTTGGCGCAGGCGAAAACCCGCTCAAACTCGCGGCTTAAGCGCGAAAAAAGAAAGTGCGTCATGCTGGGATGCCCGCGAAATGGAAATAGCGTTTTGTCGCTGCCGAAACGCGAGCTTTTGCCGCCGCAGAGAATGACGCAGGTTTTCATCGAAATTTCACCGGCTTCCATCAATCTTTATCGCGGCGAAATTTTAAATTTGAAAGTAAAATTTGAAAAGAGCGCGGGCATATCAGTCTTTTTGCATATATTTGGCTTTGCCAAGGGCGTTGTTTGCGATGAACTGATAAAGGCTCGGCGCCTGAAGCTTGGCTAGCTCGGGGTATTTGGCTTTAAGCGTCTTCCAGATATCGTAGACGCGCATACCGCTTGCGTAAAGCTTCATAATCTCGCTAAAATGCGGATCATAAAGGCTCGGCTTTTTATACAGCGAGAGTTTGCGGTCGGTGTCAAGCACCGCGTTTGTCTCGATAAAAGCGGCAAGATCGCGCTCGCTTATTTTTGCAAAATCCTTTTCGTATTGAGATTTCATATACTTTAAAATTTCTTTATTGCTAACGCCTTGGAAGTGCATTTTCTTGATCTCAAATCGATACGCATATAAGAAATCCTCGCTTTTTTTGGCGGTTGCGCGAAGTCTTGTTTTTTCATCTTTGAATGTCACGGAGATAAAGTGCGTAAGCCCTGCGGCGGTGACGGCGCTTTTAAACGCTTCGTCCTCCTCGCCGATCTTTTTTAAGATCGCCTTGACGGTGTAGCCCTCGGTGATAAGGTTTGAAATTTTATCTTTATACGGTTTGTAGTCGAATCGCACGCGCCTAAAGCCCGTCTCGACGCTGATTTTTTTGTATATCCTCGCATGCTCTCTAGATGTAAAATACCTCGATTTCAGCCCTTTACGGAGTTGTTCGGCAACCGCGGTAAAATCGTCATAATCGGCGATAGACGCGATTAATTCCTTTTCGTTTACGACCCTGCCGTTAACGACCGCGATGGTAATGACCTTCATATTTTCTCCTTTGATTGGGCACAATTCTAACTTAAAACTATAAACTCAAATTTAATTATTTATTATCAAGGATTGCGGAGGATTTGTGTTTGCGAGATAGAATTTTACGCGCTAAGATTTAGTATTTTGATTGATTTTTATATCTTTTTGTGCTTATTCTCACGCCGCTTTTTTATACTTTTTTGCATAAAGATGAAGCGAGCTTGCAAAGATAAATTTTACCCGCAAACTCTAGCTAAATTGCCCGCACAAATTAGCTTTTTTTAAACGAAAAAAGCTTTTTGATCTTTGTAAGTCCTAATTTCATACCACTATATTTCATCATCTTAGCCATATTTACCCACATTTCACGCTCGTAGCATGGATGCGGGCAGTGGTGACAGCGTGGCTTTTCGGTATGCGGGCAGGCGCGCAGGCGCGCGTAGGCGTAACGTAGCATCCGTTCGCAGTCCGCGCACAGATGAAAGTGGGTCTGCACAAGCCCCTTATCGTCTTTGTAGTCATGAAGCACGGCGCCATCTTTTTTAGGCGTATCCGCATGCTTGCCATCGCAGTAAATTTGGATAAATTTCGTCACCGTATTTACTTCGTAAATAAATTTTTCGCTAGTCATATTTGATCCTTTGGGCGGATTTTATCTAAAAGAGACAAAAATACTCTTGAGCGCGCTCAAGCTAAAATTTATAGAATTTTAAATTCCGCGGAATTTCGCTTTATCTCTCGACCTTGTTGCTTAATAGAGTCGCAATGAAGCGTGTTTTGTCGTTTGAAGCAAGCGCGATTTGCAAGCTCATCGTAAGCGGCACAGCCAAAAATAGCCCGCCGATACCAAGCACAAAGCCCCACAACAGTAGCCCTGCAAGCACGCTGATCGTTGAAAGCCCGAGCCCTTGCCCTAAAAATCGCGGCTCGATGATATTTCCGATCGCTACGTTTACGACCAAATAAATTGCGATAGTCCAGATGCTAGAGCTTATATCCATCGTAGCTAGCGTCACGAAAAGCGTCGGAAAGACCGCTACGATCGAGCCAATGGTGGGGATGAAATTTAGCACGAAAGCTAAAATCCCCCACAGCGCGGCATATGGAACACCAAGAGCCCACAGCCCAAGTCCGATGAGCGCACCGGTGCAAGCTGAAGCGATAGTTTTAATTAGCAGATATTTTTTGAGGCTGGAGGCAAATTTCTTCACAAAAGTATGCGTAGCACGGCTACTTTGCGAAAAATAGCGGATTTTTTCGTCGATCACGGAGCTTTCAAAGACCATAAATGAAACCATTATAAAAATGAAAAATCCCGTCGAAACTATCGAGCCTGTCTTACGCAGTAATGCCGATAGCTGCGCGGCGGCTTCGCTTGGATCGATGCCTAGGCTTGCGGCGTTAAGTTCTATGCCGAATCGAGAGAGCTTCGCACTCACGCCTCCTAGCACCTCTTCAAATTTTGCTTGCAGCTCGGGCAGGCGCGCTGAAAATTCCTTGATCGCATCGAAGATGACTGCACCAAAAAACACTATAATCGCCACGAAAGCGAAAGTGATGATCAGGAAGCTAAAAACGCGCCCGACGCGGATCTTTTGGACATAAAGCACCAGCGGTGAGACGAGCACCGTAATGAAAATAGCTAGCAAAAATGGCACGACGATAGCCTGCGCGGCTTTAAGACCAGCCAGGATGATTACGACGCAAGCAACCGACATCAAGGACATTTGAAGCTTCAAGTATTCTCCTAAATTTGACATTTTCGCAGAGCTTTTACGCGAAATTTTGATGAAAGAATTTTAACTAAAATTCCATAAATTTTAAGACGGAATTTTAAAATTTCATCGCAAAATTCTAAGATACGCGCAAATTCTTAGCGTACGCGAGAAAAGTTAGAATTTTTTGCTAAAATTTTGCGAAATTTACATAAGCAGGATCAAAAATGAAACTTCCCAAACAGCTTTTAGACCGCTACGGCGCCGAGCGTCAAAGCGCGGGCGAGGCGCAGCGGACGGCGAATGAGATCGCCTTTGCGCCGGTGGTCTTTCAAGTCTCGCGGCTGATGAAAAAATTTGGAATTTTAAGCACGCTTAATGAGGCACGTGACGGGCTAAGCATAAGTGAGATCGCGCAGAAGATCTCGCTTAGCGAATACGCCGTAAAGCTGCTTTTGGAAAGCTCACTTAGCATCGGCACGGTGCTGCTGTGCGGCGAGAAATTTCGGCTTAGCAAGGCGGGATATTTTCTACTCACCGACGAGCTCGTCGGCGTGGATATGGACTTCATCCACGACGTCTGCTACGAGGGGCTCTTTAGGCTCGAAGAGACGCTAAAATCAGGCAAACCAGAGGGGCTAAAGGTTTTTGGACAGTGGGCTACGATTTATGAGGCGCTTTCGCATCTGCCGCCGCACGTGCGAAAGAGCTGGCTCGCGTTTGATCATTTTTATTCGGATTTGGCGTTTGAGCCCGCGCTAAAGATCATTTTCTCGCGCAAGACGGATAAAATTTTAGATGTCGGCGGCAACACGGGGCGCTTTGCTAAGCGGTGCGTAGGTTACGACGAAAATGTGCGCGTCACGATAATGGATCTTGCGGGGCAAATTTCGATGATGAAAGACGCCGTCGCAGGCGCGAAGGGTGCAGAGCGCATAGACGGGCTTGCGGCCGATCTGCTAGATCCCGCTACGCGCTTTCCGCGCGGCTTTGATGCGATCTGGCTCAGTCAGTTTTTGGACTGCTTTGCAGAGGAGCAGATCGTAAGCATCCTCTCGCGAGCGGCAGAGTCGATGAGCGAGCAGGCGCGGCTTTATATTTTGGAGCCGTTTTGGGACAGGCAGCGCTACGAAACTGCCGCGTATAGCATGACGCAGATCAGCGTATATTTCGCCGCCATGGCAAACGGCAATAGCAAAATTTATCACTCGGACGATATGGTTAAATTTACGCAGCGCGCCGGGCTTAAAATTTCGCAAATTCACGACGGGCTGGGCGTCGGGCACACGCTGCTGTGCTGCGAAAGGGCGCGCTGATGGACGCGCGAAGCTTAAGTGCGCGGCTAAATAAGCCGATTAAAATCTTACTTGTGTTATTTGGAATCGGAATTTTGGCAAATGTGGCGATGGAATTTTATACAGAGAAAAAACGCGGCGAGCTAGAGCGAAATTTCTGCGAAAGCAAACAGGTGCGAGATGCGCTAGCGCAGATAAACGAGGGCGCGCCGCGCAGGATCGACGATGCTACGATTTTAAAAGGCGCCGCGGTAGCTTCATATACGATTACGTGCTAAATAGCTCGTCAAATTTAGACCTCAGCGCGCTGGATGTGGGCGATGCGGAAATTTTAAAAGAGATGCTGTTTGCCAAGGCGAAGGTCAGCTTTTGCAGCACGGAATTTTCGCAGCGCCTGCGGGAGCTCGGCAAAACGATGGTGTTAAACTATGAAATAAGGGGCTTGCCGCCGATACAGCTAAAGCTTGATAAAAATAGCTGCGAACGATGAATTTTAAAACCCAAGCGAGGTATTTGATTAGTCGCGTTTTATGTGACAGTACATTGGCGGCTGGCACCCCTGTAAGCTCGCAAGCAAGCTCATGCTTTACGCAAAATTTATGCGAGCAGATCGCGGATAAAATTTAGCAAGATTTCATCGCAGCAGGTGCAGCATCGCAATAAATCCTAAAATTTTGACCCAAAATCTATGATGCTGTTTCAAATAAAATTCCGTAACTTATAGAATTTCGCGCGAAAGCCTTACGCGGTGTTTGCGCTGCTACATAGATATAATTCCGCATGAAATAGTCAAATTTTAATGAAAAACGCCACTGGCAGAACCTGACGCATTAGATCGCGGCTTAAAAAGGACTCGGCGCGTTTTAGCGCTTTGTGGCGACGAAATACACTCTGATCTGCGTCATACTATACGCAGTGGCGCTGTAAAAGCTAAGCAGAAATTTTAGCATGTTGCTTTTGCACAGGCGAAATCAAAAGCGAAGCGGATAAATTTTAAACGGATGCTGCGCGGGCGAGCAGGCAAAGGCTCACGCCGCGCTAAATTTTAAATCTCGCGCAAGCGCTACTTGCAGTCGCTAGGCTTAAATTCTACCCTTATAAATTCTTCGCCACTTTTTATCTTATAGCTCCATATCGCGCTATTTATTAGCGGATGCATTACCTTCATCTGGTTGCAAAAAATTTGCTTATTTTGGCTATCTATGACATTTTGTATCACGGTTTTTTGATCATTTCCGACACTGTCAAATTTCATCCCCATGCCGTCATTTAGCTCGTAGTTGTAGATAAAGCTGCCATCTTTGCACTCAGCGCCCGTTAATGTGGTAATCTCGTCGACTCGCATCGGCGCACTCTTATTGATACCTTCCACAGCCGCTTTGAGTTGGACATTATCGCAGCTTGGTGCCGCAAAAAGCGCCGCGAAAGCAAACGGAAGCAATAAAAACTTTTTCATAATTCTCTCCTTAAAAAATTTAGTAATGATATAAAAATTAATATTAATCGGTGCTTTAAATTTAGGGCGAATTTTTTGGTGCCACGAGCATATAATTTGATCCAAGCGTAGCAGCGAACGCGAAAAGTTTATTTGCGGAGCTTAGCCCTAAAAAATGGAATTAGGCAGTATGCCAAGGTGCGGAATTTATCGGCTCACCGCACTTAAATATGGGCTGTCAAGTCAATTTCATAACGTGATTTTCGCGGAATTTACGCAACTTGCGGAATTAAATTTGATGCCTATAGTGCTGGCAAACTCGATATCAAAATCCAATGCCCCAAATGAGTAAATACCGCAAGAAGGCGCATCTATGGGAGCTTTAAAGCCATGCTAATTATATCGCAGAGCTTAGGCGCGACGATCCGCAAGCGCGTGTCGCAAGATCGCCGCGACAAATTCTACCACAAGACGGCGGGCAAAAATAATCGACCAGATGCCGCTTACCACGCACAAAGGCGCGAGCACGATTAGTTATCGTTGATTACGTCCAAAATCTCTCTAGCGTGCACGGCGTAATCATTCGCCATCGATTTTTGAAAGATCCCGCCGATCTGTGCGTATGAGCCCTGACCGCCGCCGAAAAACTCCTCCTCGCCGAAGTTGCGCTCGTTTACGGCGATATTTTGGTTGTAGATCGGCTTTCCATTTTTAAACATTTTTAAACGTAGATTGTAGCGCACATAGGGCTTTGCCGAAACGTCGATGCCGTCGGAGCTGTAAAAACCAAAGCCGAATGAGCTAAGCTCAGGTGCGATAACGAGCCCTTTGCCTTGCAGCGCTTTTTCGTCGTCGGTGACGCTTACGCGCCTTAGGTAGGTGCCGAAGAAGCGCTTTGCCTCGCCTGCGACGAACTCGCCGACGTCGATTTTAAGCTCATCGTCTCTGCCTAACTTCGAGCTTGCGACGTAGCTTTTTGTCCCCATTAGCTCGCCAGGGATGTAAATGAGCGCGCTTTGCATGGCGTTAGTCGCGCTTATAGTGTCGTCAAACGGCGCTACATCGGCGTTTTGATTAAACTGCGCTTCATATGCGCAACCGCTAAATAGCGCGCAAACTATTGCGGCTAGAAAGAAATTTTTCATTGTTTGCTCCGTGTAAAAATTTTTGTAATTCTACCCCGCGGGTCTAAATTTTACGCTGAAACGGGCGTAATCGCTCTTTAATCCAAGCTAAAAAATTGTCTAAGCTTTCGCTTAAACGTATCTTTTGGAATTTCCGTATCGCTAAAATCATCGCTCCAAATTTCGTTCTTATCAGTGAAATAGGTAAAATTTTGCCAATGCGGGATAAAATTTGTTTTCTGCTCCACGGTTATATTTTTGTCTTTGCAATACTGCAAAATTTCATCCAGTTCGCGCTTTGAGTAGATGTTTATCAAAAAATAGTTGCGATTTTTAAATTTAATCACGACATTTTTATTTAGCAGACTTAGCGGCTCTTTGTTTTTAATCAACATAAAAATTTTAAACGGCAAAACAAGCAAGATAAAATTTATCGTATAGTATAAAAACAGCGCCAGTTTGCCGATATGCACTCCAATAGATGATTTTTTATAAAGCTCGTAGGAGGTAAGGTAGTGAAATCTACCGAAGCTATCCATAAGCTCTGAAAGCACGCAAAAGCTTATTTTCTCTATATCCGTAAGATTGCATATTTTATTGGGCTCTGTACCTTGCATGAAATTATAAAATAGCTTGTCATTATAAAACGTAAAATAAGAGGCTTGGAAATTGCATTTTACGTACCACCATATCTGTGCGATGAATAGCACTACGGCGCACAATACCATAAACAAATCGTCGCCTTTTATAATATCCATAAAAGTGGCATTAGTCGTATATGCAGAGTAAAAAAGCACTATGGATAAAAATAGGCTTTTTTCTTGAAAATATACCGCCCTATCTATGATTTCGATCGGCTCTTTGTCGTAATCCCTCATAAAATTCCTTTTTGGTATGGTTTTCGTATTTTATCACCGCCTCGCTTTCGACGCGTTTAAGAGCGCAGGATATTTGCATAGGCGCTTGCGGCGAGGCGAGTTGCGACAAGCCGCGGTTATCTCAGTCAAGCAGACACTAGCAACTCATCTGAAG
The DNA here is from genome assembly GCF_937996225.1 of uncultured Campylobacter sp. Lineage (GTDB taxonomy): Bacteria > Campylobacterota > Campylobacteria > Campylobacterales > Campylobacteraceae > Campylobacter_B. The sequence goes on along the minus strand of NZ_CALKTC010000020.1, from coordinate 19,076 downwards.
CTGCTTAGAGGATTGCTTCGGGTGCCGAGCGATCTCATCTGCGACCGCTTCGATGGCTGCTTGGGGCGCCGAGCAATCTCATCTGCGATTGCCGCGGGCGGAATTTTGCTCGAAATCCAGCCTCAATCTCGCCGCGAAATACTCGCACAGCATCCGTCTTTGCGCTTCATTTGCGTTTAGCCGTAGCCAGATTACCCCGCGGGTCTAAATTTTACGCTGAAAGCCAAAAAATTTCACGCCTTAATGTCGTAGCTGAAATTTTTCAAAAAATATATGCGTAAAGCTTCGCGCTCGGCGCGGCTAGGACGGATGCAAAAAAATACCGCCGCGCCCGTATCGTCCTTGCCGCGCAGTAGCAGGCAGTCGCGTAGTCGCAGCCCCGCTCGTCCGTCTAGCCTTCGCGCGACGACGAGCTTTGAAGCGATCAAAATCGCAAAAATGCCCGCCGCTGCATAGATCGCAGCTTCGGCAAAGCCGAATTTGATCGTCAAAAACACGCCCGCGGCGTATGCGAAAAGAAGCAAGAATTTTAAAATTTCTTGCAGTTTCAAAAACCGTTCGTAGCTTAGAAACGGCACGCGAAACGTCCGCACGAAGCCGAGCGACGGCTCTATCAGATCGACGCATCCAAGCATAAGATCGTATTTGTCTAGCCCTCTGCGAAAGGATATTTTAAGCTCGTCAAATTCCACGCGCGCCGCCTCTTTGCTACCGCTTCGCAGATAAAGTAACGCCAAAAACAAAAAAACGATCGTCAGGCTGGGCTTGGCTCGCTGTGAGCGTAGCGGGCTGTCCGTGTAAAACAGCTCCCCCGATCCGCCGATGTCCAAAGAGATAAAAATGCAAAAAAACGCAAGGATAGAGGCGGAAAAAATTCTATAAAATGTATCATCGCAGATGAGGCTGAATTCGGGCTTTTGCATTAGTTTTTGTATAGCGGCGCGTCGGTGATTTTAAATCTAAATTTATTGCCTGCGCCGATAAATTTCATGAAGCTCGCTACGTCAAATCCCTGCTGCGGCGCGCTTAGCGGCGGCCTAGCAAGGATCTCGAAGCTTAGACCTGCGTAGTTGAAAAACTTGCCGCAGCGCCGAAAGCCGTGCCTGCCGTAGAATTCTATGCGGCGTAGGCGTTGCGCGAGGTTGGGCGCGTCCTCGTGCGGCGGCTCGACGTCAAGGACGATTTGCGCGCGCGGATTTTGCGTGACGATGAGCGCGAGCAGCCTTGAGCCGATCCCCAGCCCGCGAAATTTCGCATCGATACCGAGGTAGGCCACGTAAAAAATCCCGCTCTCCCCGCCGCTTGGAATTTCGCTCTCATCATAGCGCGAAATTTCGCTTTCCGCGGCGATCGATGGAATTTTGCCCTCTGCGGCGCTTAATGAAATTTCATCCCTTCTGACGCTTGATAAAATTTTGCCGCCCGCACCGCAAGTCGAGCAGTCCGCGGCGATCGAAATTTTGCTATCTGCGCTCGCGTTTAAAATTTTATTGCCGCCAAGAGACTGCGTTTTTTGACTTGCGATTTCGCCGCTTGCAACGCTAAAAAATTTTACTTCTGAAAATTTTACTTCGCCGCCTGAAATTTCATCGTCTGCGCCGTCAAATTCCGCGCCGCTATGGGCTTTGGATCTTAAAATTTTATCCGCATTTAGGCGCGGCGGCTGTTTGTGGTGCGAAATCGCGCGCTTGTAGGTTTGCTCGGTTCTATAGACGAAAAAGCCAACCAGCTCCTCGCCGCTTAAATTTTGCACCGCCGCGCTGGAATTTTTACTTTTCAAGCTGGATTTTTCACACGTCGCATTAGATTTTTTATCTGCCGCGCCGCGGTTATCCGCATCGGAATTTTTACCTGCAGCATCGCGATCTTGGCTAGGTTCGCAGCAGTCCTGCTTTGCCGCGCAAAAATCCTGCTTCGGCGCGCATAAATTTTCGCCTGTCGCCGCATGATGTTTATCAGCCGCACCACCGCCGCCCAAGGCGCCAAAATCCTCGAAAATCGCCGCGATTTCAAGTTGCCCTTTGCGCGACATTTTTAAGAAATTTTTTATGCTGATACGCTCAATTTCGGGGAATGCTGCGACGTTGATCGCCTCTATGCGCGCGATCAGTGCCGAACCCTCGCCGATACGCTCAAGTCTCATTTGCCCTCCTTGCCGCGATAAACCTACCGCGTAAATTTAAAATTTGCCCGCCTAGCTCGCGGGGATTTCATCGCTCGGTCCTAAAATTTCATGGAATTTCGCAAAATTTAAAGGGCGGCTCGTCTAAATTTAATCCTCGCCGTAAATTCGCTTCAAATTCCCCAGCGTCGCGCTCGCGTTTAGCAGCAGCGCATCGGCGATCGCCAGCCGCGCCATTGCGGTCGCTACGACGCTGCCGCGCACGGCGATACACGGATCGTGCCGTCCGCGCAGCTCGCAGACCGCGTCCGCGCCGCGCACGTCCACGCTATGCTGCGCCATAAAAATGCTTGGAGTGGGCTTAAAATGCGTCGCAATCTCGATCGGCGCGCCGCTGCTTATGCCGCCTAAGATCCCACCCGCGTTGTTGCTCGCAAAATTTGCGCCGATCTTGCCGCCGTTGGTGCGGATCGCATCCTTACTAGCGCGCATAAAGTCGTTGTTTTCGCTGCCTTTTAGCGTGCTTGCTTTCACTCCCGCGCCGATCTGCACGGCCTTTACGCCGTTTATGCCCATCAGCGCGCCCGCAAGCACCACATCCAGCTTACCGTACAGCGGCTCGCCGAGCCCAGCAGGCACGCCCGTAACGCGCGTTAGCACGCAGCCGCCGATACTATCGCCCGCATTTTTGACGCTTAGAATTAACTCCTTCTGCGCGCTCTCCGCAGCGGGATCGAGCGCGAAAATCTCGCTGTTTTGCGCAAAGTCGAAGTCTAAATTTCCCGCATAAATTTCGCCCACGCCGCAGATTCCGCTTTTTACGGAAATTTTAAAGTGATTTAGCAAAATTTGCGCAAACGCTCCTGCAGCCACGCGAACGGCGGTTTCGCGCGCGCTTGCCCGTCCGCCGCCTCGGTAATCGCGCAGTCCGTATTTGGCAAAATACGAAAAATCGGCGTGTGCGGGGCGGAAAACATCCTTTAGATTTTCGTAGTCCTTTGAGTGCTGGTTTGCGTTGCGGATGATAAATCCGATCGGCGCGCCGGTGCTGCGACCGTCAAAAATTCCGCTTAAAATTTCGATCTCATCGGCTTCTTTGCGCGGCGTAGCGTATCTGCCGCCCGGTTTGCGCCGCTCAAGCTCGCTTTGGATATTTGAAATCTCGATCGCCACGCCAGCCGGCAATCCGTCCAAAACGCCGCCTATTGCCGCACCGTGGCTCTCGCCGAAGGTGCTAAGGCGCAATCTCTCGCCGAAGGTATTCATAGCGCGTCTCCTTGATCGCCGCCGCTTTGTTTGTCCGTATCGCGCCCGCTTTGTTCGGCGTTTTTGTTTCGCACATTGCTTTTTTTAGCACTCGGCGTGCCGCCTCGATTATTATGCTCGCTTTTTGTGCTGCCCCGCGCTCGTCCGCTGCCGCCTTGTGAGCCTTTTTTGCCGTTCTGAGCGCGATTTGCGCCGCTTTGTACGTCGCTATCGCATGCTGTTTGCTCGCCATCTGTCGCGCTAGTGCCGTGCGAGGCGCCGCTTTGTAAAAGCTCGATCGCGATTTGCGCGCATTTTTGCTCGGCCTCCTTTTTGCTCGCTCCCACGGCGGATGAGAGCCGCTTGCCGCCAACGAGCGCCGCCATTTCGAAGCTTTTTTTGTGATCGGGGCCGCTCGAGCCCAAAAGAACATATTCGGGCGTGACGCCGAATTTTGCCTGCGTGAGCTCTTGCAGCGCGGTTTTGTAGTCTTTAACGAGCTCGTTAAAGCTTATGCGCGGATAGAGGATTTCTAAGATTGCAGTCGCGATGCGGGCGGTGTTTTGCAGCCCGCTCTCAAGATAGACGGCGCCCATTATCGCCTCAAACGCGTCCGAAAGCAGCGAGGGCTTCTCGCGTCCGCCGTTGCGCTCCTCGGACAGCGACATATTCAGGTTCTCGCCGATGCCCAAAAATTTTGCAAATTTAGAAAAGCTGCTTTCGTTCACGAGCGCGGCGCGCAGCTTGCTCAGATCGCCTTCGTCGCTGCTAAATTTTTTGAAAAGATACTCGCCCACGATTAGATCCATCACCGCATCGCCTAAAAATTCTAGCCTCTCGTTATTGTGCCCGTTTTTGGCACTTTTGTGCGTAAGAGCGATCTTGAGGTGGGTAGGGTTTTTAAATTTATAGCCCAGTTTTTCTTGTAATTTTTCTAAATTTTGCATCTTTGCCCTTTTTTATAAAATTTTACGAAATCCGCGGTGGCTCACACGCAAACGGCATCCGGTGCGAACAAAACTTGCGCAAGCGAAACGAATGCAAGCGTGATCTGCGCTAACTTTGTGCTAACGCGGCGGATAAAACGCATTAGCAACGATCTACGGCGAATAAAATTTAAACTTAGCCCGCCAATTCTAACGCAAACCACGCTAAGGATCACTTGCCGCAAACGAAATCCTCGCCAAAAATAGACCCGTCGCAAATACAGTCGCGCCAAAGCCTGCTCACTGCTAACGAAATTTCCGCCAAAGCTCGATTGCGTGAACGAATGCGCTAAAACCGGCTTCGGGCGATAAATTTAAGCCGAAGCGGCTCTGCGTGCAAAGTAAACGCGAGCAAATCCATGCTTAATCCGCGCAACCGCAAGCTTCGCCGCGGAATTTTAGCCCTTTATCGCTTCCGCCGCCGCGCGAGCCATAGCGTCGCACTCTTCGTTTTGCGGATGACCCGCATGCCCCTTGACCCAGGAGGCCTTGATCTCGTGATGCGCTGCCGCCGCAAGGTATCTGCGCCACAGATCTGCGTTTTTTTTGCCCTTAAAATCAGTAGCGACCCACTTTGCGAGCCAGGAGCTTATCGCTTTAACGACATATTCGCTATCGGTAAAAAGCTCGACGCGGCAGGGCTGCTTAAGCGCGCTAAGTCCCATTATAGCGGCTGTTAGCTCCATTTGATTATTGGTCGTCATCGCTTCTGCGCCGCTTGCCTTTTTTATCGCGTCGCCGTATTGCAGTATGTAAGCCCAGCCGCCCGCTCCAGGGTTTCCGAGACAGCTGCCGTCGCTAAAAAGTTTGACCGATTTCACCGGTTTTCTCCGAAATTTGCGCTCTGATCTCCATGCTGCCTAGCTCGTAGCAGACCGGGCAGCGGTGCGAGAAAAGCCCCACCGAGCTTTTGCACTTCGCGCAGGTGTAGCTAAAGCTAAGCCCCGCGTCCTCAAAGCCCGCGTCTTTCATAGCCATAAGCGCGTTGATCTCAAAAATTTTACTCGCGCTCTGCGGCTTTTGATCGCTTCTTCCGAGCGCGTAAAAAAGCGCGTTGTACTCCGCATCCTGCGTATTTACCGCCGCAGGGAAATCATAGATCAGATCGATAGCCTGCTCGATCGGCGGGAAGCGGTCAAAGCCCTCCATAGGCTCTTTGTTTTTGATAAAAAGCTCCATGCAGAACCGCCCCGCGCCTTTGAAGTTTAGCTTTGAAATTTTAGCGATCTTCTTATTAAACGGCGTATTGGCGTCGTTTGCGATGATCTGGGCGCGCTCGAACTGGCTTTGAGCATATACTTCGGCGTCCTGTTCGCGCAGCGCGTCAAGCACTTCAAGCGCCTCATTAAAGCGCTTCAGCCGCTCATAAATCACCGTAAGATGCGTAAGGGCCTCTTTGTTTCTCGGGCGCAGCTTCAGCGCTTGCAAAAACACCTCTTCGGCGCGCCCTAAAAAGCCCGCTTTGAAATATACGATACCGAGATTGGTGAGGATAAACTCCCTCTGCACGCCGCCGCTAGCCTTACTTAGCGCGATTAGATAAATTTCTATCGCGCGCTCGAAGTCGCCGCTTTTGACGAAAGAGCTAGCCAAAATTCCAAGCGTCGGGATGTCTATTTGCGGGCTTGCTAAAAGCTGCCTGTGCTCGGTGCTAAGCGCGTCTAGGGTGTCAAATTTTTTGATAAAATTCTCTAGGCTCTGCCTCTCATTTTTTTTAGAAAAAACTCCCCAAATGTAGCTTAGAATCGACACTAGCAAGATTATGCTTATCAGCATGATAAGCCCGAAAATCGGGTCGCGATCGTCTAAGAAAAAATTATCCAAATCAAACCTCGTCGCAAAAATAAAGGGCAATTATAGCAAAGTGCGGGTATAATTTCGCTTATGATTAAAAACGAAAGCATAGAAAATCTGCTGGCTACCGTAGATATCGTAGACGTCGTAGAAAAATATGTCCCGCTTAAGCGCAGTGGCGCAAATTTCGTAGGCGTCTGCCCCTTTCACGACGATTCGCACCCGAGCATGAGCGTGAGTTCAAAGCTTGGAATTTTTCACTGCTTTTCGTGCAAAGCAGGCGGCAACGCGATTAAATTTATCCAAGATTACGAAAAGATAAGCTTTCCCGAAGCGGTCGAAAAGCTTGCGGGGATGTATAATTTCGCGCTGCAATACACCGGTGTTAAAGTCCAGGAGCGCAGCGAAGAGAAGAAGGTGCTCGGGATTTTAAACGCCTACTACCAAAGCTGCCTTTATCAAAATCCCGCTGCCGTAAAATACCTACACGATCGCGGACTGAGCGATCAAAGCATTCGCAAATTCGGCCTTGGATACGCAGGAGCTAGTGCGCAGACGATCAGAGTTTTGCAAAACGAAGAAATTCCGCCGCAAGACGCGTTAAATGCGGGCGCGGTGAAGCAAAACGAGCGCGGGCTTTACGCTAGCTTCATCGAGCGGATCACCTTTCCGATCTACAACCACGCAAGCAAGCTCGTGGGTTTCGGCGGCCGCACGATAAGCGGCAACCCAGCCAAATACGTCAATTCGCCGCAGTGCGCACTGTTTGATAAATCTAAAATTTTCTACGCATTCGACCTTGCGAAAAAAAGCGCGATCGCTAAAAAAACCCTCATCATCACCGAGGGCTACATGGACGTCATCATGCTGCATCAAGCGGGCATCGACAACGCCGTAGCGGTGCTCGGCACGGCGCTGACGCCCGCTCATCTGCCGCTTATAAAGCGCGCGGAGCTTAACGTCGTGCTTAGCTTCGACGGCGACGCTGCGGGCATCAATGCGGCGATAAAATCGGCGCGGCTTTTGTGCCTGAACAAGATCGACTCAAGCGTCGCTATAATCGGCGGAGGCGCCGATCCTGCGGATATGATAGTCGCGGGCAAGGTGCGCGAGCTAGAGCAAATTTATGCTAGCGGCATGGAGAGCGGGGAGTTTCTGATCCGAAGAATCGCTAAAAAATACGACCTCGCCCGCCCCGTGCAAAAAGAAGCAGCGCTAAATGAGATCAAAGAATTTACCGCAGCGCTCGGCCCCGTGCTCGCCGAGTCTTATCAGAGCCTAGTGGCGCAAATTTTAAACGTCTCGCCGGGCTCGTTCAATCTCGCCGACGGCGGTAAAAATTCCGGCGCGGGCTTTGAGGGGCGAAATTTTAATAAGAGCGGGAGCTTCGGCTCTTACGGGGGGCGCGGCGCAGACGGCAGGGGCGGTGCGAGCAGGGGCTTAAACGGCGGAAATTTTAATCGCGCGCAAAGCACGGCGCGCTACGAAAACTCCGCGCCGCCTACCGCTTCGGTAAGGCTCGGGCGCCCGCTACTGCGCCGCAAGGAGATCGCCGAGCTTCAGATCATAAAATCGATGCTGCTCGATGGCGAGATGGCACAGCTCGGGCTCGGCTGCTTGGAGCGGCGCGATTTTCGCATGCACGGCGATATTTTCGAGGCGTTTTTGGCTTTCGCTCGCAGCGGCGAGAATTTTAAAAATTTCATCGCGGGCGGCGCGGGAGAAAATTTTAACCGGGGCGAGAGCGTAAATTTAAAAAGCGGTGAGAGCTCTAGCGAGCAAAATTTTAGCGGGCAGGGCTCTACGGGCGCCGTAAATTTAAAAGGCTCCTCCGCGCAGCAGGGTGCAAACGGCGGCGAGAAGCAAGAGGGTGCAAATAACGGCGAGAGACGGAGCTCAAGCAATGGCGCAAAGCAAAGCGAAAAGAAAGCCGCCGCTCAAAATATTCAAAACGCTCAAAGTGTCCAAAATACTCAAAACGTCGAAACCGAAGCCCTTGAAAATCTGCGCGCGCTTGCGCTGGACGATGAAATTTTGCCTATCGGCGGCGCGGCGCTTTTTAACGACGCGTGCAAAATTTTACGCCGCAACGCCCTGCAAGATCTGATGCAAAAGCTCAAAAACTCCGACGCGCCCGACAAGATCGAGCGGATCTTGGAGTATCAAAAAAAGATCAATCAACTCAAGTAAAGGAACGAAATGAAGGCATTGGCGCTCTTTAGCGGCGGGCTTGACTCCATGCTCGCGGTCAAACTCATCGTCTCGCAAGGCATCGAGGTGCTCGCTCTGAATATGGATATCGGATTTAGCGGCAAGGACGACAAGAGCGAGATCATGCGCCGCAGAGCCGCAGCCGCAGGGGCGGATTTTAAAAGCGTCGATATTAGAAGCGAATATCTACGTCAGGTGCTTTTCGAGCCCAAATACGGCTACGGCAAGCACTTCAACCCCTGCATCGACTGCCACGGATATATGTTTAAGACTGCGCTTGCGATGCTGCAAAGCGAAGGGGCGAGCTTCATCATCACTGGCGAGGTGCTCGGACAGCGCCCGATGAGCCAGCGCGCGCAGGCTCTGGCTCAGATCGGCGGGCTTAGCGGCGATGAGGAGGGGCTGATCCTGCGTCCGCTGTGCGCGAAGCTGCTGCCGCTCACGACGCCCGAGATCAAGGGCTGGGTAGATAGGGGCGCGCTGCTTGACATCAGCGGGCGCGGGCGGGCTAGACAGATGCAGCTGGCGGCGGAGTTCGGCTTTGAGGATTATGAAACGCCCGCGGGAGGCTGTCTGCTGACCGTGCAGAGCTTCAGCGAGCGGATCAAGGATGCGGTAAAATTTGAAAAGATCGAAACGCCCGCGGACGCTGAAATTTTAAAATTCGGACGCCATCTGCGCCTGCCTGAGGGCGCCAAGCTCATAATCGGACGCGACGAGAGCGATAACAAAAAGCTTGCCGCAGTGCAAAATCCTAAATTTAGCGAGATAAAATTTAAAGATGGCGTCGTGGGCGCGCTAAGCCTGCTAAGCAGGGGCGCGAGTGAGGCGGATAGAGAGCTTGCGGCGAGGCTGGCGCTGACCTACGCCAAAACGGACGCCGCGCGCCGCTACGCCCTGCTCATAGACGGCAGCGAGCTGAGCGCAAACCCGTTTGAGAGCAAGGATGCCGCCCGCGAGTATTTTGTGTAAAATCTAAACCGCCTCAAGGTTGTATTTAATAGACATAAAAACGATGCATAAGCGCAACGAGCTACGATAGCAGATACAAGAGTAAAATTTAAAACGGCGGCGGTTGAAGCGAGCTGAAAATGCGGGCGCCGCGAACTAAATTCGGCTATCGCAAGAGCCAAATAGGCATAAATTTAAAAGTGCAAGCCGTTAAATTTAAAAACGAAAGCGAGCAAATTTTATAGGCTCAAGGAGCGTTTATGGAGTATTTCAAACCGTTTTTCGTAAAGATCCCAGGCCGCGCCAGAGAGGACGACCATACGAGCGCGCACGATCAGATCATCGCGCCGCTACTGCAAAATGCGCTCGCCGCCTATGTCTATAACGGCCGCAAAGATAGTATCGTGGGGGCATTCGGCAGTGTGGAGCACCCGCTAAACTTAAGCGAGTTTAGTTTTCTCGTGCGCGAGCGGGGCAAATTTCGCCTCGATCTCTCGCGAGAATGCGTAAACGGCGCCGAAATCTTTTGGAACGCTTGCAGCTTTAGACGCGGCTCGGTTATTATTTTGCTCGAAGGAGAGTTTGATTTGGCGCCTATTTTACGCCGCTGCACCGAGATAAGCATAGACGAAACGCCAAATATGGGCAACAGCCCAGCGACGACCAAGCTTGCCAAGCGCGCGATGAGCGATAGACAGATCGCCGTACTTTTTAGCGCTTCAAATGGGATAGAGTGGATGGATATCTACGCTCCTGAGGCGGTACAGGCTAAAATTTTAAAACTTGCGGATGAGATAAACGGGGATGAAATTTAAAAATTTAAAAACCAAGTTCCGCATTAAATTTCACGCCGCATGAGCATTATGCGCTCCTGTGCGCGCAGACAAAAGTAGAGGTTGCAAAATAGGCCTCGTGCCTATCGCCCTCTGCGCCTTGCTAAAAGATAAAACAAAATGATCGCCGCAAAAACCACCGCGATTGCGGCGTAAATTTTACCCATGCCGCCGTAACTTTTGGAGTCGTCGTTTAAATACAGGTTTATTACCGCGCCGTTACCCGTTGAAATTTCAAGCTTTGCGCCCTTTGCGCCGTTTAGTTTTACGCGCAGCATATTTGCCGCGGGGCTTGAAATTTCTGGCTTATCCATAAAAGAGTAGCTGGTTTTGTAGCTTTTCATCAAATCGTTGCAGTCTTTCGGGGTTACGAATATATCGTAGAACGCGCCATTTTTCACGCTCAAATTTTCTCCGCCTTGCACGACGAAGTATCTAAATTTAGGCGCCTGCGTGATGAACTCCCACCGTAGCGTCTTTTGCTTCCCGCCCTGCTCGTAATTAAACTCCGCGCCGTATTTGGCGTCGAATTTAAAAACGTCTCTGCTGAAAAGCACGAACTGCCTATCGCTTAAAATGGCGCTAGGATCGGAGTTTTTGTCTAAAATTTTAACGTTTTGAAGCTCCCTGCCGCTTTCGTAAATTTTAAAACTTTTCATCGTTACGGGCGGTTCCTCGGCATTAAACTCCACGCTTACGGGGTTTGCGGTGATTTTGCACTCTGGCATGGGATCTGGAATTTCATTGCTGAAAAACGCAAGCGCGGGCTCGTCGTTCGGGTAATAGACGTAAGGGCGCGAGTTCAGCGCGGTGGCGCCTTTGAACTTATCCTCCCTCATCCGTAGCGCTTCATTTTTACACATCCCCAGTAGAAATTTGCCGCTTCCTTCGTCGTTTGAATTCCGCGAGCAAAAGGCGTTTAAGCGCGAATTTCCCATCTCAAAAACGTAGCTACTTTTTTTGCCGTGCTCAAAATAGCCGATGCCGATCTCATCCGAAGCAAAATCCAAAAATGCAAATCTATGGTAAATCGCGCTTAAAAGCCCGTCGATCGCGCTTTTAAGATCGCTTGAGTTATAGGATAAATTTTCTCGTACTGCGGCATTATAGCCTGCGTAAAAAGCGCGCTTTGACGGATTTTCGCCCGTAAAATTTGGCTTGCCCGGGCTCTCGTCGTGCGACATCGCCTCGTTTGCGACGACATATTTTGCGTGATTAAGCGCGGAGATATTTAAAATTTCATTCTGCGAAAGCTGATTTAGCCCCGATTTTGCGCGCACATTGTTGATGTAGCTTAGCGGATCGTCGTAAAAGGAAAAGCCGCTCATTGCAACGAGCGGCTGTTTTAAATTTGAGGGAGTGTTTTCGCATGCAGCAAAAAGCGCGCAGATCGCCCCAAGGCCCAGGAGCCTAAGCCGCAGGGCCCGCTTTGGCAAACTCGACCCCCTCTTTTACGTCCTCGTAGCGTTTAAAATTCTCTTCAAACATCTTTGCTAGCTTATCGCGCGTGATTTTATATTCCGCCGGGTGCGTCCACGTATTGATCGGATTTAGCAGCTTCGTCTCGACGCCTGCGAGCTCTTTTGGGATCGCTAGGTTAAATTTCTCGAAATTTTCAAATTCGCACTTTTTGATACTGCCGTCTAGGATCGCGTTTATGCACGCGCGCGTGGCTTTGATGCTCATTCGCTTGCCCACGCCGTACGCGCCGCCGCTCCAGCCTGTGTTTACGAGATAGACGCTGACATTATGTTTGTCGATCTTTTCGCCCAGTAGCTTAGCGTAAACGGTCGGGTGCAGCGGCATAAACGGCTCGCCGAAGCACGCGCTAAATGTCGCCACCGGCTCGGTGATGCCGCGCTCGGTGCCCGCAACCTTTGCTGTATAGCCGCTTAGGAAATAATACATCGCCTGCTCTTTAGTAAGCTTTGCGACCGGCGGCAAAACGCCGAATGCGTCGGCAGTTAGGAAGATGATGTTTTTCGGATGGCCGCCCGCAGAGCTTGGCTCGTAGTTATCGATGTGATAGATCGGGTAGCTAACGCGGGTGTTTTCGGTCTTGCTGCCGTCTTTGTAGTCTACTACGCCCGCCTCGTCCGCAACCACGTTTTCAAGCAGCGCGTCGCGTTTGATCGCGGCGTAAATTTCAGGCTCGCTGCTCGGGTCTAAATTTATACATTTCGCGTAGCAGCCGCCCTCGAAGTTAAATATCCCCTCATCGTCCCAGCCGTGTTCATCATCGCCGATTAGCTTGCGATTAGGATCGGTCGATAGCGTCGTTTTGCCCGTGCCGCTTAGACCGAAAAACAGCGCCGTGTCGCCCTGCTTGCCCACGTTTGCCGAGCAGTGCATCGACATTTTGCCCGCAAGCGGCAGCCAGTAGTTCATCATCGAAAAAATTCCTTTTTTCATCTCGCCGCCGTACCAGGTGCCGCCGATAACCGCGACGTTTTCCTCAACGTTAAAAATAACGAAAACGTCGCTGTGAAGCCCGTCGCTCGCGTAGTCCTCGTTTTTGCATTTGCACGCGTTGTAAACGACAAAATCGGGATGAAATTCCGCTAGCTCGCTCTTGCTTGGACGGATGAACATATTTTTTACGAAATGCGCTTGCCACGCGACTTCGGTTACGAAACGCACGTTTTTGCGGCTGGATTTGCTAGCTCCGCAAAATGCGTCTTGGATAAAGATTTCCTTGCCGCTTAGCTGAGCTTTGGCTTTGGCTAAAAGCTTATCGAAAAGCTCTTTTGAGATAGGCTGGTTTACCTTGCCCCAAGCGATGTATTTTTGGCTCGGGTCTTGTTTTACGAAGTACTTATCCTTGGGGCTGCGACCCGTGAAAATTCCGGTATCGACCATAAAGGTGCCGTTGCTTGATACGCGCCCTTCATTCATAGCCTTTTCAAGCTCGAAAAGCTCGTCGTAGCTTAGGTTGTGATTGATTTTTTTGATATTTTTAAGACCTAGTTTATCCAGATCGTTCGGAGTTGTCATTTTGCGTCCTTTTTAAATTAAATTTTGATAAATGATTGCGCTATTATAGCTTAAAATTTAGGTAAGCTCGCTTAAGCGCCGAGGATGATCGCCATGAAATTTAGGCGGGAGCGCCCGCCTAAATTTTAGAGCTTATCTTAAAATCGCGAGCACCTGATCGGCATCGACCGTATCGCCTTGGGCGACTAAAATTTTATCGATTACGCCATCACGCGGGCTTTCGATATTTATCTCCATCTTCATCGCTTCAAGAACGATGACATTCTGCCCCGCCTTAACAGCATCGCCTTCCTTTATTAAAATTTTAAATACGTTGCTAGGAAGCGTCGCTTTTACTTCGTTGCTGTCCGTACCGCTTGCCTTGCTTTCAGGAGCGGTTTGCACTTGCGGCTTTACGGGCGCTGAGGTATCGAAGCTAACGTCGTATCGATCGCCGTTTACGAGCACGTTTTGTCCGGCGAATTCTACGCTGTAAATTTTGCCGTTAATCTTAATGTCAAATTTGCCATTTTTAGAAATACCGTTTTGATGGCTTGCAGCGGGCGCTACGTCCTCTTTTTTACGACTCATCACCCTGCCCTCGCCTTTTAAAAACGCGATACCCTTTTCTTTGCATGCAAGCGCGATAAATATGTTCTCCTCGCTAGGCTCGATGCCCTGCTCGCGTAGAATCTTCTGCGCATACGCGACGCTCTTGCTCTCGTCGGCGTCGGCGATATCTACGGCATGCTTGGTCGTAGGCTCTAAGCCCAGCTGCTCGGCGGCGAGCTTAATCACGCCTTCATCTGGCTTAACGGGCGTTTTGCCGAAATAGCCTAGCACCATCTTGCCGTAGCCCTCGGCGATCTTTTTCCACGGGCCGAACATTACGTTGTTAAACGCCTGCTGGAAATAAAACTGACTAACCGGCGTCACGCTCGTGCCGAAGCCGCCCTTTTCGACGACCTCGCGCATAGCCTTGATGACAGCTGGGAATTTGTCTAAAATTTTATTATCGCGCATCATCTGAGTGTTTGCTGTAAGCGCGCCTCCGGGCATCGGCGAAAACGGAATGAGCGGGCTTACCTGCGTAGCCTCTGGCGGCATGAAGTAATCCTTCAAGCACTCGCCCAGAACCTCTTCGTATTTTAAAATTTTCTCTGCGTCTAGCCCCAGGTCGAAATTTTGCCCCTTCGTCGCGTGCAGCAGCGTAAGGATGTCCGGCTGGCTCGTGCCGCCGCTTACGGGATGCGCGGCAAGGTCGATGCCGTCTACGCCCGCAACGAGCGCAGCCTGGTAGCATGCGATGCTAACGCCCGCCGTCTCGTGAGTGTGCAAGCGGATATGCACGCCGTCGCCTAAAATTTTACGCGCGCGCTTGATCGTCTCATAGACCTTCTGCGGGCTGCTAGTGCCGCTTGCGTCTTTGAAGCAGACGCTGTCAAACGGGATCTGCGCGTCTAAAATTTGACGTAGAATTTTCTCATAAAATGCCGCATCATGCGCGCCGCTGCATCCGGGCGGCAGATCCATCATCGTAACCACGACCTCGTGCTTGAGCCCGTGACGCGAGATGCGCTCGCCGCTAAATTTTAAATTTTCCACGTCGTTTAGCGCGTCGAAATTTCTAATCGTCGTCGTGCCGTGCTTGGCAAAAAGCTTGGCGTGCAGATCGATGATCTCGCGGCTGCCTGTATCGAGCGTGACGGTATTTACGCCGCGGCTAAGGGTCTGCAGATTCGCCTCAGGCCCCACGATGCTTCTAAATTTGTCCATCATCTCAAACGCGTCTTCGTTTAGGTAAAAATACAGGCTCTGAAACCGCGCGCCGCCGCCGAACTCAAAGTGCGTGATGCCCGCGTCTTTGGCCGCGTTAACGGCAGGCAGGAAGTCCTCCATCGCCACGCGCGCGCCAAAAACTGACTGAAATCCGTCGCGAAAGGTCGTATCCATAACGTCGATAAGCTTTTTAGCCATTTTTAGCTCCTAGGTTAAATTTAGCGTGAATTTTAATATTTCTAGCCTAAAAAAGCTTTTAAACCAAAAACCCCCGGAAAGATTGCGAGCGTTAATAGCACTAGAATTTGCAATAAAATAAAAGGCAGTACGCCCTTATAAATGTCCGTGGTGTGGATTTGCGGCGGCGTCACGCCCTTTAAGAAAAATATCGAAAATCCAAATGGCGGCGTCATAAACGACGTTTGTAAATTTACAGCGATTAAGATCGCAAACCACACGGGATTGATATGCAAAGACTCTACTATCGGCAAAAGTATCGGTAAAATGATATATGAAATTTCGACATAATCGAGAAAAAATCCAAGCACTATGATAACTACCATCGTAAGCGCGATAAATCCCCATGCTTGGCCGGGCAGATTCTCCATAAAATTTTTCACGACCTCATCTCCACCCGTGTAAGAAAAAATCATCGAAAATGCCGTGGCGCCCATCAAAATCATAAAAACCATGCCCGAAATTTTAGCGGTATTTTTTAGCGCGTCATAGATCAGTCTAAACGAAAACGTGCGGTATAAAACAGCTAGCGCTATCGCACCCAAGCAGCCTACCGACGAGCTCTCCGTAGGAGTAGCGATGCCCGCAAAAATAGATCCTAAGACGAGCAAAATCAGCACAAGCACCGGCACGACGTTTTTAAGCGCGATAAAAATTTGCTTTGATTTGCTAAGCCCCTCTAGCGGCGGAACAGGCGGCGCATAATCTTTGCAAATATATGAAATAATCGCAATATAAATCACGTAAAAACCCACTAGCACGAGCCCAGGAATAACTGCTGCAGAGAAAAGATCACCCACAGAGACCGAAAGTATATCGCCTAAAATAATCAGCACGATAGAAGGCGGGATAATCTGCCCAAGCGTGCCCGCAGCAGCGATAGTGCCGGTAGCTAGGGGCTTATCGTAGCCGTATTTCATCATCACGGGCAGGCTGATGACGCCCATAGCGATGACAGTCGCACCCACGATGCCCGTCGTAGCCGCAAGTAACGCGCCTACCAAAACAGTGCTGATCGCCACGCCGCCTCGTACGCCGCCGAATAAAAATGCCATCGACTCTAATAAACGCTCCGCAAGGCGAGTCTTTTGCAAAATCATACCCATCAAAATAAAAAGCGGCACCGAAATTAGCAGCTGATTTTCCATAATCGAGTAAATTCTATTAGGCATCAGTGAAAAAAACTGCCTACTCATATCCTCAAAAGCTTCAGTTAAAATTTCAAAGCCCTGCGCGTAATCCCACGCCTCACTAAGTCCATAGATAAAGCCGGAAATCACAGCCACGGCGCCGAACGTAAACGCAACGGGGAAACCCAGTAACAGCATAAAAAGCGCTGCCGCAAACATCACTATGCCTATCATAGCTCGCCACCTTTTATCTCGCCGTGGCAAAATTCCGCCCAAGCGCGAAAAGCGTAAAATTTATAGAATTTTAAATTTAAGCTCATTTTGCCCTCACACACTCTGTGCACCCGAAGAATTCCCACTAAGAAATTCCGAGCCTTTGTTTTCCCTAACATCAAGCAGGGCGTTAATATTTTTAATCAAAAATCCAAACGCGTAGATAAATAAAAACGCATAGCTAAGCGTGATTGCGGACTTGATGATCCAAAGATGCTGCATACCGCCGGGATTGGCGCTGGCCTCATGGCTCGTATAAGCCTCGCTTACATAATCGATCGAAAAGAATGCCACGAGCGCCACGAAAGGCAAAATGAAAAATATCGTACCTAAGATATTTATGAGCGCTTTTGCAGTGGGACTAAATTTTTCGTAAAAAATATCCACGCGAACGTGGGCGTTTTCTTTGAGTGCGTAGGTCACACCGAATAAAAACATCGCCGAATATAGCCACCACGTAAGTTCTTGCATAGCGACGGAATTTGCGGCTGGAAAAAGATAACGCGCCACAACATTGTAAAAAACAACTATAACTAAAAGCGCCAAAAATACGATACTTAATACGCCTAAGATATTTGCGAACGCATCAAAAGCCCTTTCTAATTTGCGTAAAAAACCCTTCAAAATTTTACCCTTTGCTTGAAATTTTTTCTATAAAAGTTGGGATTTTAGCAAAAATATCTGCAATTTATTATAAAATTATGCACGGAAAGGATTTTTATGATTTTAAAATTTCAAAACAAATACTCTAAAAGATTTCTCGCCTTTTGCACTATTTGGGCGATTTTTTGGCTAGCATTTTCATATTTTTTCTTGCAAAAATTCCTTTTTATCTATCCGGAAAGCTTTAGTATTCACGTAAGATTCGGGCTTTGCACCGTGGCACTAGGAGCGGTAATTTTAGCGGTTTGCGGCAAGGGCGTTTACGGCGCAATCTGCGGATATGCGGTGTGGTTTTACGGCGCGGCGCTGGGATTTGTATCGTCATTAAATTTAGCTAAAATTCACACGGTACTGCGAGGGAGCGGAGATATGAGCGGGATGAGCGGCTGCGGCGGAGCGGTGAGATTTTTAAATTTCGATTTAAGCGCGGTGCCAATTTTTAAGCCGTTTAACAGCTGCGCATTCGACGTACCAGCGGTGCCAACCGATACAACGCTAGACGGACTGCAAGCTAAGCTAACGGCGCTTTATAGCGGAGGCTGGTATCTATTCCCGGCAAGTAAAAGCGTGGATCTGGCGCAATTTTGGAGCTTTATCTTTATATTTTTCGCAATTATTTGGATAATTGGAATTTTTCTTGGATTTTTGAATAAGAAGGCGCAGAGATAGTCCCTGCGCCAAAGAAGCTACTGCTTAATAATCAATAAAGCGTCAGACGCATAGACGGTATTTATATTCTTTAACCCCGGCATATCCCATACCTGAGCGCATAAACCATCCATCTTTTTTGTAAGAGTAACCTTGGTTTTGCTATCGACGGTATATGTAGCACAAGTCTTGCCTTTTACGGTAATAGGATTTTTAACATTCGTCATGTTATTAAAACCTGTCGTGCTATTATCATACTCGCCTTGCGAAGTATAATAAGCCATTAGATCAGTCAGCGATGTAGATACATTCTGCGCTGCTCTAACGACTTCTGCATCATCGCGTGTAGCTGCTAGTCTTGGAATGGCAATTGCCGCCAAAACACCTAAAATCACGATCACGAAAATTAATTCGATCATAGTAAAACCCTTCATGTTTTTATCCTTTGATAAAAAATTTTGGATTTATATTATAGAGCGTTTACTATAAATTTAACTTAAAAATTCTTTGCAAATTCTAACATTTTGGATAAATTTTTCATAGCATTCGCGCCGACCGCCAAATAATGGTTATTTATCAGGCTTTTTCCGTTATAGAGCGGTGCCTTCATCGTCTTTAGATCCACTACCGCTCCGCCGCTTTGATGCAGCAAAAAATCTCCCGCGGCGATGTCCCAAAGCGAGCAGTCGCTAAATCTCGCATACGCGCTGGCGCCCCCCTCGGCTAAGATGCAAAATTTTATCGCAGAGCCTTTGCACATTAGTTGCATTCCAAATTTCTGCGCAAATTGCACGTATTTTGCGGATATGCTATAGTGCCCTTGCATGAAGATTTGCGGCGCACTAGTGGGGCGAGCGAGCAGTACGCCGTTTTTATAAACTCCGCCGCCGTTTGAGCTATATATATCGCCGCTTATTGGTATGCTGATCGTCGCTAAAATCGGACGCCCATGCTCGATCAGCGCGATGCAGACGCAAAACTCGCCGTTGCGCGCGATAAACTCCTTCGTGCCGTCCAGCGGATCTATGAGCCAAAATCTCTCCTCGCTAATACGCTGTTTGCTATCTAGTACGCACTCTTCCGAGCAGATCGCGATGCCGCTGGGCTCCAGGGTACGCATTATCGCATCGTTTGCCGCAAGATCGGCATTCGTAAGCGGCGATCTGTCCGCTTTGACGAAAACATCGAATTTGTCGTAATTTTGCATTATCGCGGCGTTTGCCTTTTTTGC
>NZ_CALKTC010000019.1 GCF_937996225.1 uncultured Campylobacter sp. | reverse complement strand
AAAAAAAAAAAAAAAAAAAGCCCCCCCCCCCCCCCCGCTTAAAAACGGGTAAATTTAGAGCCTAAATTTTAAAATTTCGTCGCCAAAATTCCACGCTCTTCATCTATGAAATTCCGCGCGCTGTATTTTATCGCGACAGATTTACGGCAAAATTTAAAGATAAACCGTCCGCATCGCATCGCCGAAATTCCGTGCGCAGTTTCGCGCACGAAGGCGGTAAAATTTAGAAATTTTAACCAAACTTTCGCTATCATCACCGCTTAAATTTCACCCAAAGGAAACCGATGTTTGAATGGATCGCCTCACCCGAGGCATGGATCAGCCTGGCGACGCTCACGGGGCTTGAGATCGTGCTTGGTATCGACAATATCATCTTTATCGCGATTTTGTGCGGCCGCTTGCCCGAGGCACAGCGCGGACGCGCCCGTATAATGGGGCTTGCGCTTGCGATGTTCACGCGCATACTGCTACTTCTTAGCCTAAGCTGGATCATGGGGCTAACCAAGCCGCTATTTAGCGTGCTCGCGCGCGATTTTAGCGGACGCGACCTCGTGCTGATCGGCGGCGGATTGTTTCTGCTCGTCAAATCCACGCTCGAGATCCACTCCAGCGCCACTGGCGAGGCACACGAGCGCAGCGCTAGCAGCGGCAAGGCGAGCTTCGGCGGCACGCTCGTGCAGATCGCCGTTTTAGACATCATCTTTTCGCTCGACAGCGTCATCACCGCCGTGGGCATGGCGCAGCACCTACCTGTGATGATCCTCGCAGTGATCATCGCCGTGGGCGTGATGATGCTCGCTAGCGGCGCGATCGCGCGCTTCGTGGACGCAAACCCGACGATCAAAATTTTAGCGCTTGCATTTTTGATTTTGGTAGGCGTCTCGCTGATCGCCGACGGGCTGGGCTTTCACATACCTAAGGGCTACATCTACTTCTCGATGGCGTTTTCGCTGCTTGTTGAGCTCATCAACATCCAGATCCGCAAAAAATCCGCCGCGAAATAGGCGGGGCAAAATTTTGCGAGATCTAAAAGGCGCTCATGGGGTTTTCTAAATTTCTTTCGCCGCGACGTATCAAGCTTGCTCGCGGCACGGCCAGGGATTTCAAGCTTGAGCCCGCGGCTGCAGACGCGGCGAAATTTAGCTTTACGCTGGAGCGCTTGCGCTTTGCGGGAAATTTAGACTTAAAGCGCGACGGACTTTATCTGCCGATACGCGAGGGCGACGAGCTGGCGGTGATATATGAGGCTTCGAGCTTAAATTCCAGCCGCGAAGCTTTGAGGGGCTTGAATTCCTGCCGCAGCGCTTTAAGCGGCGCCGATTTAAGCGGCGAAAACTCCGCGCCGCGCTCTAGCTGCGAAACTCCAAATAGCAAAAATTCCACCGCCGCAAATTTAGACTGCGATGCACATAGCGATACCGCGGCAAGTGCACGTCAAAATTCTGCGGTATCTGATTTAGTGGGCAAAGATCGCAGCGGTATAAATTCCGCCGCTTTGAGCCTGATCCACGAAGGCTTTAACGAGCAGGCGAACGCTAATACGGAACTTTATACTTCGAGTTTGAATTGCAAAGATTTAAGCGGCTCCCTCTCTTTAAATTCTACTTGCGAGAGCCGTGACGGCGCTTCGGTAAACTCCATTGCTTCCGCCCTTCCACTAGATTTCGTTAATCTAAGCCTAGGCGCGCAGCGCTGGAAGGACGCTGGTAGCACGGCGCTCGCCGCAATATTTGCAGCCTTCGGCGTAGCGCTGACCGCGATGAGCATCTACTGCATAATCTTTATCTTTGATGCAAGGGCTCCTGCCGGACTGCTAGCCCTGCTCATCCTCGCGCCTTTTGCGTATTGCAGCTTTAGGTTTATGCGAAGAGACTGGCGCGCCGCAAAGTTCGGGCACATATTCGCAGCGCTTCCGCACTTCAAAGAGCCCAAGCGAAGCGGCGAAGCGGAGGGCTATGCTAGCGGCGTGCGCGTGCTGCGAAGCGGCGACGTTTATTACTATGGCTTCGCGCTGGACGGGCTATATTTATCGGGCGATAGCAAGCGGCGTATCGTCTCTGACGCGCTACGCGCGGATCAAAATTTAGCGGAGCTTGCGGACGGCAAAAATTCTGCGAAATTTAAGAATTTAAACGCAGAAAATTCTGCGAGCGTTAAAAATTTTGCGAAATCAGCGAATTCCGCAAGCTCTGCAAATTCTACTAACGCAGCAAATTCTATAAATTCCGCCCGCTCCGCCGAAGTTTCGGCGCCCGCTAAGACAAAGAACGCCTCGCAGAGCTTTGAGCTGCAAAACGGCGATATTCTTCGCGCCCGCTACAAAGACTACCGCGTAAGCGGGCTGTGGAATAAAAGCCGCGGCAGCGAGCTCGGCGATACGCGCAGCGGGCTTCGGCGCGTGATAGATTTTATCGCGGGCGTGGCGCTACAAATAGGTCTGCGTTTGGGCGGCGCGCTCGTGCTGACGTGGCTCGGCGATCACATCGGCGGCTCCTTCGGCAACGCCCTAAGCTTCATCGGATTTTTGCTGCTGCTTAGCCTTATGCTTTGAAAGGCGAATTTCAAACGGCATCCTCACGGAATTTTGCAACTTCAAGCAATTTCAAATTTCGGAATTTCGCAGAATTCTGCAGCGAGCGGATTCGGCTTTTAAATTAAGGGCGCAAATTCTAAATCCAAATCTCGCGCGGCGCAAATTTGCGCTATAATCTAGCGAAAATCAAAGATTTAAAGGATGCGACTTGAAAATTTTAATCTCGTTTTTGTGCTTATTAAGCTTCATGTTCGCCGAGGCAGCGCCCGCTTTGGCAGGAGGTGCAAACAGTGCTCAAAAAGATCAAAGCCTAGAAATTTTAACCGCAAATTTAAGCACGGCGCTTCAGGAGATTGACGAAGCCGGGCATCGCCCCGATGGTACGCCTTGCGAGAGCATCGTTAGGTTAAGGGCTGCGTTTATGGAGTTTTTGCAAAGCGCGGGCGAGAGCGCTCCGCAAATTTTAAAATCCTTGAGGTTCGCCCCGAATATGGCGATCTCGCAGGACGGCAAGTTTCGGGCATATTCGGTAGATATCAGCACCGGCGGCACGATGGGCGCGAGCTACGTAGCGTATCAATACGCAAACGGCGGGCGAAATTTCATTAAGGATTTTACTGGCAAAAATACGCAACAGGTGCAAGAATGCGTCCTTAGCGGTAGGCGGGATTGCGCCTGCGGCGATTGGGCAGTCGGTACCGCATGGGGCGGCGATCGAGTGATAAAAGTTTTTAAAGTTAAAGAAAATTTATATCTAGTTTACGGAGTATCAAAGGGCTCTAGCAAACTCACAAGCGATGAGCTTTGGGCGGTAGAAGCAAGCGAAGCAGGTATAAAACTGGCGAATATATTTCATTACGTCCGCTCATGCGGCGGAGATTGCGACTGCTCTAAGATGAGCTCTTTGGTGCCACCGCCGCATGACTCCGCTCGCTTCGGCATAGAATATGATTTTTTCTCATATTTAGACGGCAGCGACGAGATAAAGAATAAATATACTAAAAGAACGTTTTTGACCTTTGAAAATGGCACGTTGGGCGCTCTTAAGGTAAAATCTAGCGACAAATACCCTGACGGCGAGCTCGTCGATGAATATCGATATTTTAAATTTGACGGCGAAAAATTTACAATAGAGAGCAAAATAACTCATTGCGAGCCTGGTAAAATTATAGAGGAGTTAGTCGCACCCTCTAGCGCGCAGGAACTTTGATGAGTGCTGCGATGCTTAGCGGGTGCGCTAAATTTCAAGGCTTTGGGGTTGTAAATTTCAAGGCGCGGATTTTAATTTCAGAATTTTAAATTTTGCGGCGCAGAATTCCGTAGCATGGATTAAAATTTTAAATTTCAAAACGCGCGGAATTTCAAGGCGCGTGAAATTCAAAAGCGCAAAATCAAAAAGCGGAAATTTAAAATTTCAAATTTTACGGCGCGTGAGGTCGCAGCACGGAGCGTGAAGCTATAGTGCGCGAGGCTGTGACACGCAAAGCTGCGGCGAGCCGCCCGTCCGCTAGCCCCAAATTCTTTCGTTTAGTTTTAGGTTTTTTACGATCGCCAAAAAGTGCGAAAGCTCGCGCTTGATTAGTGCGGCAGGATCACGACGCAGCACGCTTTCGTCTATGTCGGGCTCGAAATTATCGCAGCCCGTATTTACGAAAATGTAAATTTTGCTATCTGCGAAGCTAAGGCTAACGGGCGCGGCCACGGCGCCTGCGAAGCGCAAGAGCCTCCGCATAAAGGCGGGCGTCAGAATATACATCGCGCCCGCCGCGTCTGCGGAATACACGGCGAAGGCGGCGTTAAACTCCGCATCGTCCATATCGATCTTTTTTAGCCCGAGGGTGTTCGGCGCGCCGGCGCGAGCGGGAAAGATCAGGGTTTTGGCGCTTATGCGTTTGTTAAATTCCGCGTAGAAAAAGGTGCCGAGGATTTCACTTTCCAAAATTCTATTAAACAATTTCACATCGCAAAATGCAAACTTCACGCCGTCATAAACGCCCGAGACCCTGTCGTTGCCGCCTTTGAATTTATCTAGTCGAAAAAAGAGCCCGGAGAACTTGAGTTTGGCGGGATCGATATCGCCTGAAATTTCATATCGGTAGCCGAACGCCTTAAAATAAGGCATTAGATAGTGCTCTTTAAAAGCGCGCCGAAATTTTATCGAATAATCTTGTTTAAAGCCTCTAAATAATACGAATAAGCTATAAGCAGCCAAGATTAAAGTTATAATCGCGAGTAAGATATATTTGGAAATCGTGGGGCGATTTTGTAAATTATTTAGAAATAGGCTCATAGCAAAAAGGCAGGCAGCGTAGATTATCTTAGCTTTTATGGAGCTTTCATCGCACAAAACGGCTACTATAAGAACAACCGCGAATAATCCGATAAGCGGCAACAAATCCGCCATGCCTCCTCCGTCGCGCAGTTTGTATAACAAAAACGCGCCGTAAAAGAGCATGTACGCGGCCGCTAAGATCATATTTCTTTTCGCCTTATACAAAAGCCCCAGCCTGATCTGCTCCAGCTCGCTCGCGCTCAATCGCCCCTCCAAAATTTAAACCCGATTATGGCGCTAGCGAGCTTTAAATTTGCTTAGGAACGGCGCCAAAATTTTAAAATTTAGACTTGCGTAAATTTACGGTTAAATTTTAGCGGCGGATCGTCTAAATGTAGCGAAGGCGGAATCTTGGTAGAAGTTTAAGCGGCACGAAATTTTAAAAATTCCGTGCCATAAGAGAGATAAAATTTTACGGGCGCGCTTTAAATTCGCTATAAAATTTCACTGCGCCGAGTCGTAAAATTTCGCGAAACAAACGCCGCAGGTTATGCCGCGAAATTTAGGGCGCCCAAGCGAATGCCGCGAAATTTACGGACGCCCGCGCCGCAAAAAGCGCCGCGCGGACGCCGCTAGCAAAATTTAAATTTTTCTATAAGGCGCCTGTCCGACTTCGTAGAAGTTATTGCCCTCGCTGTCGATCGCTACGATAGCCGGAAAATCCTCTACGGTAAGTCGCGCAACCGCCTCGGGGCCGAGCTCGGGGTAGGCTAGCACTTCGTACTTTTTGATACTTTGGCTGATTAACGCGCCCGCGCCGCCGATAGCGACCATATAGACGCAGCCCGATTTTTTCATCGCCTCAACGACGGCGTCGCTGCGATAGCCCTTGCCGATCATGCCGTTGATGCCTACTTCGTTTATCATCGTAGGAGTGTATTTATCCATGCGTCCGCTAGTCGTAGGTCCTGCAGCACCGATTGCCTGACCGGGTTTGGCGGGGGTCGGTCCCAGATAGTATATCGTCTCGCCCGCTAAGTTTACGGGTAGCTTCTCGCCGCGAGCGAGGGTTTCGGTTAGAGCCTTGTGCGCGGCATCGCGAGCTGCGATGATGGTGCCGCTGATTAGTACGTTATCGCCCGCCTTTAGGCTTTTTACTACGCTTTTATCAAAAGGTGCGGTAATTCTTTTAACTTCTGACATGATTTCCTCCTTATAGTTCGGCGTCGGCATGGCGAGCCGCGTGGCAGTTGATATTAACGGCGACCGGAAGTCCCGCTATGTGGGTCGGATACCACTCTACATTTACCTTAACGGCGGTATTTATGCCGCCCAAGCCCTGCGGACCGACGCCAGTAGCGCGTGCCATCTCCAGTAGCTCATCCTCTAGCTTGGCGTAGCGCTCGTCGGGATTTCTGCTGTCGATCGAGCGAACCGCGGCTTGCTTGGCTAAAAGCGCCGCCTTATCCATCGTGCCGCCGATACCGACGCCTACGACCATAGGAGGACAGGCGTTAGGACCAGCGTATTTAACAGCCTCTAAAAATACCTTTTTTACCCCCTCGATGCCGTCTGCGGGAACGAGCATTTTTAGCACCGATTTGTTTTCGCTACCGAAGCCCTTCGGGGCTACTTTGATCTTAAGCTTGTTGCCGGGGACGATGCGGGTATTGATGACCGCGGGGGTATTGTTCGTGGTGTTTTTGCGCTCAAAAAGCGGCTCTGCGACCACGGATTTACGCAGATAGCCGCCTACGTAGCCGTCCGCGACGCCTGCGTTGATAGCATCTTCCAAATATCCGCCCTCGATATGCACATCCTGACCAAGTTCGACAAAAACCACCGTCATACCGGTATCTTGGCAGATCGGCGCGACCTCTTTTGCCGCCAAATCGGCATTTTGTAAGAGCTTGCCTAAGATATCTTTGCCGATAGGCGAAGTCTCGTTCTCGCGCGCTTTCTCAAATGCTGCGCGCATGTCGGGCGTGACTTGATAACAGGCTTTTTTGCAAAGCTCGCTGACTACTTTGGTAATTTCATTCGCTTGGATCGTTTTCATGATCTCTCCTTGTATTGAAATTTTAATGGATTATATTCCGTTAAACTAAAAACTTAGTTTAAAATTTTATCTTCATTTAATAAATTTTAACAAAAGGCTAGAAAATAAGCGGTTTTTAATCTTTTTATAATAAAATATCGCTTTCCGAATTATCAAATACTAAAAATTTTGCGAAGAAATTTTAAAATCAAGGAAACCTATGAAAAAGAAAACTCTCGTGCTGCTCGTGGGCGCTTGTGTGCTTATAGGAATGATACTTTCTCTTGGGATTGCGGAGATGGTTCACCTTACGGGCACCGATAAATTCTGCGTATCCTGTCATACGATGCAGCCGATGGCAAACGCATTTCACAACGATGTTCACGGCGGCAATAACCCGCAAGGTTTCAAAGCCGATTGCGTCGCCTGTCACGTTTCTCATGAAAATACCTTTATGTATCTTTGGACCAAGGCTCTAACCTCCGCAAATGATGTCTACAAAACGGTCTTTACCGATGCCGATAAGATTGACTGGCAAGAAAAACGCAAGGAGCGAAATCATTTCGTTTATGAAAGCGGCTGCCTAAGCTGCCATCGAAATTTAAAAGAGCAGAATAATCAAGTAAATAAAGCCTGGCTCGCGCATAGGGATTATTTTGCAGGCACTACTGGCAAAACCTGCGTGCAGTGCCACGAAAACGTCGGCCACAAAAATATGGGTATAGAGATCACCAAATATTGGGATAAATATAACCGAGAAAATAACAAAACCAAGTAAAGGAGAAGCAATGCTAAAAAAAGTCGCTATTTTAATAGCCTGTATCGCATCGTTTGCGTTCGCAGAAATGCCCGCGCAGCATGCGAATATGTCCGCGTCGGACGCGAACGTAAGCAATTCCGTAAACGTTAGTCTTACGAAGAATTTAAAGGTAAATAGGCAGCTTACGCCGCTAGCTAGACGCTGCGTCGAGTGCCATGCCGAAAAAACTCCGGGCGTCGTTGCGGATTGGAAGATGAGCCGCCACGCTCACGTAGGCGTTAGCTGTACCGACTGCCACTCGCAGCCAGCAGATAGCCCTATGGCAGCTAAAGAGCCGCATCCGAAAGACACAGACAATCATATTTCGGTACTAGTTAGCCCAAAAACCTGTGCTAAATGCCATAGTAACGAGGTTAAAGATTTTGAAAACAGCGGTCACGCAAGAGGCGCTATGCAGATGCAAGCCAACAAAGGAATAGTTGATCTAATGTATCACTATGAAGGACGTGATATCCCTGATCTTAAACATGCGCCTGATATTACCGGTTGCTCTCAATGCCACGGTAGCGTCGTTAAAATGGATGAGCATAACAAGCCTACCAAAGAGACCTGGCCCGTTTACGGCATTGGTACGGTTTATCCGGACGGTAGCGTAGGCGGATGCAAATCATGCCACTCGGGTCATAAATTTTCGATCGCCGAAGCTCGTAAGCCTGCCGCTTGCGCATCTTGCCACTTAGGACCTGATCATCCGGATATCGAAATTTACAACAACTCAATGCACGGACACGTATTTAACGCTGAAGGCAATGAGTGGAAATTCGATAGCGCTCCTGGTACTTGGGCGGTTCCTGACTACCGCGCTCCTACATGTGCGACCTGCCATATGAGCGGCGGTGTGGGCGATCTAAACTCCACTCACAACGTATCTCAACGCTTGAAGTGGAATTTGTGGCAGCCTAAGAGTAATCTACGAACCGGCGGTAATGAGACCGCAGTAAGCGAGTTTTTAAATACTGGCAAACTAAACGTCGGCAATCCTTTGGCGGGTAACTTAAACGGTCCTGAGGCAGCGCGTGCGGAGATGAAGCAAGTCTGCAAAGAGTGCCACGCAAGCACCCACACGAATAATTTCTTTGAGGTGGGCGATAAGCAGGTACTTCTATATAACGTTTACAACGACGAAGCGACTAAGATGCTAAAAGAGCTTAAGGAAAAGAAACTCCTAAAAGACGATCCTTGGGCGGATGCGTTCCAGCGAATCTATTATGTTTCATGGCATCACGAGGGTCGCAGAATGCGCCAAGGCGCGCTAATGGGCGGACCTGATTATTCGCATTGGCACGGCGTATTCGAGGTCAAAAATGACATCAGAGAGATGCGCGAAATCTACGAGCGCCGCATCAAAACCGGCAAGATCGAGGAATAATCCCTCTTGGTCTGCTAAATTCTGCCGGACTAAACAGATCAAGCTTATAAGCCCCCGCAGTCCGCGGGGGCTTTTTTTATTTGGATAAAATTTTGGAATTTTATTTTGTAATCCGTAAAGCCCATCTCATCTAAAATCGCCCCTAAAAGCCACTACAAAATCACTGTCTAATTATTTAAGATCATTGAAAATTTATGACGGAAGTGGCTGATAAATTAGAGTAAATTTATCTCTTTGCAATCCAAAATTAGCTACAATCGCGCATATCATTTAAAAGGAATTGTATGGACAAGCAAACGGCATTAGACTTTTTGAGACTTCATCAGCCGATGCCTGCGCAGCTTTCGGATCAGCTCGCGGCAGAGTTTCGCGCGGTACGGGAGTTTTTGCGTGATAATCCCTGCGACGAGGCGCTTGAGCCGCTTTTGCGCTCGCTAAACGAGGGCGACGGCGCAGGTGAATATCCGCTCGTGGACGAGGTGCTAGGTGCAGCGGACGATGCTGCTGCGGTAGCTGCGATTAGAGCGGTCTTGGAGGATCCGAGCACGGGCAGCGGAGCGCGATTTTGGGCGACGCTTTTTAGCGTAAATTTCATCTGCGACGAGGTGGTTGGCGCGCTCGAAGCATCGCTAAAGTACG
This sequence comes from uncultured Campylobacter sp., assembly GCF_937996225.1. GTDB lineage: Bacteria > Campylobacterota > Campylobacteria > Campylobacterales > Campylobacteraceae > Campylobacter_B. The sequence goes on along the minus strand of NZ_CALKTC010000019.1, from coordinate 77,158 downwards.
CGAGCGAGGATATGAAGGAGTTAATTAAAGAGCAGATCGAGATGTTTCGGCAGACGCTCTAGGCTCGGAGCACGGCTTGCTTTGCCTACTGAATTACGGGCGGCGCAGTCATGAATTAAGTCAAAAAAATTAGATTGATTGTCATCTCTTCGTTCTGGATAAGAGCGGTTACCGCTTAAAATTTTACCGATAAATTTTTACCTAGCGGTGGTTATTTGCGTTAGAATTTTGCTTGCTTCTTTTGCAGCGGCGATGCACAGGCGGATCTAAAATACTTCCTAGGCGAATAAGCTTTCACGCTTTAAGCGATATTTGCACATTTGCGAGCACCGCTGATTTCAGAGTGTTATTATGTAGGTGTGTAGTGTCGATTTATGCGGCGCCATTTTGTGGGCATTTGGCGCCGCCTATTTATGGACGCTATTATGAGAGCGGTGGACGTTGTTAGCTTAAGGAGTGCTATTTAGCGCGCCCTAATGCCGCATAAATAACGCGCAGAATTTCTCGCGATTTCTCGCGCGCCCGCAGACCCGCCCCCGCTCGCTAAATTTTAAAATTTCGGCCGGCGCGCGGCAAATTTTATAAAATTTCAAAATTTCATCACGGCGCGGATTAAATTTACCGCGCCTCAAAACCTAGCCAAGATCGATCTAGCCCGCTTTTCGCTTCTTTAAATTTAAGCCCTACCCGTTTTTTAACCAAATTCATCTTTATTCATCGCAGCTTCATTTATGAATTTTATAATGCGCTCATCCAAACGAAAGTTGGAAATCAAAACAAAAGGATCAGAAATGACAAAGTTATTAGGCGCAGCGGTTTTAGGTGCGACGAGCTTACAGACTATCACGTCCAAGGAGGCTTTAGATGTCGCGGAGAAAAATTTCCCTGGCTCAAAGATCAAGGATATATCAATGGATGTTAAAAAGGGGGCGACTTTTTATGAGATAGAGTCTTTTAAAGACAATCAAAAACAAGAGATAAAGATCGATGCCGCAAGCGGACAGATCGTAAAACAAAAGGTTAAAAACAAGAAATTTATATTGCCAAACGAGGCGATAGATTTCTCAAAGTTCGCTCTTAGCATCGATGAGGCCGCAGATAAGGCGCTAGCGCTTGAGGCTGGCTGGAGCCTTGATGAAGCGGACCTTGATAATAAAAACGGCACTTGGATCTACGAGGTCGAGCTTAAAAAAGGCATGAGCGAGAAAAAGGTGATAATAAACGCTCAAACAGGCGAAATTATCGGCAACTACACGAAGTGATTTTATGCGCCCGAGTAGCTTCGGGCGCCGAAATTTAGGCAAAGGAAAAGATATGAGCAAAAATACGAATCAAAATTTAGACGATAAAACTAGCGGGCGAAATTCGGAGGAAAATTTGAGCGCGAATTTTAACGAAAATGCGGATGAAAATTTAAACGCAAGCATCGGTGTAAATTTAGACAATAGCGCGAGTGCGGTGAGCGAAAGCGCTCTAAATTTAGATGAAAACGGCGAGGAAAGTACGACCGAGAACCCGAACCGAATTTTAGATGAAAGCGCCGAGCGAAATTCCGGCGAAAGCGGGGCGGAGCAGGGCTACGAAAATTTAGATCAAAACGCGAGCAAGGCAAGCGAAAGCGCGGAAAAAATATGCGTGGGCGCCCCGAGATGCAAAGCGCAAAATTTATTTAAAAAAGCGCTCGAAATTTCGCTGCAAAGCGCAGCTGGCGCGCTAGTTTGTGCCGGCAGGGCTGGGCTGTGGCTATTGGACGCCGCAAGCGAGCTAAAAGACGAAGCGCAAAAAGCGCAGCTTTCAAAAATAAACGAGGAGCAGGCGAAATTTGACGGTGCGCAGATCATCTCGCGTGCCATTGTCAAAGATATCGTCGCCAAACGCCTAAAAACGGACGCGAGCGGGATAGAATTCGGCCAAATTTATCTAGCCAAAAGACACGCTTCGGGCTTGCGGGGCGACGAGTATTTTTATGAAGCAAAGGCTAAATCTAACGGCTTTTCGTATGATTTTAAGATCGCGGCGAGGGGCGGCGAAATTTTAAAGCTGAAAATCAAAAGTTTAATTTGATAAAATAGCGGGCAAAATTTAAAAAGGGTAAAGATGAAAATTTTAGTCGTCGAAGATGAAATTGACCTAAACAACGTGATCGTAAAGCACCTCAAAAAAAAACGGATATAGCGTTGATAGCGCGTTTAACGGCGAGGAGGCGATGGACTTTACCGCCGTGGCGCGCTACGATCTCATCGTGCTTGATATTATGATGCCCGTGATGGACGGACTTACGTTTTTGCAAAAATCGCGCGTCGCAAAGCTCGCGACACCCGTGCTGATACTGACGGCAAAGGATGAGGTGGATGATGTCGTAAAGGGGCTCGATGCGGGCGCGGACGATTATTTGGTTAAGCCCTTTGATTTTAAGGAGCTGCTGGCTAGGGTGCGCACGCTCATTCGCCGAAACAGCGGCAGCGCAGCCAATGAAATTTACGCAGGCGAGCTAAAGATAGACCTTTCTAAAAAATCCGTAGAATTGGGCGGACAAAGCATCGAGCTAACGGGCAAAGAGTATGAAATTTTAGAGTTTTTGATGCTAAATAAGGGCCGAATTTTAACCCGCGATCAGATCAAAGAGCACGTCTGGGACTTCGACTACACGGGCGGCTCAAACGTCATTGACGTGCTCGTAAAAAATATAAGAAAGAAGCTTGGCGAGTGCGAAATAATCCAAACCAAAAGAGGGCTCGGCTATGTTATTAAGGATTAAGCGGATCCTCGCAAACATACCCATTACGGCGCGCGTGACGCTTTGGTATTCGTTTTTTATCCTCGCTATCGTAGCCGCTTTAATTGCTATTTCGGCAGTCGCGGCGGATGAAATTTTTGAGGACGTAAGCCAAAAAAAGCTAGCCAAATCAGTCACCAAAATCGCCAATAATACGGAAGAATTTGAACCCTATGATGATGGGATATTTTTTATAAAATACAGCGCAAACGGCGAGCTAACGGGCAGTCTGGCGCCTAAAAATTTTGAAACTTCGCTTAAAATGGACGGCGGCGAGGTGCGGCTTTATGAAAACGGCGAAAGCCGCTTTTACTACTACGACGCTGCGACCGAGGATCGGGGGGTCTGGATCAGGGGCGTGATAAGCGCGGATGGGTTTTTTAAAAAAGAGGGGCTGTTTTTGCTCGCTCTGGCCCTGCTCGTGCCGATCCTCTTCGCCTTCGTGCTTTATGGGGGCTACAAGACGATAAAAAATGCGATGAAACCGGTCGCTGCGATGTCTAAAACCGCCCTTGAGATCGGCGCTAGCAAGGATTTTTCAAAGCGAATCGAGCTGCCTGCGGGCAAAGACGAGTTGCATGCGCTTGCGAGCGTATTTAATTCGATGCTGGACTCTCTCCAAAAGGTCTATCAAAACGAAAAGCAGCTCACCTCCGACGTCTCTCACGAGCTGCGCACGCCAGTGTCCGTCATCATGGCTGAGAGCGACTACGCCGCAAGCTATGCGCAAAATTTAAACGAAGCCAAAGAGTCGCTGGAGGTCATCGCCAGGCAGTCAAAGAAGATCGCCTCGCTGATAGATCAAATTTTGGAGCTTTCGAGGCTGGAATCGGGCGGAAATTTAACGCTAAAGCGCGTGAGCTTAAGCTCTATTTTGCAAAATCTCGCGAGGGACTACGAAAAACTGGCCGAGCTCAAAGGGATAAAATTTAGCCACGACATAGCGCCAAACGTTGAAATTTTGGGCGACGAGCTGATGATCTCGCGGCTAGCGGATAACTTTTTAAGCAACGCGCTAAAATTTGCCGCTAGCAGGATTGAGCTAAGATTAACCGCGTCCAAAGCGCACGCTCTATTATCTGTAAAAGACGACGGTGCGGGCATTTCGCAAAAAGAGGGCGAGCTAATCTGGAATAAATTTTACCAAGCCGAGGGTTCAAGAAATAAAAGCTTAAACGCAGGCAGCGGCCTTGGGCTGGCTATCGCTGCAAATATCGCCAAAATCCACGGCGCGAAGCTCGGCGTAAAAAGCGGCGAGATCGATGGCGCGGGCAGCGAATTTTGGGCGGAATTTGAGCTTTTAAAATAAATTTCGCTAAATCGCGAGAAATAAAAGCAAAGTAATCAGCGTAAATTCAAATTTATGATGCTTGGCGATGAAATTCACTATGTTGAAGGGCGCTACCATTACTCGGCGCGTGAAACGGGTCTAATTAAATTGCGGGCGAAATTTTAAAGCGTGGCTTGGATCGTTCTCGGGCATCCGGTTTTGGCTCTAAAATAGTTAAATTTAGCACTGGTGCTCGCAAGACGCTTCGGCTATCTGATTTTTGCGGTGCCGAAGCAAAGTCCGTTTTCGTTGCACTGCATATTTTCGATTTGCGGATCCTCGCTTTTGCCACAAATTTGAATCATCTGATGCGACGCCTCATCCATTTTAGGCTCGCTGCAATGCGAAACGCCTGGCTTTGGATGCTCCGAGTTAGAACAGCCGCATATAATCAGCGCCGCGCAGGCGAATAAGAGGGAGTTTTTCATTCTGAATCCTTTTAAAAAATTTTGTAATTCTATCTTTGCAAAGCTGAAATTTTACGGAATTTAAAGCGTTTTGGCTAAATTTAATGCATCTGCTTTTGCAAATATAAATTTTCTAAATTTCACGTTAGATACGAAGAGGCGGCGTGCGAGGCGAGATAAATTTAATATTTGTGAGCGAGTTTTAAGACGCAGCCCAAATCGTTTTACGGAAAGATAAGATTAAAGGCGAACTTAATCTTATCTATCGTTTTAAAATTTTTTACCGAAAGCCGCTAGAATTGCGCCCTTTAAACTAAAATAAGGAGAAAACATGGCAATGACGAATTACATGGAACTTTTGATGGCAAATCAGCCGTGGAATTTGATTTTATTTATGGCGGTGCCGATGGGCTTAGCAGAAGCGATAGTAGCGAGCGAATTTTTTAGCTTGTACCGCGCGCAGAAGGGCTCTTTGGCTCTAAAAATCAATAAATGCCTTAGCATCATTCTCGGCGCTTATTTTACGATATTAATCATTTACGTAGCGGTTAAAATTTTGCCCGTCATTCATTTGCGTGGTGCTGCGGACACCTTAGCTTTGGCGGCATACGTAGCGGCGGCGCTGCCTGCGCTGGTGCTGCTACTTTTGGAACTCGGAGTTATCGCAAAAGGAGCGGAATTTAGAGCTAGGCTTAAATTTCATTTCTTGGCGCTGATTGTATTTTTGGTGCTAGGACACGTCGCGATGATTTTTGGAATGACCGATCCAGGTGTGAGTGGCATGGATCATTCTATGATGGATCATGGCTCGATGAGTGGGATGAGCCACGATATGGGTTCGATGGAGGGGATGGATCATTCGCATATGAATCATGGCTCGATGGAGAACATGGATCACTCAAAGATGGAGCATTCACATTAACTTTAGCTTGCCCGGCTTGGGCTAAATTTTAAATTTTATTCCGCCGAGCTATGGAGCTGATAGATCTTTATGATTTGATTGCCTTTGTCTGCGAAATGCATATGCAAGCACCTCTCAAATAAAATTTTACCGCCTTTCATATGCCGCCTGCGAGGCGGTAAAATTTAATATCAAGCTTATCGTCCCGCCTTTTTATGTTCTTGTGATATTTTTATCCAACTTATGCAGGCGCAAAGCTCGCACATAGGCGGTTGCAGGTTTAAATTTGCGTGCAAACCGCTTTGGTATATTTTTTAACGTTAGTTTAATGCTAAATTTATATAATTTAAGCGAGTTATATTTTAAGAGACGATTAAGAATGAAATGTGCTAAGCTTGGAGGCGGATAGAGTATGCAAGATTACGAATTATTGGACGTTTTGTCCAATAAAAGGGTGCTTTGCCTAGAGGATGAGCCCGGGATTTTAAAAAATATAACCGAATCGCTACAACTGTTTTTCGGCGAAGTAGTGGGGGTTAAGGACGGGCTGGAGGCGCTTGATGAGGCGATGAGCGGCTCGTACGACGCGCTGGTTTTTGATATCGGCGTGCCGCATATGGATGGGCTAGAGGTCGTTAAAAAGATCCGTGCCGCGGGTATCTCGGTGCCGATCGTGATACTTTCGAGCCACACCGAGCAGGAGTATCTGTGGCGGGCAGTGGAGCTTAAGATCACCAGGTATCTGCCTAAGCCGTACGACAAAAACGCCTTTATAAAGGCGCTGCAAGACGTCGCAGCGGAGCTGATAAATCACGCGCCGATATTGAATATAAACGACGAGCTGAAGTATGATTTTGCCAAAAAGATCATCTACGTCAAAGACAGCGCCTGTCATCTTTCCAAAAGCGAAAGCAAGCTTTTGGAGTACTTCTTGGCGCGCAAAAATCAAACCATAACCTACGAGCAGCTATTCGACTACATGTGGGAGTTCGAGCAGCCCAGCAAGGAGGCGATCAAGGCGATCGTCAAAGAGTTACGCCGCAAGATCGGTAAGGACGTGATAAAAAATTTATATGCGGTGGGGTATCTCTTTGAAGTATAAATTTAAATTTATCGTAGCGCTTTTCGTGCTGCTATATATCGTAATTACGGCTTTGGTTTTTAACTTCTACCGCGAGCTTGCGCTAAAGGACACGAGGCGCGAGGCGTTTTATATCCTAGATACGATGAATGCGGTGCGCGATTACGTCTCGACCGTGCAGCGCCCGCTAATAAACGAGCTTAAAGAAAAAAAGCTTCTAAGCGAGGAATTTTTCGATCCGAGGCTGATGTCCTCGACCTACATAACGCGCGAAATTTATAAAATTCAGCTCGCCAAAGAAAATATCAACTACGATTATAAGCTCGTCGCTACCGATCCGCTCAATCCCGAGCACGAGGGAAGCGAGTTTGAGAATGAAATTTTAGAGGGCTTTAAAGAAAATAGATACAAAGAATACTCCAGAGTCATCTATGATAAAGGTGGCGCCTCGTATTTTTTGAGCCTGCCGATAACAAACTCTCAGCCTTCGTGCACTGAGTGCCACAGCATCAACGCAGCGCCTAAAAAGATGCAAGAGCTCTACGGCGACGTGGGGAATTTCAAAGGCAGCCTAGGTGATACGATCGCGATGATAAGCTTTAAAATTCCGATAAAAAGCATTCTGCTCTACCACACCAAAGAGTTCGTCGTTAGCGGCTTAAGCTTGCTTGTGGTGTTTTTGATCTGTATATTTTGTATCTATAAAATTCACAAAAAAAACGAAACCTTAAAGATGCAGACTCAGCTTTTACTGATAAATCAAAGCCGCCTCGCGCTAATGGGCGAGATGATCGGCAATATCTCGCACCAGTGGCGCCAGCCGCTATCGCAGATCAGCTCCACGCTCATAAATTTAGAGCTTTACAACGAGCGAGGCAAGCTCTCAAAAGAAAGGCTCGAAGACGGCATTAGGGATGCGGGCGAGCAGGTGAAATTTATGAGCGATACGATCGAGGATTTTAAAAATTTCTTCAACCCAAACATGCCGAAGAGGGAATTTAGCGCCGGCGAAGCGATCGAGCAGGCGCGTAAAATTTTAAACGCCTCGCTTAAAAAACACGTCATCGATATAAGCGTGCGGATAGAGGAAAATTTCACCCTTTACGGCAACGTAAACGAGCTAATCCAGGTGATCATAAATATCATAAATAACGCAAAGGAGGCGTTTTTGGACGTACCGCTTAAACGGCGCGAGATTAAAATTCACTCGTTTTTAAAGCAGGGCGAGCGGGTAATCACGATCGAAAATAACGCAAGCCGCATCGACGAAGCGCAGCTAGATAAAATTTTTGAGCCGCACTTTACGACAAAACAGCAGGGCAGCGGGCTAGGGCTATATATGAGCAAGATGATAATCGAAAAAAACGGAGGGAGCATAAGCGCTGCGAATTCCGACGAAGGCGCGATATTTACGATCTCTTTTCGTTAAATTTAGACTTCATTAAATTTCTCCCTTTTTCACCCTTTTTTGTTGATATTATTTTGAGCGTAGAACTTTGCTAATTTAAAATTTCGATTTTCAAAGGAGGAGCCATGAAAAAATGGAATAAGATGCTACTAGGCGCGCTAGCCTGTATTAGCATTTTTGCCGCAGGAGCCTGTGCTGATGAGGGCATGGGGCATGAGATGGAAATGTCGCAAAAATCGCGCGACGTCATCGCAAATCCTAAGGGCACGTTGCAAAGCAGAGGCGTCATATCCTTGCAGGACTACGTCGTAGAAGAGCGAGAGATGTATGACTGGCTATTTAAAAATCACCCGATTTTTACCAAATACGGCGGTAAGACGGTCGGTAAGATGGATGTACACGACCGAGGTTTGGAGTGGCTTGCGGAAGGGCATGGATTTGACTTTTCAAAGGCTAGCAAAAGAGACGACGGCAAGGGCTATAGCTCTATGATGTATAGAATCCCTGCGGGCTCTTCTTTGCAATTTCCGAATAAATTCATAGGTCCTGAAAAATGCGGCGAGTGCCACCCTGCACAGTATGAGACATGGAGCAGATCGCGCCACGCCACTACTATCCGCTTCCCAGGCGAGCACCCGGAGGTTAATAACAACCTAACTGATCCTGTATTTAGCCCAGATACGGCGTCGATCCTTCCAAAAGGTATTACCCCTGACGTAATTTATGCGACCGTGGGACACTTAAGGACAAAATTCGGCTACGTAGATGCGTGGCTTCTACGCGGAACCTATCACGTAGAGGGCGGCTTGCTAAGAGATGGTACCGGTCAAATCGTAGCCGGCGGCAACCAATTCCAAAGGACTTGGGCGTTAAATTTAGACGATGAGACGGTCAAAAAGATTAAAAAGATCGTTCCGGAATTCCCGGAAACCCTAGCCGACTATGGCGATAACGGCGGTTACGTAAGAGGTCTTGCGTCATATGCTGCGAAATACAAAAAATCGATGTTTTTCCAAGCAAACAGCTCGTATTGCGAAGTCTGCCACCCATTCAAATTCGATTTTAAAACTAAAAAAGAATTCTATGCTGCTTTGGGTAACGCAAAAGAGCTTCAAAAGCACACTATCTCCAAGGGTATCACCTGTGAAGAGTGCCATGGAGCGGGCGGTCACCTTGACGGCGCTACAAATTTTAGAACCTCAAACTGCGAACGCTGCCACCAAAGATTTAACTATAGCCCTGATTTAGCTCGTGCTAATCCGCTAAACAACGGAAATCCCGATCTATCTCTTAGCTCTAAATTTAAATCTATGGGACCAGGATGTGGCTCTGAGGGCTCTCAATCTTACTTTACCGCTCACTACGAGAAGGGTATGCGCTGCGTAACCTGCCACGATCCGCACGATAACACCGGACCGGTAGTTGGCGATAAAACCGTCAAGGGCGTAAATTATAACTCCGAGCAGGGCTATTTGAGCGCGTTTTATACAAAGCCTAAGATCACAAAAGAGTGCAAAGACTGCCACCAAGAGCAAGCCTACATCGCCGCAAGAGCCGATACACATAAAGACAACACCTGCGCATCTTGCCACATGCCGTTTATGATGAGTTGCGAGAACTTCTACGCTATTCAGTTCCAAGACAACGCGGGATTTGATACTCAAAGAAGATCGCACATCTGGAAGATCGACATCGATCCTGCTAGAAAATCTCTAGTCGCAGGCGATGCCGCTAAAGGTCCAAGAGATGCGAAAGATTGGCACTTCCAAAGAAATAAAGAGGGACGAAATTTCGTCGATCTTATGTGGTCGTGCGCACGAACGTCTTGGGCAGATAAAGATATGCAAGATACCAAAGGCTGCCATAGTCCAGTCGTCTCCGAGCTAAAAGAGACGCTTCACTTCAAAAACCAAAAGCAGGTTTACGATGAGGTTATGGGCTGGCAAACTCCAATTAAGAGCGATTTCTCGCAAGTTAAGATCGGTATTCAAGGAATTTACTCTATCCTTGAGACTAAAAAGCTTAACTCCAGCGATAAAACTCGCGTCTATGAGCTAATAGAAAAAGCTCAAGACACCGTCGATCTTATCGAAAAAGACGGCTCATGGGGTATGCATGGCTTTAAATATACTAAGCAAAGGCTAGAGGCCGCTAAAGAGTATATTAAAGAGGCTCAAAGAATTCTAAATAATAATTTATAATTCTTTCGGGGTCGCGTAAGTTTGCGGCCCCGAAATTTAAAAGGCAGATGTATGCAAAAAAGACTAAAAATTTTCTTGCCTATCGTTTTGGCAAGCTGCGCGTTGGGCGCGAATTTAACTACGCAAGAACAAAAAGAATCTTATAGCATCGGAGCTTCTACCGGAAGCTATGTTTCAAACCAGCTGCATTCACAAGCCGCATTAGGCGTCAAATATGACTTAGATGCGGTGATAGAGGGGTTTTTGGACGCTCTTAAAAAGCAGCAGAAGCTAAAAGATGAGGAAATTATTGCGCTTTTGAATCAAAGAGCCGATAAACTAAATAAGATCGTAGAAACAAATTCCAAAGCGGAGCTTGATAAAAATTTAAAAGCAGGCAAGGAATTTATGGCGAAAAATGCCAAAAATCCGGACGTTAAAACCACAAAATCCGGTCTTCAATATGAAATTTTAAAGCTAGGTATGGGCGAAAAGCCAAAGCCTGAGAGCGTAGTAGTGATGAACTACAAGGCGTATTTGACGAACGGTAGCGTATTTGACGATACTTTCGCATCTAAAATTCCGGCGCATCTTTCTATGATAGGCTTAATCGACGGATTACGCGAGGGGTTGCTTTTGATGAATACGGGCTCGAAATATAAATTTACAATCCCTAGTAATTTAGCCTACGGCAACGTGGACATAGATAGAATTCCTGCGGGTTCTGTAGTAATTTTTGAAGCCGAACTACTAAAGGTTTTAAAGCCCGGCGAGCTTGCCGATGCTGCGAAAAAGCTTAGCGAGAGCGAGGCTAAAAGCTTTCACGACGCGAATAAAACAAAGTAGTTTTGCTTAAATTTAGTCGGAGGAGAATATGCAAAAGCAAAGAAGAAATTTTATAAAATCCGCCGCACTCGGCTCTTTGGGGCTTGGCGCAATCGCCTCAAGCTTGCTCGCACAAAACGGCACAGATAAAAGTGCACAAGATGTAAACGCAAGTGCTAAAAAGCAAGAGCCGAAAAAGCCACACTACGGCATGATATTCGATCAGAACAAATGCGTGGGTTGCACTGATTGCGAGATCGCCTGTAAAAAGGTAAATTTGGTTCCGAAAGGTCAAATGAGGCTTTTTATCCAGGATAAAACCGATCCGCTAAATTTGAAAGAAAAGCGCTACGTTAGGGTTTCTTGTCAGCAGTGCGAGGACGCGCCGTGCGTGAACGTCTGCCCGACGAAAGCCTGCCACAAGGATGAAAAAACGGGCATAACGACGATGAACACCGATGATTGTATCGCCTGTAAATATTGCATCGTCGCCTGTCCTTACGACGTGCGCTTCATAAACCACGAAACAAGAGCCGCGGAGAGTTGCAACTTCTGCTTGGATACGAATTTAAAAGACGGTCACGAGCCCGCCTGTATCGAGGCGTGCAGATACGAGGCGATCGTATTTGGCGATCTAAACGACGAGGGCTCGCACATCAGCAAGCTGCTTCGCGTAAAAGACAGCCTGCGCATGCATCCTGAGTGCGGCACGAAGCCGAGCCTGCGCTATATTCCTGCGGTTAAATTGGGGGTGTGATATGAACGGAGCTATAAATTTCACTGCGACCTTCTCGCACGGCGTAGAGTGGGGCTGGCCGATCGCGGTTTATCTCTTGCTAGCGGGTATGAGCGGCGGCGCTTTGATCGTCGCGATCCTCGTCAAATTTTATAAAAAACAGACCGAAAGCACGCCGCTGTTTAAGGCTGCGTCATTGCTATCTTTAGTTACGATCTTACTCGGCATGGTCTGCCTGGTAGCCGACCTTGAGAGGCCGCTACTTTTTTGGAAAATTTTGATTAATTATAACTTCACATCGGTTATGTCCGTGGGCGTTGCAGCGCTTTGCGTCTATATCCCGCTTAGCTTCGTAGCCTGCCTTTATGCGTTTGAAGATTGCCTAAGAGAGTTTTTGACGCGCAATCTTAGCTTTTTAAAAGGGCTTTTCGAGCTTGTGATGAAAATCGTAAACGCGCTTCGCCCGCTACTTCTTGCGCTTACGCTTCTTTTTGCGGTCGCGATCTGCGCATATACGGGATTTTTGATCTCGGTTTTAGTTAGATTTCCTATCCTTAATACCGCTGTTTTACCTGCGCTTTTCGTGGCGTCTGGCTTATCGGCAGGCATTGCGGGCTCAAGCCTCATAGCCGCGCTTTTCTTTAAAGCAGACCCGCACGGCGGCGATCTAAAAACTCTACACGCGGTCGAGTGGCCGGTTTTAGCGATGGAAATTTTACTAATCGGCATGATTTTCGTTTCGCTCATCACGGGCAGCGACGTGCAAAAAGCTGCAAGCGTTGCCTTTAGCGAGGGAATTTATGCTCAGCTATTTTGGCTCGGCGTCGTGGGCGTAGGTTTTTGCATACCGCTAGTTTTAAATTTCGCACTGGGCAAAAAGATCGCTCACACCGCGTTTGCGTTCTACGTTAGCGCGCTTGCTAGCGTGGTCGGAGTATTACTTCTTAGAATGTTTATACTATACGCGGGACAAACTTACGATATAATAATGTAAAACTGCGGAGGGTTAATGAGCGCGCTAAAAATATTAAAATTTTTCATCTCTTATAAATTCGCGCTCTGCCTCCTTTTTATCCTAGCCGCAGGCGCCGGCGTCGCAACCTTTTTAGAGAGTATTTACGACACGCAAACGGCTAAAATTTTAGTCTATGAGGCGCGCTGGTATGAGTGCGTCATGGGCGCTGCGACGCTTAGCCTGCTAGGAATAATCATAAAAACCAAAATGTGGCGCCGCTTCGGCTCCTTCGTTCTGCACGCGGCATTTATCGTCATCTTTATCGGCGCGGGGCTGACGCGTTATTTCGGCACCGAGGGCGTGCTGCACGTAAGAGCGGGCGAGAGCGAAAACGAGATGGTAAGCGTCAAGCCATACTTGCAAATCCGCACGCAAGACGCGCTGTTTGAGCATCCGCTAAATCTATCTCAGATCGGCGATAACGATTTTAGCTTCACGCAAAGTATAAATTCTAAAAGCTTCACTGTTAAATTTAGCTCCTACAAACCCGCGCCCAAAGGCGAGCAGGGCACGCTTGCGGTAAAAGCGGGCTTTGAGGGCGGAAGCGAGCAAGAGGCGGAGCTGCGCGGCGGCGCTGGCTGGCTCGGGGAACCTAAAATTTTAAACTTTGACGGCGAGGAGATAATGCTAAGCTGGGGCTCGAAGCTCATAGAGCTTCCGTTTGCGGTAAAGCTTTTGAAATTTAAGCTCGAGCGCTATCCCGGCTCGCAAAGCCCGTCATCCTACGCTAGCGACGTTGAAATTTTAAAAGAGGGCAAGAGCGTGGGGGAGCATGAAATTTATATGAACCATCCGCTAAGCTTTGACGGCTTTAAGCTCTTTCAATCCTCCTACGACACGGACGAGCTAGGCACGGTGCTAGAGCTTAACCGCGACCCGGGTAAAATTCCAACCTACTTCGGCTATTTCCTACTTTGCGTCGGATTTATTGGAAATCTTTTTACCGCCGGCAGCAGGTTTAAAAAGCTCGCCAAATTTATCAAAAACAATGCGCCCGCCGCGCTTCTTCTAATCGCGCCGCTTTTTTTCAGCATTGAGCTTCGTGCCGCGGATGAAAACTATCTAGCAAACCTTAAAGCCAACTCGCGCGTTCACGCAAACGGCGCGTTCGCGGAGCTTTTGGTGCAAGATTACATGGGTAGGATCAAGCCGCTTAGCACCGAAGCAAGCGAAATCGTAAATAAAATTTCGGGCACGGAGGGGCTTTATGGCTTAAGTGCCGAGCAGATGATCCTAGGAATGAGCCTAAATCCCGCTTTCTGGCGCGATCAAAAGATCATCAAAATAAAAAACGACGAGATCAAAAAGATGCTGGGCTTAGCGCCGCAGGAGCGATATGCGAGCTTCAATTCGGTCTTTGATGAAAACGGCAACTACAAGCTCGCCCACGCCCTGGACGAGGCGAATGAAAAAAGCGCCTCGCGCCGCGGCGTACTCGATAACGAGCTGATTAAATTCGACGAGCGGCTAAACATCGCGTATTTGACCTTTAGAGGAGTGTTTTTTAAATTTATCCCCGTGCCGAACGATCCGCAAAACACCTGGCTCTCGCCGAACGACGCCTTTGCGGATTATAGTATCGCTCCGCAGATCAAAGGCGTGCTAAACGACTATCTAAACGGCTTGCAAGACGGAATTTCGGATAATGATTGGACTAAAGCGGATGCAGCACTTGCAGAGCTGAAAAACTACCAAAGGGCCACCTCGGCAGCTATACTTCCGAGTGAAAACCGCGTCAAGGCCGAGGTGTTTTACAACAAAGCTTCGGTTTTCAAAAAGCTCGTTTATTGCTATATGATCCTAGGCGGCGTAGCTCTAATATTGGCGCTTTTGGGCGCACTTTGCGGCAAGCGCTTCACGCTCGCGCAAAAAATTTTATTCGCAGCCTTTGCGATATGTTTTACCGCACATACCCTTACGCTTGCGCTGCGCTGGTACGTCGCGGCTCACGCGCCGTGGAGCGATAGCTATGAGTCGATGATCTACATCGGCTGGTCGGCGGCGCTTGCCGGGATCATATTTTTTAGAAAGTCCCTACTTACGCTAAGCGCGAGCTGCTTGCTGGCTAGCATCGTGATGCTCGTAGCGCATATGAGCTTCGTAAACCCGCAGATTACCAACCTCGTGCCGGTGTTAAAGTCGTATTGGCTTAGCATCCACGTATCTGTTATCACGGCTAGCTATGGATTTTTAGGGCTTAGCTGCCTGCTTGGGCTTTTGGCTCTTATTTTAATGGCGCTTAAAAACAGTGCCAATCGCGAGCGGCTTAACGCGCAGATCAGATATATAACGGCGATCAACGAGATCAGTCTCATCGTGGGGCTTTCGATGCTGACGCTCGGAAATTTCTTCGGCGGCGTATGGGCGAATGAGAGCTGGGGACGATACTGGGGCTGGGATAGCAAAGAGACCTGGTCGTATGTCTCGATCATCGTCTATGCGATCGTGCTGCATCTGAAATTTATCCCGAAACTCGGCTCGATCTATGTTTATTGCGTGAGCTCGACGCTCGCGTATAGCTCAATCATAATGACCTATTTCGGCGTAAATTTCTACCTCACCGGCATGCACTCTTATGCCGCGGGAGACGCACCGCATATACCCGCGCCGTTTTATTGTATAATAGCGGCGGTCTTTTTAATAATCGCTCTTGCTTTCAGAGGCAGGGACGTAAAAACGATATAAAGGAGTAAATTTGAAAAAATTTCTAATAGCGCTTGCTTTGGCGGGCGCGGCAAACGCGGGCTTTATCAGCGAGGGCATTCAAGCTCAGCAAAGCGGCGATCATAAAAAACTCGCAGAAATTTACGAAAGAGCGTGCGGTTTGGAAAATAAAGCTTCGGGATGCTATAATCTAGCCGTTTTGTATTTTGAGGGCACCGGCAACGTAGAGAAAAATTTCGAAAAAGCGATCAGCCTCTACGAGAAGGCGTGCAGCGCTAAATTTGCGCTTGCGTGCAACAATCTAGGCTATATCTACGAAAGCGGCAACGGCGCGGATCAAAATTTTACCAAAGCCGCGGCTTATTACGAAAAAGCCTGCAAAGATAACGAAGGCTGCACATCGCTTGGGCTTTTATACGCAAACGGCGCCGGGCTTGCAAAGGACGTCGCTAAGGCGGCGAGCCTTTATGAAAAGGCCTGCACCTACGGCGATATGATGGGCTGCAACAACCTGGGCTATCTGTATCTAAAGGGTGAGGGCGTGCAGCAAAGCTTCGCAAAGGCTAAAATTTTTTACGAAAAGGCTTGCGGCGGCGATATCGGCATCGGCTGCAACAATCTAGGTTATCTATACGCCTTCGGGCAGGGGGTGGGCCAGGATTATAAGCAAGCAAAGCAGCAGTATGAAAAGGCGTGCAACCTCGGTCACTTCGACGGCTGCAATAACCTAGCCATAATGTATGCCGAAGGTAAGGGCGTGAAGTCCGATAACGTCAAAGCAAAAGAGTTTTTCAAAAAAAGCTGCGACGGCGGCATCAAGATGGGATGCGAGAATTTGGAATTTTTAAATTCGATTAGTAAGTAGATTTAAAACATCAAATTTTTAAGGAGACAGTATGATTTTACGTTCGTTTTTAGCTTCGGCTGCGCTTGTTGCGCTCGTTTGCGGTGCCTCCATGGATGGGGCTAATAAGCCGGCAAAGCCTATGTTTCAAAGCGTGGATCCTAGCAAGGCTACGCTCGTAGGAAGCGGCGAGGGCAAAGAATACTGCGCTGTTTGTGGAATGAATTTGGTAAAATTTTATAAAACCAACCACGTTTGGAACGGCAAGCAAGTAGCTTCTCTGCACTGCTTGTACGAGCTAACGGAGGGAAAAATTCCAAGCGATGCGCAGGTCGTCGATACGAAAAATCTAAATTTGATCGATGCAAATAAAGCCTTTTACGTCGTGGGTAGCAAGGTCAAAGGCACGATGACGCGCAATAGCAAATACGCCTTTTCAACCGAGGCCGATGCGAAAGAATTCCAAGCCGAAAACGGCGGCGAGATAATGAATTTCGCCAAAGCCTACGAGATTGCGGGACAGGATTTTGAGGGCGATAACAAGATGATTAAAGCCAAGCGCGAGGGCGGCGTTTACGCGCACGGTAAGGAATTTTACGAAACAAACTGCGCTAAAACCGAAGCGAAAAGCTTCAAAGCCATCTCCGAGCTTAAAGCTCATCTCAAAAAAACTTGCGACGCAAAGGGCGCTAGCAAAGCCCCTGAATACGACAAACACCTGCAAGCCGCGGCGCTGTATCTATGGGATGCACCTGTAAATTTAGGCGGCAGCGACAAAAACGCAAAAGCGAAAAAACCTGAAAAGATCGTCGTGCCTGAAGGCGCTAAATGCCCGGTCTGCGGCATGCTAGTGGGTAAAAACCCTAACTGGGCGGCGATGATAGAGATTCAAGGCGGGGAGAGCTTGTATTTTGACGGCGTAAAAGATCTGATGAAATACTACTTCCAAAAGGGCAAAGGCTTTGATAAAATTTACGTAACCGACTACTACAAGCTTCATAAGATCGATGCTAAAAGTGCCTTTTTCGTGCTCGGCTCCAACGTCTTAGGGCCGATGGGCGACGAGCTCATTCCATTTGAGAGCGAGAGCGCGGCTAAGACCTTCGCTAAAGATCACGGCGGTAAGAACGTACTTAAATTTGATGAAATTCAAGAGAGCGTAATAGAAGGGCTATGAGGCTCATTTGCGCTTTAATGATCTTTTTTGCCGCCCTTTACGCGCTCATTGCGGTGCATTATGTAAGCTTTGATCGCGCAAAGGGCGAGCAGTGCCTGCAAAAGCTCGCGCGCGAGATAAAGGACGTGCGGCTCTCAAGCAGCTTTAAGAGCAAAGCTTACGCGGAGTTCGTCTATGATAAATAAAAGCTTTATCGACTACTCCGTAACTCTGCTGCGAAAAGACAGAGCCGATCACTTCTTTAGCTTTGCGATCTTTGCATTTATCGTTTTTATTTTAAGCTCGGTGCTTTTCATCTCGGGCTCCATTCAAAACGATCTTGAAAAGGTCATCAAGCTCAGACCCGACATCGTCGTAGAGGCTCTGCGCGCGGGCAAACGCGATCTGATGCACGACGGCTATATCTACGACATTTCTAAAATCGCGGGCGTCAGCGAAGTGCAGGGCGCCGTGGACGGGATGTATTACTTCGCTCAAAAGCGCGTTTGGTTTCATATCGTAGGCGACGAAAGTCTGAGCGAAAACGAAATGATCGTAGGCGAGGGAGTAAAGGCGGCGATGGGCGAGTGGTACTACGAGGACGAGTTTCATTTTTTGACCGAGCAGCGCCTAATCGCGATTAAGATTAATAAAATTTCGCCGCACGAAAGCAGTATCGTCTCAAACGACGTGATCTATCTAAACCCCGTTACCGCGCGCGAGGTGCTAAGCCTGAAGGAGGGCGAATACACCAAGCTCTACGTAAGCGTACCCAACCCGAACGAAGTAAGCGAAGTAGCGCTTAAGATCGTAAATTTATACCCCAACACGGAGGCTCTCAGTGCCGAGGATGCGGTAGCCGAAGTGAGGCATCTGTATTATTACAAAGGGGGGATCTTTATGGTGCTTTACGCCGTGGCGATGATCTCGTTTTTCATCTTGCTAAAAAATCAAATTTCGCTCGCATACGGCGAGAAGAAAAAGGAGATCGCGATCTTGCGCAGCATCGGCTTTTGTATAAAAGACATCATTGCGATGAAATTTATTCAAAATTTCATCGTCTCGCTAAGTGCGTATCTGCTCGGCGTCGCGGGCGCTTATGCTTATGTTTTTATCTTGGATGCGCCGCTTTTGCGCGATATATTTTTAGGCGGTGAGCTGCGAAATTTCATCACCTTCACGCCTGCGATAAATTTTAATATGCTCTTTTTGATCTTCGTCTTTAGCGTGATCCCGTTTTTGGCGTTCGTCATCATCCCATCCTGGCGCATCGCTATAGGCGATATGAGCGAGGCCGTCAAATGAGCAAGATAGAGATCAAACAGCTTTTTAAAATTTACAACGAGGGCAGGGCGAATGAATTTCGCGCTTTAAAAAACATAAGCCTAAGCATCGAAGAGGGGCAGATCGTAATCTTAAAAGGGGTCAGCGGCAGCGGCAAAAGCACGCTTCTATCCATCATAGGCGCGCTTGCTAAGCCGAGTAGCGGCGAGGTTTTGGTGGACGGCGCAAATGTCTCCAAGCTCGCCGATATCGAAAGCTCCGCGTATCGCCACAAAAAAATCGGTTTTATCTTTCAGTCTTTCAATTTGCTTGAGGCGCTTAGCGTCTATAAAAACGTCCTTGCGCCGCTTAGCCTCGAGCGGCTGAGTAGGGATGAGCTTGACGCGCGCATAGACGAAGCGATGCAGATCGCCAATATCGCGCATAAAAAAGATCAGATCGTCTCTAGCCTTAGCGGCGGCGAGAAGCAGCGCTGCGCTATCGCAAGGGCGCTCGTGATGAATCCGCAGATCATCTTGGCTGACGAGCCGACGGCAAATTTGGACAAACAAAACTCGCTCGGTTTTATCGAGATGCTTTCAAAGCTCAAAGAGCTTAAAAAGACCGTTTTGATCGCGACGCACGACATACTCTTCGACGAGCTAAGCTTCGTGGATCGATACGTGTTTTTAAAAGACGGAGAAATTTCAGCATGAGCGTATTTTTATCGGGTAGCGTGATCGCGTTTTTGGCCGTGGAGCTGATCGTAATAGCGCTGATGGCGATCTCGCAGTTTCACATCGTGCGGATCATGCGCTACTGGGACTTTAACGCCACCTCAAATTTACAATACGCCCTGGAGAAAAGAAACTATCTCATAAACACCATTTTGTTCTTCACGATAGCGTGCAAGATCATTTTGTTTATATTTTTCGCGCTCTGCCTAAACGAGCTCTCTTCGATCGTGCCGGGCGCGATGTGCTCCGCGGGCGTCGTGGGTTCGAACCGCTACGGCAACATCTTGCTGCTTTTAAAAATTTTACTGATCTTCGGCTTTGGGCTCTGGCTTATTTTAAATAGCCTCGATCTTAAAGCGGGCAAATTTCCCTATCTGCGGCGCAAATACCTGATCTTTACCATCCTTTTTACGGGCGTTTTGGCGGAGTTTATTTTAGAAATTCTATTTTTTACCAATATCCCGCTGCGCGTGCCGGTGTTTTGCTGCTCGGTCGTATTTCGCGCGCCGAAGCTCCCGTTCGGCTACACGCAGGCGCTTTTGGCAACCTTTTTCTACGCGATATTGGGCGCCATTTTGATCTTAAATTTCTTAAAGCAGTCGATGGCGAGCTTTACTCTGAATTTGCTCTTTTTGTTCGTCGCATACTACGCGATCACCTATTTTTTCGGGCTTTACGTTTACGAACAGCCCAACCATAAATGCCCGTATTGCATGCTTTTGAAGGATTATTACTTCGTCGGCTATGCGATTTGGGGCTCGCTGTTTTTGGGTATATTTTTCGGCATCGTGCCGTTTTTAACGGAGCTCATTACTAAGCGCGCCTATACCCACCTGCTTAAATACTCCTCGTTCTGGCTCATTCTAAACGCGCTCATCTGCAGCGCCTACGTCGTCAAATACTACTTCGTGCGGGGCGCGCTGCTATGATTAAGAAAATTTTTGCCGCGGTTTTGCTTGCCTGCGTGATGGGGCTGCTCATATCGTCCATGGATATAGCCGAATCCAAAATTTCCGTGCGCCACGGCAACACCGATAAGCAGCCGCTGCAGATTGAATTTGGCAAATACCTATGCCACGAGAGCGGCACGGTGATAAACGATCTGTATAACACCGCTCAGGCCGTTATGCCAAACGGCGATACATATTTTTTCAACGACATCGCAAACGTCTTCATGTGGCTGATGCGGCAAAAAAACAAAGATGAGATCGTGGTGTGGGTTTATTCGCAAGACACCGAGAAATACATCATCGCCAAGGACGCCTGGTACTCGCGCGTCGAGATCACGCCGATGGGATATGGCTTTGGCGCGTATGAGTTTCATAACTACGGCAGGAGCGACTACTACTACGACGAGATCGTACTGTGCGCTGCTCGCGGCGAGACGCTGCTAAATCCGCTCATCAACATCCTGCTTTCGGAAAATAAAATTTAGCCTTTCGCCGGATCGGAAAATGAAATTTAGCCCCTCGATGGATCGGAAATAAAATTTAACCCTACGGTGGATATGAAATAAAATTTAGCCGTGCGGCAGGTAGGAAATAAAATTTAACTCCGCAGCGGGCTCGACTTGTCGCAGATACGACTCGTCGTTTGAATTTTATCCGCGTATGGCTTGAATTTTACCCGCGCCCGCACCTTTTATTAATTTTGCCCGCTGCCGCCACTTTCGTTAAATTTAGCTTGCGTCCGAGTTTGCGTTCGCTCGCAATTATTAAATTTGCTCGTATTTGCCCGAGCTCGCGCCCACCGCTTCGTCCCGCCGCCGATTAGTTTAAAATTCCAAGCCGCAACGATACGCGCTCGCTACGTAAAATTTTATCTCGCGCTAGCCGCTTGCCTTAAATTTGGCTCGCATCTGCTTGGACGCCGCCCGCCGAATAAATCTATATCAATACGGGCGGCGAGATTTTAAGCTATAATGGCGCTAAATTCCACATCAAAGGAGCGAAAATGAGCGAAATTTTAGATCAGACGCTGGAGTGCGCGAAAGAAATTTTAGGCGCCCAGGCGCTGGATCTTAAGATCCAGCGCCTGGGCGTGGGGCTGTTTTTTAGCGGCGTAAAGCTGCAAGGAGGCGCGTGCGGGCTTAGCTATACGCCACTAAAGTCCCTATCGGGCGCTGTTTGCTGCCCCTCGCAAGCAAGCGCGATGCCCGATTCGGGCAATATCGCAGGCAGGAGCGTGCGCTATCTGCTGCGCGATCTGGGCTCTGCCGCGCCGCTTAAAAAGACGCTCGCACTTGCCGCGCTAAATGCGCTTGGAAGGGCGTGTTTTGATAAAATCCGCGCCGATTACGACGTGAAATTCGGCGCCGATCCCTTTGATGAGCTGCGGATCGAGCGCGGCAGCTTTAGCGTCGTCGTGGGCGCACTGGTGCCCTACATCAAGACGCTGATGAAAAATGGCGCGGATTTTAAAATTTTAGAGCTTGACAAAAGCACGCTTAAAGAGGCGGAGCTGCCGTTTTACCTGCCCGCAAGCGAGGCCGCAAGCGTTGTGCCGCGCGCAGATAACGTGATAATCACGGCTACGACGCTCATCAACGACACGCTGGATGGACTTTTGCGCCTGAAAAAAAGCGGCGCCAAGCTCGTGCTCGTGGGGCCAACCACGCCGCTACTGCCGCAGGCGCTATTTGAGCGCGGCGTGGACTTTGCAGGCGGCACGCTCGTGCGGGATGCGGACGCGGTACTCGATATCATCGCGCAGGCGGGCTCGGGGTATCATTTTTTGGGTAAATTTGCCGATAAAATCACGATCTGTAAGGGCTAGGGCGCGGATTGAAATTTTAAAATTTAGCGCGCAAGCGGCTTTACTGCGAATTTTTATAGATTTGCGCGAACGTCTTAAGAAGTTTTTTTAAAAAACGATGTAAAATGTCCGCTTTAGAAATGAGAGGAGCTAGAGATGAATAGCAAAAGACGAAATGCGATGAAATTTAGCTTGGCGTGCGCAGCTTCGCTACTTTGCGTCGGTACCGCCTCATTTGGGGCGAGCTTAAATTCGAAGGAGAAAAATATGCAAAAGTGTGTCTATATCGTGCACGGCTACGATGCTTCGCCTAAAAGCCATTGGTTTGCCTGGCTCAAAGGCGAGATCGAAAAATCGGGCGCGAGGGCGGAAATTTTAACGATGCCCACGCCTGCGCATCCGAGGCTTGATGAGTGGCTGAAAACCTTGCGAGAAAGCGTAAAATTTGAAGGCGAAGTTTATCTGGTCGGACACAGCCTCGGCTGCCCTACGATCTTAAATTTCTTACAAAGCAGTGCCGCAAGCGGCGCAGTAGAGGGCGTAGTGCTAGTCTCGGGGCTTGCAAAGCCGCTTAGCGATCCGCAATTTAAAATTTTAGACGAGTTTATGGAAAAAGGCTTTGATTTTGAGCGCATAAAAGCCGCCGCAAAACAGCGCGCGGTGGTTGCCGCAAAGGACGATTATATCGTGCCGTTTAGCTTCAGTCGCGAGTTAGCGGGGCAGATGGACGCTAAGTTTTACGAGGTGCAAAAGGGCGGGCATTTTTTGGATAGAGACGGCTTTACAAAGTTTGATCTCGTGTATGAAATCTTAGAAAAAATGATGAAATTAAAGGGCTAGGCTTCGGACAAATGCGCCCGCTTGGTTTTTGCTTCTGCATTCGCGCCGCTCGCATTTTCTCGGCTGGAGCTCGGATTTGCTTTGTGGCTAAGATAAGGGTCTCGTATTTAGCCCGAAGTTCGCTGCTCGCATAAATAAATAGATAAGACCGCGGTGCAATCGCCGTTTGCGAGGCGAGTTCCGCGCCGTTTTAAAATTTTGTAAATGTCGCAGCGGCAATAGGCGCGTATCGTGCGAGTGCTAAAGCGCAGTGTGTATGGCGGCTAGTAAGAATTTCATCCGTTTGCAAAATTTTGTCCGCGGCGGAGCTTTTGCGATGATAGAATTTTAAAATTTTAAGGCAAGCGGGATGAGCTAAATTTTAAATAGCGCCCAGCTTGCGAGGGCTAAATCCGTGCCTAAGCCCGTGCTACGCGAGAGATAAAATTTAGCGGGCGCGAGGCGCATAAGTTTAGCTTTTCTTTTCGTTAAACATATACGAGATCACGAAAACGATCAGACAAACGGGCGCAAACGCAAACGCAAACGCCGCGCTCCAGCCGGCGGCACGCTCGCCCCAAAAATACCCTGCTGCGAGGCATGCCAAAAATCCGCCGTAAAAAGCGCCGAGCGATAAATTTTCTACCGCAAAAAGCAGCAAACTAAGATTTGGATTTTTTACAAACAGCTTGCTTGACTTAAAATTTTTATACCTTTTGAACAAATACCAAAGCGGCGCACAATCCAAAATCGCAAATATAGCCACAAAAACGGTAATCCTTAGCGCGCCCGCAAAAGGCAGAACCTCTAAAATCAAAGACGTCGCCCACCAAATAAGCAAGAAAACACCCACTAAGCGAGCAAATATCTCGCCGCTCTGTGAAATTTATACCTTTGCTCCGCATTCATCGGTCTTAAGTCCCTTAAATTTTTTAACAAAATTCATCTTAGAGAATTTAGCGCCTCTCTATATCTCTACCGCCCAAATAATTTTCTTCCAGCGGATAATTTATATTGCCGCAGTTATCAAATTTAAAACCTTTTCCAATACCGACTACGGCATTTTTTCTCTCTTTATAGTATTTCTTCACGATAATAAAATTTCCTCTCTCTCTCGTATCGCACAGATACTCCGAATGGTTAAATTGCATATAATTGCCGTTAAATATAGCGAATTTATCAAGGAACAAAGTGCCTGTGACTTCTTTCTCGCCACCGTCAACCATAACTATCGGTCTGTCAAATCCAACGCTCATATCATTCAAATTTATTTTTAAATATTTCTTTGGATCGGTTTTTTTAGCCTTTAACTCTTTCATCAGTATCTGCTCGGTCGTTTTTCCCTCTTGGTAATATTTTTCTAATACTTCAAAACAATTCGATAAATTTATATTTTCTAGTTCATAGTATGCAACCTCGTATCTACTGGACCAAAGACTACCGAAGGTTTTCAACCTATAATTATCAATCATCCAATATAGCTTTACGTCATAGTCCAAATATGCCCCTGCTACTCTTTTATACAGCTCCTCTTTGGGTAAAATTCTATCCTCTTTCAGGCAGTATCCTTGCTTGTATTTGTCGTAGTCGGAGAGAGAAACTATTACAAAGCCTCGTGAAGTGGAATAATCGGGGATTATACGGATAAATGCGGCACAAAGTATTATAAGAAGCAGCGTGCCCGCTAGGGCTTTAAATTTAATAGACCTGTAGAATTTCATATCATTTCTTTTCTATCCATCCATTCGTTAGAGGCTAATTCTTTCGGACCAGGAGGAGTTTTCTTTCCCCACAAATAATAACTCAATATATCGGCTCCGTAATTACCCTCTAATTCTAATCTCAAATCAGTTTCTTTTTTGCCCATCTCTTATCCTTTTTCGGTTACATTCGTTAAGATAAAATTTCAACCAATCTTATCCACCGTGAATCCACATATCCAGTTCCTGTTCCGCCGGAGCTTTGATATCAAAATTTATATTTCCGCAATTATCGTATGAGAATTTACGTCTATAATGTTTCATATGAGTATAAGCCAAGACTTTGTTAAAGTTTTCTAAACTCTCATATCCGCTTTTTATTGCCATTAAATTTTTAATAACATTATATTCAATGTAAAAACTTATATCATCGACATCAACATAATTCACAAAAAATTGATTTTCTTTAATTAAAAATGATTTTTCTAAAAACATTTTTCCGTTATGAAATGGATTTTTCTCTTCCGATAAGATAATAGGCTGTCTAAAGCCCAAAATTTCATCCTTATATACAAAATATTTTGATAGATCGGAGATATCTATTTGCGTCTTGTCTTTTATCTCATAATCAAAACTCTTTCTGTCGGTATTTTCAACTAAAAAATCAAACCAGTT
Source organism: uncultured Campylobacter sp. (assembly GCF_937996225.1). Classification (GTDB taxonomy): domain Bacteria; phylum Campylobacterota; class Campylobacteria; order Campylobacterales; family Campylobacteraceae; genus Campylobacter_B. The sequence continues at coordinate 51,887 of NZ_CALKTC010000019.1, read as the reverse complement.
TTCTTCATTGAAATCGCCGATTAGATAGAGCTTGGAGATGCGCGCCGTATAAAAACTATGGCCGAAATTTTTTATATCGTGCTCATCGATAATGGTATTTCGCAGAATCTCATAGTCGTGATATCTTTTAAAATAATTTATAGCGGCATTTTGAAGTAGCTCTTCGTTACTCAGAATTCTATTCTCTTTTAGACAATATCCCTTTTGATATTTGTAATAGCTAAAAATAGTAACTACGCAGGAGCCTTGCGAAGCGGAGTAATCGGGCACGATGCGGATAAACACGGCGCAGAAAAGTAGCACTGCGGCTAGGATTTTAAATTTAAGTTTGCGAAATTTCATAACAATCCTTTAAATGCCGCTAGCGAAGCAAACTCACGCCCCGCCACCGCGCTAAATTTATACCTTCGCTCCGCATTCATCGCCCTGAGCTTTTTAAATTTGAGATAAATTTTAGCGACGCTTAAAGTTTTTCTACCCGCGCCAAAACCTCTTTGCATCGCTAAATTTCATATCCCGCGCTAGCCAATTTTAAATCGCCGCAACATTTAAATTTTGGTTCTCGCGGCGCTTAAATTTTACTCGGCGCGGTGCATAAAATTCAGCGGTGCGGCGCCAAAAATTTCAGATAAATTCTAAAGCCGCGCCTTAGTTTTATGCCCGCAAGCTTTAATCGCGCCGTAAAAGGTCAGTCTGCCGCGTAAAATTCAGCGGCGCGCCGAAAGGGGAGCCCGTCTCATAAAACGGTGCCGCATAAAATTTAACCGCACCGCAAAAAGCTACTCCGCTGCGCAAAATTTAACCGCGCCGCGCTAAAGCTCGTTACTTCTTCGGTTTGCTTAGCTCGTAGCCGAAGCGGATCTTTTTGCTCTCGCCTGGCTTTAGCTCAAAGTCCCAGCTAAGTAGTCCGTCCTTGCCGAGGCTGCTCTGCTCGGGCGAGTTTTTCAGCGCGACCTTTACGTCTTCGTGCGTCGAAACGGGCGCTCGCTCTTGCAAAACCACGTTCCACGCGCGCTTGGAGCTATTTTTGATCTCGTAATCCCAAGCCATGGAATTTTTACTTTCGCCGCCGAAAAAGGAATTTTTCGTGAAGTTGTTCGCCTGCTCTTTTTTGACTTCGATCAGGCTGTTTTTACCCAGATATGCCGTAGCCTCGGAGTTTGCGGCAAAGCCTAGATGCACGAGCCCGATCTGCACGCCGTCGAGCTTTATTAGCGTTTCACTCTCCTCTATGCTTCTTTCGGGGATAAATTTAGCCCGCACGTAGGCCGCCTCGCTGCCGTAGCCGTCGATGAGTAGATCAAATTTCGCATCCAGACTCTGTTTATCGAAGCTAAACTCGCCCGTCTCGCCCGTTTTTAGGCTCACGCCGCTAATTTTCCACGCCTTTGAGAGCGAGTTTTCGATATTCGAGCCAGTCCTTGCATACGATGATCTCGCCTCCGCCGCAGGTGCCCTCTGCATATCCGCCACCTCTAGCATCGCATCCTTTTTATAAGCCGCCGCGGGCTCAGGCTCCATAGGCTCGCCCTCATACCACGGGTAAAAAGGCTGCGGTGCGGTCTGTGAGGAGTATTCGTAAGGATACAGCGCGATCGTTAAATTCGTTAGCTCGGCGTTTAGCGGATTTTGCACCGAGAGCTTTTGCGCGACCTCGATTTTACCGCTCGCAAGATCGGCAGAGAGCTCGTTGTGCGTGTAGGCTCTGACGTCAACGGGGTAGCTTATTTTTACGAAGCTTGGATCGCAGCTGAAGTTCGCGTTTAAGCGGCGTTCGTTTTTGATATGATATTTTGAAATTTTCTCTTTGAGCTTTCCGATTTGCTCGTCTGTCTTTGAAATTTCGCCCGCTACGAGCAAGACCTCGTCGTAAATTTTTTGCGAATCCGCCTTTAAGCTTGCTAAGCTTCTATCTTTTAAGCTCGCAAAATCGCTTAAAAAGCGCTGCTGCGCCTTAAGTGCGACCAGGCGGTCGCTTAGCTCGCGCAAGCTCTTTTCGTCCGCCTCTTTTTTGGCGAATTCCGCGTTTTTCACGGGCTCGCTCTCTTCCAAAGACAATTCGCGCACTTCGCAAGAGCCCACAATCTCGATGCTGCGGATATCCAAGTACTCCGGCACGTTCACGCTGAAGTTTGATTTTTGCGCGCCGAAGTTTTGATGCAAGAAGGCGGAGTTCGCGTAGATCTCAAGGCTGTTTTCCTGCGCGCTTAAATTTACGGCAAGCGCTGCAGCTGCGCTTAAAAGAACTATTTTTTTCATTTTCGCTCCTTAAAAATTTTACGTAATTGTAACGATAAATTTTGATTTTTATGCTTAAAATTCGGAGAGAATTTTAAAATTCCGACCCCGCCGCCCGCTTTGAAATTTTAAAATTTCGCCGCCGTAAAAACTCCGCCGCAGAGGCTAAAATTTTATCGCTACTAGCGCCATATAAGCTTTATCGCTCGCAGGCTCGGATCTTGTTCGAACCGAGAAGTAAAACCGATAAATTTTAAAATTTTACGCAGTAAAATTTCTGTAACTTTAGGTGGGTCGAGGGAGCGAAGCTCCCCGTCGCAAGGACGAGCTTTGCTCGTCCGCGAAGTAAAAACTAGAATGGATACGTCAAGCAGCAGACCCTGCCGACCTTTTCGTTGTAGCTGACATCGAGCTTCAGATCGTATAGCTTGCTTAAAATTTCGCTCTTTATGATCTGCTCGGCCTTGCCGTATGCGACCTCGCCGCCGCCTTTTACGAGCGCGACGTATCCGCCCAAAAGCAGCGCGAAGTCCGGATTGTGCGTGGCTAAAACGACGGTGTAGCCGTTTTTGAGAAGCTCCTTCGTGGCGCGGAGGAATTTGTATTGGTTGGCAAAATCCAGCGCCGAGGTGGGCTCGTCGAAGATCACGATCTTCGGCTCGCTGCAAAGGGCGCGCGCGATGGACGCCATCTGCCTCTGACCGCCGCTTAGGCGCGTGATGATCTTGTCTTTTAGGTGCCAAATTTCAAGCATTTTCATGTAGCGCTGCGCGAGTTTGTAGTCGCTTTCGCTCGGCTGCGAAAAGATCCCGATATGCGCCGTGCGCCCCATCAGGACGTACTCAAAGACGCTGTAATCGTACTCGCAGACCTCGCTTTGCGAGACGTAGCCGATGATCTCGGCGCGCCCTTTGGCGCTAAGACTTGCCATATCCTTGCCGTCGATTGAAATTTTACCGCGCAGAGGCTCAAGCGTGCCGCTGATTAAATTTAAAAGCGTCGATTTACCCGCGCCGTTTTGCCCCAAAATCGTCAGCATCGCGCCCGCTTCGAGGTTGAAATTCACATCGCGCAGCGTCAGAGGGGCGGATTTTACGTAGCCGAAGTCTAAGCTCTCAACTCTAACCATTTAGCTTCCTTTTGTTTTTAAGCAGGATGAATATAAAAAATAGCGTGCCGATAAAGCCCGTAAGCACCCCTAATGGGATCTCGCTTTGATTTATACTGCGCGCTACGTCGTCTACGATGAGCACGAAGATCGCGCTTAAAAATATGCTCGCGGGGATCGCTTTGGTGTTGCTCACGCCCACGATCATGCGCGTTAGATGCGGCATCAAAAGCCCCACCCACGCGACTATGCCGCTGATACACACGCTGCTTGCGGTTAGCAGCGTCGCGCAGACGATGATGATGCCCCGCTCCAGCACGACGTTTACGCCCAGCTTCGCCGCCGTAGCATCACCCATGGATAGGACGTTTATGCGGTAACTCATCAATACCAAAACCACGATACAAATCCCCATCACGGGCGCTATCATCGCTAGCACGGAGGGATCGACCTTCGCGAGACTTCCTAGCTGCCAATACACGATGTCTGCAAGCTTCGTCTCGGGATCTGCCATAAATTTTAAAAATCCGATCAACGCGCCCATCAAACCGCTTACGATGATGCCGGCAAGCACAAGCATTATGGTGGCGCTCGAACGAAGCGCGCGCGTAATCAGAAGCGTAATGCAAACCGCCGCGAGCCCAAAAACGAAAGCAAAAAGCTGGATTAAAAGGATGTTTAGATCAAGCAGGATCGCGATCGCCGCGCCCACGCAAGCTCCGGCGCTGACGCCCAAAAGATCGGGCGAGACGAGCTGGTTTTTGAAGACGCCCTGATATGCCGTGCCGCTGATGCCCAGCGCCGCGCCCACGAGCACTGCGGCGATGATACGCGGCAGGCGCACCTGCATGACGACATTGTGGACGTTTTGCGCTACCTCGCCGCCGCTAAGCGCTTTTAGCACCTCGGTGATGCTTAAGCCGAAGCGCCCTATACAAAGCGATATCGCGATCGTCGCGATCGTCGCTAGTATCAGCAGCACGAGCATAAATTTAAAATTTTTCATACCTTCCCTTGCTTTAAATTTTATCTTTTGCCTTAAGTTTAATCTTTGAAATTTTGCCTCGTTGAAACACGCTTAAAATTTCGCTTTAAATTCCGCCTTCCGGCTCGTAGGCGAAAGGCTTGCAGCAAAATTCCTTCGTGATAGCTCCAAGATCAATATTTCAGAAAAGATCCGGATGAAAATTTTAGCCGCCTGCAAGCTTTGCAGTGACGTCCTCGCGCCCGTACGATCCCGTCCGAAAATGTTTGCAGGCGCAGCACAGACGCGCTTTTGCCGCACCGCCTCAAGCTGCGAAACGCAGGACTTGACAGCAGGGCCTCCGCCTCGCACAACATCTCCTACCGATGATGACTTAGAGACTGCGGCGACTTTGATTTATACATCTAAATCCTTAAACAGATGTGGCATTTTAGCACATATCATATTAAATTTTTATGATTTCGGCTTTCATATACGTGAGCAAAATTTAATGGCGTGCAGCTCCGTGCAATAAGGCTTTTAGCGAAATTTCGCTTGCGGATTTCAGATGAACGCCTACGAAATTTACGCTGAGATGGAATTTTAAAATTTCATCCTTTCGCGAAAGATAGACTTAAGCCCGATGGCGGAATTTTACCCGGCTAAATTCCGCCGATTTAGCAGCAGACGCAGCGCGCGGCGAAATTTTACGTAGGATTTGAAGATATGATTTAAAATTCCACGAACGGATGCGGTGCGAAAATTTTCTCTTTATTTGACCCGGGTTTTGCTAGCCACTTAGTTGTAGAATTTTACTACTCGTTTAGCTGTGGGATTTTATTTGCCCGCAAGGGGTTAAATTTTATCATGAAATTTCGCATCGCTTAAAATGCGATGCGAAATGAATCCGTCCGTCACTACTGCCAGCCTAGAGCTCTGCGTTTTAAGCGCATATCACTTACCATTTTTAGCGCGAGCGCGACCGGATCGGTATCTACGTGCATCACAGAGCCAAGCGCTCGCCTGGTGCCCTCTTTGAAAAAGTGTATGATATTTGCGGAGCCGTGGATTTGATACTCGACGCAGTGATACGAGTCGATGCCCATCAGGCGGAATCCGAGCGAGGCATCGACGCCCTTTTCGTTCGCCCACTCGGGAGAGGTAAAGGCAAGCGGCAGCTCGTAGAGATTTTTGCCTAGCACTCCTGCGATACCTGCGAAAATTCCGCTGGAGCGGGTATTATCGATGCACTCGCCCACGTGCCATATCGGCGGAAGCTCATCTTTTTCTAAAAACGCCCGCAGTGACGCGCCCGCTTTTTTATACGCGCTTTTTTGGCAAAAGCCCAGCTTCATTAGCGGGAACGACGCGCAGCCGTTGGTTAGGATTAGGACGTTATTTTCGATTAGGGTTTGTGCGACATCTATGATAGCGCGCTCATAAGGCACTTTAGGATTGGTGCAGCCGACCATATTTACGATGCCTAAAATTTCACCGCTTTTTAGCGCGTGCGCTAACGGCTCCATACCGCCGTAGTGTTTATGGACGAATTCTACCGAAAAGCCCACTTCGGCCTCGACTTCATACGGCGGGATATATACCGGCAGTCCCTTGCGCTTTTCGTGAGATTGCAATGCGCGGTCTAGAATTTTACGTGCTAAATTCCTAGTCTCGACGATATTGCTATGGTGATGATCGTAGCCTATATGCTCGGCTCCGGGAAGCCTAGCTGATGAGCTTGTGGTAACGACCTTGGTCTGGAAGCAGTTAGCCACGTCCATGATCGCAGGATAGACATCTTGGACATCGGCGACCCACAGATCAAGTGCACCTGTACCTATGACGAGTTCGGCAGTTACGGCGTTTGAGAGCGGCACGACGCCCCAGTTGCGATACATCGCCGATAGTCCGGAACAGCACACGCCGTAAAATGCGATCCCTTGCGCGCCTATTGCGCGAGCCTTGTCTTGGTACTCCTTAGAATTTCCGATCTCCACTATTAGGCTTACTAATGTCGGCAGATGTCCGTGCACGGCGATATTGACCCAGCCTTTTTTAAGCGCGCCCATATTACTTTTGGAAGTTACGCGATCTCCTACACCAAATAGTGCATCCGTAGCGATATTCGCAGCTACTACGCCGGTGAAGGTAAAAGCAAGCCCGCAGCGCAAAAGATGCTGCATCACGCTGCGCCAGTCTCCGTCCGTGCCTACACCCGTTCGGTGATACGCCTCAAAGACTTCGTTATACGCACTAATCGGCAAGATATCCAGCTTGCGCCATACCTCTTGACGCTCCTTAGGTGCGAGCGCAGTGATGGTTTTATACTCGCCGCTACTTTGCGAAAGATCTGTCAAAAGCGTATCGGCAAGCTCGATCGCTACCTCTTTTAACTCTCTGCCTTCAGTTGGAATTCCAAAGGCTTTTGCGGTATTGATGATTTTGTATTCGCCTATTATGGGCAGATCTAGCTTGCCTTGCGCCGCCCATTTTAGCGACAGTAGAAGCTCTCTGGCGTGCGCGCCGTGTTGAGCTACGCCTGCAGCTACTTGACGCAGTAGGTTGCGCGATACGATGAGATCGGCGTCCGCACCGCAAGTGCCGCGATCAGCCTTTTTAGTAATTTTGCAAGGTCCCATATTACAGATCTTACAGCATACTCCGCTAAGTCCATAGCTACACATAGGCATCTGTTTGTCGAAACGATCAAACGCCGTATCTACACCGATCTGCTCCATCCTAAGCATCATTTCGCGCACGGCGGGATCAGGGGTTTTCTCAAGTACCTCTTGCTTTGTGGGGAAGGTCTTTTTGTATTCAAGCACCGCCTTCATATAATCCGCCGTAAATTCCGCCTCGTGAAAATGCTCGAAAAGATTGCCCTGCGCGTCTTTATGTGTGTGCGGACTAGCCTCTGCGGGCACTAAAACTTTTGGGATGCCGTGTTCGTCAAATCCGATAATCGCGCGGTGAGAGTGGGGTTTGTGATCATGGCAATGTTTGTCGTGCTCATGCGAGCTGATGGAGGAATCCTCGTCGTGCTCATGCGAAGACGCCGCAGAATTTGCTCCGTATTCGTGCAAATAGGCTGCGAGGTTCTCTTCTTGATTGTATGGGTGGGTCGCAAGATCTTCGTCGTATAGATGCGAGTGAATTACGGAGCTATCGCTATGCTCGTGCGAGTAAGAGATATGGTCTTTGCTGCTTGAGCTCTTCGCAGGATTTGAGATGGAATTTGTCAAATAATCAGCCATGGAATTTGTCGTAGAGCCTATCGCGGAATTTTTAGCGTTGCTTGCGCCTTGAGCGCTTGAGCACGCCGCAAAGTTCGTGCTTGAAGCAGAGCTTGCGCTATCATAGCCGCCCGGCGCGGAATTTTTGGCTTCGCAATCGCACTCGTCGCAGGAATTCTCGCCTGCGGCGCGATTTTTAGAAATTTTGTCGCGAGCATGTGAGGCGGAAGTCGTAGAATTTGCAGCGGAATTTTGAGCGATATTTGCGCTTTTATCAAAAACGGACGCGGAGGAGCTTTTGAGTGCGTCTGCGGCGAAATTTTCTCCCGTATCCGTGGTGGAATTTTCATCCGTCACAGCCTTCTTGCGTGAGCCTTTTTGTTTTGCGATTTTGTCGTTTGCCATGGTTGTCTCCTTAAAATTTATTTTAAAAATAAGCGAGAATGCAGCCCTCGATAAATATACTAAAAGACTACACTATTTAATTCTTATAGATAAAATTTAACGTGATTGTATTTTTTAATTGCTTTAAATTCCCTTAATAGCGTATTAAAATAAAAGATAAATTTTATGAATAAAATATACTAAAATAGCTGGATTTAAATTTCGCCAAGCAGCTCAATCATCTTAGATAATCGATTAGCTTGGCGGAAATTTCGCGAAACTGCAAAATTTTATGCCCCTTTTTCTCGCGCATGAAGTCCTGCGCGTCACGCAGTCTCGCAAACGTGATGAGATCGTCGCCTCTGGCGCTTTGTAGCACGCTGCCGAAAACATAAAACGCGTCCTGCGCCCGCAAAATTTCGCCGCTTGCGTAATCGGTGACGTAAAGCTCTGCGCTGCCGAAATTTGAGTTCGTGGAATTTGACTCGCCTAAATTGCCGCTAGCGGGATTTTTGCTCATCAAATTTTCCTCTGCGGAGGCGCCGCCGTTATTGCCGCTCAAATTTTCGCCCTCGAAAAAATATGCAAACATCGCCTTGGGCGAAGCAAACGCGAGCGCACTGCCGTCTTTGAGCCTTGCGTAAGCGCGAAATTCAGGGTGCGTGCTAGTATCGATGCCGTATTTGGCGCAGGTAAGATTTACGTCTTTAAGCCACGCAAGATCGCGCACGCTTTTAGAATTCTGCGCCAAGCCAGAGCTTATACTATCAGGCGCGCTCAAATTATGTACCGAGCTAGAGCTTTGCGCCGCGGAATTTTGCATCTCAGCTGCGCCACAAAGCGCTATAAATGCCGCTAAAATGAGTGGAAATTTCACGCCAAATCCTTTGATCTAAAGATAAAATAGCCCAAAATCAGGCTTGCCGCGCCCAGCGCGATCGGATAGAGCAGCGAAAAGGCGATGAAAAGCCCGCGCCCGAAGTGATCTAGGATAAAATACGCCGTTGTACCGATGACCGCAAGATCGGGATCAAACAGGCTGATAGCGGCAATGCGGAAGTCCTCCATCGGGTTTGCTAGAGCGATCGCAAAGATCAAATTTTCGTTCACGCCTGTTTTTGCGAGCAGTCCGATCAGTACGAGATCCAAAAACGCAAGGCAGAAAAGCCAGACGAAAAACGCGAGCCCAAGCCCCATCTCTTGGCTTTTTGAAACGGCGCAGATCAAAAATGCGATCCCCAAAAACGCCGCGCACAAGCTAAAAAGCAGCCCCGTATAAAGCAGGCAGATCGCCCACGGAATGCCCGTGCCTTTGATCGCGCCCCAAACGATCGCCAAAAGCAGCGACAAAAATATCGGCACGAACACTCCAAATAGCCTTCCCAGCGCCTTTCCGTAATAATACTGCGCCTGCGAGATCGGGAAGCTTAGCAGGTATTCTAAGATGTTTAGGTCGCGGTCGGCTAGGATCGCCTTGCTGGTGGTGACGAGCACGAAGACGGGCAGGATGATGATGCATATCTGAATAAACAGCAGCAGCAGTCGCGAAAGCCCGCTGAAACCGAGCACGCGCGAGTCGGTCACCCCCGTGATGAAAAACGCCGCCACGAGCCCGCTAAAAATCAGTAGATAGAGCAAAAACCAGCGCGAGCGGAAGGATTCTTTGATATCCAAAGCGGCGATGGTGAGTAAATTTTTCATTCTTTTCCTTTATTGCGCCTAGGCGCGCTTTAAATTTAGATTTCTCGCGCGGCTTAAATGCGCGTTTTTAAGCTCGGCTCCACCGTTTTGCAGCGCGGATTTTACAGCCTTAAATTTCGCTTGCCGAGCGTTTAAACGGGCGGCAAAAATTTTATCCGCCGCTTGCGACTGCGCCTCGCGCATAAATTTTAAATTTACGGCTCGCTTGCGGCGCCTGCAAACAGCGCGCCGTTCGCAGCCCGCTATCCGTCGTCCGCCGCAGTTTTAAATTTAGCCGTTTGACGGGGGCGCTTAAATTTCAGCTTCGTAAAATTTCAAAGCCGGGCGTATCCCGCGGCATAAATTTTAAAATTCTAAAAATCCCGAAGCGACAAATTTCGCACCGGATAAATTTTAAATTTACGGCGAAATTTTAAACCGGAGCGTCTGCGTAAACTTTAATTCGGCAGAACGAAATCTCGCGCCGTGCGTTAAATTTAGCCGTATCGCGAGATAAAATTTAGCGGTCGTTTTCTAGACCCATCTCTGCCTCGCGCCGAAGTCGCGAAGTAAAATTTTACCTCATCTATGACGGTGCGGGCGGCACGCTGAAATTTAGGCTTTAAATTTAGCACAAAACGGAGCCGCTTAAAATTCGTCTTAGCCAAAGCGTCCTTAATGCGAGTGCCCTGAAGGCATACCGTGCGTCGCACCGCCGCTTTCGTGCATATCGTGCGGCGAGCCTTGAGGATGTGCCGTGCTGCCTGCATCGCCGCCGCCCATATCATGCTTAGGCTCGCTCATGCCGTGCTCTGCGGAGTGAGGGTCTTTCATGCCGCCCATATCGCCATGCATACTTCCCATATTGCCGTGCGCATCGCGACCCATATCGCCCATTCCCATGCCGTGCGAGCCGCCGCCTGCTTTAAGCGCCGCGACTACCTGATCGAAGCTGAAGTCTTGCTTGCCCTCTTGCTTGTTTTTAAACGCGCCCCAGCCAAACGACATAGGGGTTTTAAAACCGCGATAAAAGTGCGCCGTGCGTGCGTTGATAAACTCGCCGTTGCCGCTAGCGTCATTGATGTAAATTTTGGCATCCTTTAGCCAGTTTAGTTTATCGTTTGTCACCATAAAATCCACTAAGCAGCCGATGTCGTCAAAGTAGTGATTTTTGCCGTCCACGCGTACATCGACGCTGAAGCGGTTGTCGCTAATCGCCATCTGGCAGTGCTCGCATACGTCTCTGTCGTAGTGGACGTTGCCGTAGTCTTTCTCGTCGCCGCAGCCTAAAAACGTAAGTGCCGCAAGCGCACAAAGCATAATTTTAAACATTTTTGTCATCTACGATCCTCCCTAGATCCATTGAAATCATTCTTTTTACCAGTCCTCCCACCTCCTCGAGCCTGTGCGAGATAAAGATCAAGCTCTTATCTTTTGCGCAGTTGTGCAAAAGCGTCTTAAAACGCTCGCGCGCGCTCGGATCGAGATTGGCGGTCGGTTCGTCGAAAATCATCGCCTTGCTAGCTCTGCCGAATGCTAGCGCAATTAAAAATTTCTGCTTCATACCGCCGGATAGCTTATGAAAGGGTTTGTTTAAATTTGAACTCAGATCAAGCTCCATTTCACCGCAAAATTTTACTATATCCGCTCTGCTTGCGTCCGCCGTGCGCTCGGCGAAGTAGATGAGCTCATTTAGGCTCAGCTTAAGCGGCGGCGGGGTTTGCGGCACGAAGCTGATACCGCGTAGAGCGCGGCTGCGCTGCTTAAATGAATCAAATCCGTCGATAGCGACGCTGCCGCTTGTGGGTATGTATTCGCCTAAAATCGTCCGCATCAGCGAGCTTTTGCCCGCGCCGTTTTGCCCGACGAAAAGCACCTGCTCGCCGTCCGCGATATTTAGATCGATATCTTTTAAAACGAATTGATCTGCGAATTTCTTGCTTACGTTTTTAATCTCTATCATAGACTTCCTTAGATCATATCTTTTAGCTTATTACCGATACTCAGTGCGTCTTGATGACACACGTCGATACAGCGTCCGCACAGCGTGCAGTCGATCCCTTTTAGCATAAATTTGCTCTTATCGCCCAGGTTTTCGGATGCCTTTTTTTTGGTAATATCCAGTACGTGCGAGACGAAGCAGACGTCTTGGCAAACGCCGCAGTGATCGCACCTGCTTTTATCCCAAGTAATCTTGCTAAGGCTAGCTTTCGCCGCAAGCGAATAGGTGCTGCCTAGCGGGCATAGGTGCGTGCACCATACCCGTCTGCTAAAAAATACTTCGAGCAAAAACACAAAAACGATCCAAAGCCCAGCCAGCGAGAAGCCGTAGATGATGAGGCGCGATAAAATTCCAACTACGTTAAAAATTTCAAAAACGAGTAGATCCGTAATCGCGCTTAGCAGCAAAAACAGCGCCCAGATCGCATATCGCATACCGCGAGGCAGGGTGCGTTCCTTGATGACGTGCTTGGCAATTAGCGTATTATGCAGCTTCTCGCCGATCTCACTAAGCGCTCCGTAAGGGCAAATCCACGAGCAAAATGCCTTGCCGCCCGTGATGAAGTAAAACAGCAAGATCGTGCCCGAGCCGATGAGCAAATTTATTGGCAAATCCTTGTGCGCGGCGATCACCTCAAGAGTCGCGAAAGGATCTGCTAAGTGAAAGCCAAGTATTCGCGAGCCGCTGATGTCGCCTTCTAAAATTTGAATATCCGCGCGAAAGGAAAGCACGAAAAGCAGATGCACCAAAAATACCGTGGCGTAGCGCAGCGCCCGAATGCTGGGACGCCATTTGCCGCTTTTATTTTTAAGCGCGAATGTCGAGAAAAAGCTCGTATTTTTGATCGTGCATCGCGAATTATATTTATCCAAGAGCTACTCTTTAAATTTTGAAATTTCATCCGCGAGCTTATCTAGGTTCTCGTCGCTTACGTTAGTTAAAAGTCCGCTCATCAGGCTGTTTTTGATCTTACCCGCTTTATAATCTTTGAGGCTTGCTAAAATTTGATCCTTGCTCTTGCTGCCGATCGGCGGAGCGATCTTGCCGCGTCCGTCATCGCCGTGGCAGGGCGCGCAGCTTACCAGATAGGAGCTACTAACCTTAAAATCGCGCTCTTTGACGCTTTGCTCTAAAATTTTAATATTTTTTACGTCCTTATCGTCGATGAGATCGACGCTCTTGCTCTGCGGCGCCGGTTTTGCTTGCACCTGCGGCTTGACTTCTTGCTGCGGCGCGCTAGAATCGTCCGAACTAGCCATAAAGATCATCAGCGCGATCAGTGCTACACCCAAAATCAAAGCTAAAATTTTGCCCGGTTTCATTTCTGCTCCTTAAATTGTCGGTTGAACTCGTAAATTTCTTTTGCCATCGTCTCTATCTGTTGCTCGCTCATGCCGTTTACGAGCTGCACCATAAGAGGATTAGGCTTTTCTTTGAATTTATACTTTTTAATCATATCCACGATCTGCGCGTCGGTTTTATCCAGAAGCGACGGACCGATGATGCCGTTTGCGTAGTCGTCGTGGCACGCCGAGCAGCGCAGGATAAAATCGTGCCCAAGGCGCTTTTTCATCAGGTCGAAATTTAGCTTTTCATATTGATTTTTGATGCTCGAATACGCCACGATATTTTTGGTCGTTTCGTTTACATCGCCGTTTAGGTTAAAATTTACCTTTCGCTCGCCGTAAAAATCGTAGCTTACGAACTTATCGTCCTTCTTGGGCGCTTCGCCGCTTTTGACGCTTATGCGAGGCTTGGCGGTAGAATTTTGATCCGCTTTCTGCGATGCGGAATTTACACTCGCGGAATTCTGATCTGCAGAATTTTGCCCTGCGGAGCCTTGTGAAACGGAATTCTGCCCTGCGGAGCTTGTCGCGGCAGAGCCTGAATCGCCATCATCTCCGCAGCCGCACAGCAAAAGCGCCGCAGCTAGCGAGTAGAGGTAGAATTTAATAGAGTTTTTCATTGTTTTCCTTCATAGATTGATTTATAATCCGCCCGCGGGATTATCTCGATGATACGCGCCGGACAGAGCTCTGCGCACGCGCCACAGCCGACGCAAGCGCTACGGATCTGCGGGGCGAAATGCGCGCCCGCTTTTATCATAGCTATGGCATCAAGTGGCTGCGGGTAAGGGCACAGCGATGCGCATAGATCGCAGGCCTTGCCCTCTTTTGCCGCCAGCGCGGAGTTTAACTCTCGCTCCTGCTCGGTCTTGGCGGGCTTTAGACGCAGATCGCTAGACTTTAAAGTTTGCCCGCGATACGCCAAACAGGCGTCTAAATTTTTAATCACGGCGATACCCATCGCAACCTTTTTAGGCTCGTTCGTCTCGTGGCTAAGCGCGCCGCTTGGACAGGCGAGCACGCAAGGAAGCGCGCCGCAAAGATAGCAGCCCCGCTCTTTCGCGTCAATGACCGGGGTGCCGATGTCAAAAAGATGGGTAATATCCAGCAGATAGATGCTGTGATAGGGGCAGACCTGCACGCATTGGCCGCACTTGATACAGCTACTGCGGAAGCCGCGCTCCGCTAGCGCTCCGGGCGGGCGCAGATATAAAGAGGCGGAATCTCCGCTAGAATTTTCCGCAAAATTTTGTTTTATAGAATTCGGTGCGGAATTTTGCCCCGCAGAATTTACGGAATTTGACGCGCCGGAATTCTGCGCTTCGCCGCCCGTAAAATTTACGGAATTTGTGGAATTCTCATCCGCAAATAAGCTCGCTGCCCCGAGTACTCCGAGCGCTCCGCCGAGTAGTTTTATCGCTTCGCGTCTATTCTTTATCATTGCCTCATCCTGGGTTTTGGATCTTTTAGCAGTAGCTCGGGCTCTGAAAACGGAGCGAGCTTGGAGATGAAATTTAAAAGCGCGATCCCGCTGGAGCCGTAAAAAAACCGCACATTCGGTTTATACGCCCAAAGCCTATCCGCGTAGGCGTATGAGCTGTAGCTAACGTCGCCGTAGCCGTCGCCGTCGCGGTCAAATCCGTCGTAATCGTCGAAGTAGTTGCCGATCCATTCGTTTTGCAAGAGCTTGGATTGGGGCGTATCGTTCAGTACGATCTCCATATTGCCTTTAAATTTATTGTTTTTAAATACGCTTTTTAGCTGCGTGGCGTGGAATTGCACGCCGATGCTGTTATATTCGATATCGTTGTTTTCAAAAACGTTAAGTGAGCCCGGCTGATAGGGGGATTGATCCAGATAAAATCCGCGGGCGTTGTAAACGACTTTATTATCCGTAACCCTGAAATTTGAGCTATCCTTCATACCTATGCCTACGCCGTAAGCGCCGTCTGCGTTGCGCACTACGTTACGTCTGGCGATATTATCGCTTGAAAACATAAAAAATAATCCCACGCTATTGCCGTCGTAGTAGTTATCCTCCACGACGTTATGTCCGGAGTTCATAAAGTGCAGAGAATAGCGACAGCTATGGCCTTTATTGCCTGCGACGAGATTGCCGTTTGAGAAGTAAAAAACGGTGTCGCGGACGTTGTGGACGTCGTTATTTAAAATTTTATTGGCATTGGAATACCAAAGCTTGATGCCGTCGCCTTTGAAACTCGTGCGGTAGGCATTGCTCGAAATTTCATTGCCCTCGATCGTTACGTCGTTTGCCTTGCTTAGCACGACGCCATAGAGCACGTCTTTGATGAGATTATTTTTTATGATTACGCTGTTTACGTCGCTTACGTTGATCCCTGCATCCTCGCTAAGATGCTCGAAGCCTCCGTTTTGAATTGTTAAATTCTTGATTGTAACATGCGGAGAGCGGACGCGGATGACCGTTCCGTTGCGATCGCCTATGATCACGGCGGAGCGGTCTAGTCCGTCGATAGTAAGGGGCTTATCGATTAAAACGTTGCCGTGGTATTCGCCCGCGGCTAGTTCTATAATATCGCCCGCTTTTGCGCTATCGATCGCGTCTTGAAGCTCGCCTGCGCCTAAGCTTAGCGCGAGCGAGAATGCTAGAAGCAAAAGCCTCATCTATGCTCTCGTAGGAATTTTTTCTTAGATAGTAGAGCTAACGCCGATAGCAGCGACAGGGCCAGCATCAGCCAAAAGCCAAGAGCCGGATATGAATGGGTAGTAAAATGCGCTACGCTGCCGTCGCCAAATGCTGTAGGCATAAAAGGCTTTATTTTAAACGCGCCCCAGTCTTGCAGGTTGTGTCCGAACCAATACAGCCAACCCACATAGCAGCCGATGAAGATAAGCGGCGCAATGATCGGCAGGATCATAAGCAGAGTCTGCCCCTTGCCATCATAGTACAAAAACGCAAGCATGCCGATCGTAGCGATTATGAGATAATACGGCGATAGCGAGTGCTCGAGCGTGCCGCCGCGCCAGACGGGATACATTCCGATATAGTGGTTTAGGGTATTCATCTCGCCGACATCGCCGCTAAAGCCGTCAACGTGGACGTAAAGTGGAATTCCATCGGGGAAAGCCTCTTTTGGATAGTTCGGCGCTTCGAGTGAAATTTTCCACACCGGTATGCTAGGGACCCCCACTTCAAATTTATGCTCCAGCATCGCGCCTAGATCATTTTTAACATCACTAGGAATTAGGTGATTTTTATACGATGCTTTCGTATAAAAATTCCATATCGGTGCGGAGTATGCGGGCAGCTGCGAGACGCTGCTAACCTGCCCCGATACGATTTTGCCTTGGACTTTGAAAAATCCGAGCGTAGGGATGGTAAAAGCGACCGTCATAATAAGCAGCGCTAAAATCGCGTAAATTTTATATTTTGGCATTTCATCTCCTTTAAATTCTCCCCCTTGCGGGGGAGAGTGGGGCTAGTTAAGACCCGCGTTCTCATCGACCCATTTTAGGTATTCGATGATATCTTTGATCTCTTCGTCTTTCATATGCTGATTTGGCATGCGAAGGTTGAAGTAATTTATCATTGCCTTAACGTAGTCGTCTTCGTAGAATTTAGCAGGGTCTTTGATAAAATCAGCTACCCATTTCTCGCCGTTTTCATGGCGGAGTAGGACGCCTGTTAGATCAGGACCGGAGCTTACTTGACCGATGACGTGGCAGCCGTTGCAGCCTCCGCGTAGGTAGGCCTTCTCGCCGTTAGATGCAGCCTCGCTCATAGGAGTGGAGAGCTCGCGGATCAGGTTGTTTTTAGCGCGAAGTCCGACATCTGCGGTTTTTACTAGGTACTGCCAAACTTGACCTTCCCAAAGTATCGCGCCGTTCATATCGCCGGCTTTTACCGCGGCGTCTGCCTTGGCTTTGGTTTCAGGAATTTTGCCGTATTGATCCAGCGCGTCATCGACTAAAGCCTTGACCTTAGGATATTTCTCGTAGTTTTTCTCTTTTAAGAATTTAACGACTGATTGAATAACGTCGTCGGTGGCTTTATTCGTAGCTACTACCTTGTCGTATTCGGCTTTTAGAGCTTCTGGGCTAAGAGCTTTTAGCATAGAAGCTTTAGCTGAAGTGTATTTTTTATTCGGATCTTTTACGTATAGATATCCAAACATCTCAAGGTGCAGCGCAGAGCAGAATTCCGTGCAGTAGAAAGGAAATACGCCCTCTTTATCTGCGATGAAATTTACGCTCGCAGTCTTACCCGGCTCAAGCGACATATGCAGATCGTAATCATCAACCGTAAAGCCGTGAGTTTCGTCCTCGGCACGCTCTAAATTTGTCATATAGATCGTTACGTTATCGTCCTTATTAACCTCGATGTGCTCAGGATTAATATGGCTGCGGATCGCCGTAGCATAGACTTTTACGTTTTTGCCGTCGCGCTCGATGCGCTCTTGACCCGCTAACGTCATGGCAGGGTGTTGCTTGCCGGTGCGGGAGTTTGTTCCCATAGTATAGGTAGGTTTCGTATGAAGCTTGCTAGCTGCGATAGAAACTACGTCGTGCGGCTCACCTAGACCGATAGGAAGATCGTAAAGCATCTCCATTTTAGGTCCTGTAATGTCGATGAGCTGATGATTTTGCGGATGAAGCGGTCCGATAGGATTAAATCTATCGATCGAAAGCTTATCCAGCGCGATTACGTATTTGCCGACAGGCTTAGAGGATTTACCCTCCATAGAATCAAGGTGACCGATATTGTAGTGAACGTTGATCCTATCTAAAACCTTTAGCGTCTTGTAGTTCCATTTTACGATCTGGCTATCAACGTAAAGCGATGTATAGATTACGCCATCTTGCGAATCGAAGGTGTTATGCAAAGGTCCAAGACCAAGCTCTGCTTGTCCGTGAAGCGTCTTTTGCATATCTAGGATCGGAATTCCGTATGGATCCTTGCCTGCATATTCTTTTTTATCAATTAGCTCTTTGATCTTTTTAAAATCGTAAACGCTAGCGTGAGTATCTAGTTTACCGCCGATAATGATATAGCGGCCATCAGGGCTAACGTCAACGCCGTGAGGAGATTTAGCCTCAGGGATCAAAAATAGCGCTCCCGCTTTTACAGCGGCGTCTATTGTAACGATTCTGTGTCCGTTTACGACCTTGTAGTTTTTGCTATCTTGAGCAAGCTTTTCTAGAATTTGCCAGTTATAAACGTGCAAGTAGTCGGTATCGTTGCGGCTCATGCCAGCTTCCATAGGAGGCAGACCCTTTTCGATGCCGCCTGTGTACATTTCGGAGTTGAAGCTGTTAGTAAACGCCCAGCCGAAGCTTTCGCCCTTACCTGCGTCACTTAGATCTTGCATATATGGAGGAAGCTCTAGAGAAAAGGATTTATTTACGTCGATTTTACCTTTATCGTAGTCAAATTTCCATAGCGTTACTGCACCGCGATAGACTGCTTGATACTCCTCGATTGGGTGCCAGTCGTTATCAAAAGGGGCTGCGTATTGGCTGGTTTCGATGACGTATTCGGTATTAGGCGTTACGAAAGAGCCGCCGTGATCGCTTTTGATTACCGGATTTACGACTATTTGAGTGGTTTCGAAATCTGATAAATTTATAACCGCGATTCTTGGGTTTGCCTTATCGTTAATAAAGAGATAATCGCCCACATACTCGCCGTTTTTTTCGCTGAAATTTGGGTGGTGAGTATCGCCCCAGTTGATCTCTTTGCCGTTAATGGAGCCCGATCTTAAGACCGCCTTGCTCTCCTCGTCAAAGCCGTATCCTTGCCAAGGCTCCGGGGTAAATACGCCGATATATTTGTAGATCCTCATCGACGGCACGCCGTAAACGATCACCTGTCCGCTTTGACCGCCGGAAGAGAAGACCATATAATCGTCCTTCCTACCGGTCGGCTGATAGGTCTTAGCCGCCGCTAAAACGTCTTTTTCGCTTAAATTTCGTTCTTTCATCACGCGCTCTAGGTCGCTATCCGCGGCACACAGGGCGCTTGCGGCGAACAAAACCGAGCCCAAAAGCACGGGTTTGAAACTTTTTAACATACTAATCCTTTCTTAGAATTTTAAAATTTTACCTGATTTGCTGACTACGAGGATCGCTTCCCCGTCTGCGTACATCGCTAAAAATTCGCTTTTTAAATCCACAACCTCCTTTAATCCTACTTTTTGATTTTCGTAAATTTTATCTTTAGTAGCGATAAACTGCGTGCCGCGGGCGCACACGATGGATTTGATCCAAGAGCCCACGCTTTTGCGCTCGCCGCTTTTTAAATTTATAAAATTCCCCTCTATATCGCCCACAAACAGCGTCCCGTCGCAGTCTGCAAGCGCAGTGGCTATAGAGCCGCTTAAATTTTTATTGCCAGCTTCGGCTGAAATTTCGCTTTGAGTTTTAAGCCCCTCGTCTTGAAATTTTGCGCCTTTAAATTCTGAGCTTTGAAATTCCGCGCTCTTTGCGCCGCTAACTTTAGTTTCGTTTGGCTCGGAGCCTTGCACGCTTTTTGTGCTATCAAATTCCGCATCTTTAGATTTCACGCCACTAAGCTCTCCCTGCGCGGCGCGATTAAGCGCGGCATTGATACCGCTAAATTTAGTCGCGACGAGATCTGCGCTAAAACAGGCTACGCCGCTCCAGCTTGCGACGCAAAGTCCGTTAGCGCCCAGGCTAACGGCATTGATTCTGCCGTAATGAAATGAAATTCCGCGCAGCCCATCGGGGATGGAATTTCTATTTAAAGATTGCCCGTTCGCGGTGGAATTCTCATCTGGGGCGTAGCCGCCGTCCGCGCTGTTATCAGGGTCCTCGTCTAATCTTATTAGTTGATTCTTATCCACTACCGCGTAAATCACGTCTTTTGCGGCATAGATCGCATCTATTTGGGCTGTACCGCTACGTCCCGTCTTAAGCGTGCGTAAAAACTTTAATCTATCGTTTAGCACCGCGATTTCGGCTCCGCCCCAAGCTAGATAAATTTTGCCGTTTTTGAAATTTAGAGCCGTAATTTCATTATCGCTGTATTTTTGCGCGAACTCCACATTCCATTTAGCAGTATCAAACATCCTAAGCTCGCCGCCACTACCGCATAAAAGCAGTCGGTGCGAGCTTGCGTCGAATGTACCCAGACGCAGCGTGGCATTTAGATCAAAGCTGCCAGCTGTTGCCATCTGCGATAAACAAATCAAAAAGGCAATACAAAATTTTATAAAATTCATCTTAATCCACTCTTTGCGAAATGATACTACTCCAAGGCTTAAAAATCGGTTTAAAGCTTGAGCTATAATGAAATTCTAAGATTTCTTAAAAGTTACGAAATTCTACGATATAAAAATAGCTCTAAGTAAAATTTTATTTTTCGCATTTTTGCTATATAAATTCCGCATTTAAAATTATAATTTCAGTAAATTTTTATTTTGACAGATTTTTAAAATTCGCAACGCTCCTTTAATTTTGTTTAAATAAAAAGTTAGTATAATCGCCAAAGTTTGTTTTAAATTTTACTGAAGGAGAAACTATGGAGTTTCTGACAAGTTTGTCTGAAAGCACTCAATTCTTTTTGCAGCTCATTATAGTCTTGGGCTGTTTGTTTTATGGTGCTAAAAAAGGTGGTATGGCGCTGGGAATTCTAGGCGGTATAGGCTTAGTGATCTTAGTGTTTGGATTTAGATTAGAGCCGGGTAAGCCGGCAGTGGACGTTATTTTAACTATCCTCGCAGTTGTCGTAGCAAGTGCAACGCTACAGGCTACGGGAGGGCTTGATGTAATGCTTCAAATAGCGGAGAAATTGCTTCGTAAGCATCCAAAGATGGTTTGTATCATCGCTCCAACTGTTGCGTGGACGCTTACAATCTTATGCGGAACGGGACACACCGTCTATACGCTGCTTCCGATCATCTATGACGTAGCTATTAAAAATGGGATTCGCCCTGAGCGCCCGATGGCTGCTTCTACAATCTCCTCGCAGCTTGCTATCATCGCTAGCCCTGTTTCGGTTGCCGGCGTTTCGATGGTCGCGATCTTACTAGGTCAAGGCGTGCATATCGAGGGCTTTAGTACGTATTTGGATCTACTTAAATTAACAATCCCTTCTACTTTCATCGGTATGCTTGCGATCGGAACGTGGTCGATTTTTAGAGGTAAAGATCTAGATAAAGATCCGGAATTTCAAGAAAAGATCAAAGATCCAGAGCAGAAAAAATATATCTACGGCGAAAGCACGACATTGTTAGGTCAAAAGCTTCCTAGGATTAAGTGGGTTTGCATGTGGATATTCTTAGCCACTATTGCGCTAGTAGCGGTTTTAGGTTACGAGAAAAGCTTGCGTCCTGCGTGGACTAAAAATGTCCCGGGCAAATCCGTAGAGATCATCGTCGATAAAAAAACGGTCAAAAATATCACGATTAAAGATGGTCAGGTTATCTCCATGGTAGACGGTGGCAAGGTCGTCTCAAACGTCAAAGAGTCCAAAGCCAAAGATGCGACGAAATTTAATAGCGTCGAAATTTACGACAAAGATAAAAAGCTTACTCAAAGCATCGTCTCTCAAGACGGAAATGTCGTCATCACGACAGGCGATAAGAGCGAAAGTATCGCAAATGCAAGCATTGTCGTAAAAGATACTATGAAAAAGACCACAAATTTAAATATGGTCTTAACCATTCAAATTTTCATGCTTCTTGCAGCATCCATCATGATGATCGCTTCGGGCATAAAAGCGGGCAATATCGCTAAAAATGAAATTTTTCATAGCGGTATGATAGCGCTCGTGGCGATCTATGGAATTTCATGGATGGCAGAGACTATGTTTACCGCTCACATCGAAATGCTTAAAGCGTCGCTAGGTAAGGTCGTTATGGCGTATCCGTGGACATATGTCATCGTTTCGCTGCTAATTAGTAAATTCCTTAACTCTCAAGCGGCGGCGGTTGCTACTTTCGTACCGCTAGCGGTTAGCATCGGTATTGATCCGGGCCTTATTATTGCATTTGCACCGGCTTGCTACGGATACTATATCCTACCTACCTATCCGAGCGATCTTGCGGCGATCCAGTTCGACCGCTCCGGCACTACGCACATCGGCAGATTCGTCATCAACCACAGCTTCATTTTCCCTGGGCTAATAGGTGTTCTTACTTCATGCGCGATGGGTTTTATCTTCGCTCATATTTACGGCTATTTATAATAGCTATATGCTCGCGAGTTCAACACTCGCGAGCTTTAAATTTCAAATCCCAGCGGCTTTTTAAAATTTTATAAAATTTTGAAATTTTAAATGCTCTAAATTTTTAAATTCTAAAGCTTTCTAAATTCCGTTCATAACCCGCGCGAGGCTAATTCGTTTTAAATAAAATTTACGTTATAATCCCGCCAAATTCCACATAGGAGGCAGATATGCAAATCCCTATCGCATACGGCAAAGATGATCATCTAAGCTTAGAGATAAACGAGAAAAATTTGCTCGGCGTTTTTAACCCCAACCCCGTGGCTAAATTTGACGAAACGGCGCTCATCGCAAAGGCTCTCGCAAATCCGATAAATCAAAAAAGTTTCGATGATTTTATCGCAGGCGATGAAAAGATCGTAATCATCGTAAACGACGGCACGAGGCCTACGCCTACCGCAAAAGTTTTAAAGCAAATTTACCCGAAAATCCGCGAGAAAAATAAAATTTTCATCATCGCCACGGGCTGCCACAGAGAGGGCACGCAGGAAGAATACGAGATGATCTTCGGCAAAGAAATTTACGCGGAGATCAGAGCCAAAAACGAAGTTCACGATCACGACTCCAAGCACGACGAGATGGTCTTTTTAGGCGAGAGCAAAAACGGCACGCAGATGTATCTAAACAAAATCGTAGCCGAGGCGAAAAAAGTGATCGTCATAGGCTCGGTTGAACCGCACTATTTCGCAGGCTACACCGGCGGCAGAAAGGCATTTTTACCGGGCACGGCGTCGTATGAGAGCATCACGCAAAACCATAAACTAGCTCTTAGCTCCGACGCGCAGGCGCTGCGCCTAGAGGGCAACCCAGTGCACGAGGATATGATAGACGCGATGAAGGTGCTAGCGCACATCGACGTTTTTTCGATCCAGACGGTGCTTGATAGCGAGCACGGCGTGTATTACGCAAGCGCGGGCGATCTAAACGATAGCTTTTACGACTGCGTAAAAAAGGCAGACGAGGTATTTTGCGTAAATATCCCGCGCAAGGCCGACATCGTGATCTCGGTCGCGCCATATCCGATGGACGTCGATCTCTATCAAGCTCAAAAAGCCCTAGATAACGGCAAACTAGCACTCGCGCAGGACGGAATTTTAATAATGGTCGCAAAGTGCCGCACCGGCATCGGACCAAAGCCGTTTTTTGATCTGATGGCCTCCGCCGACACGCCTAAAAAGGTACTCGAAAAGATCAGCGCGGGCTTTAAGCTCGGCTATCACAAGGCAGCTAAGATGGCCGAAATATCGCTCTGGGCGCAGACCTGGGCGGTGTCGGATCTTAGCGACGATGAGATGCGCGCCGTGCATCTAAAGCCATACCACGACATCCAAAAAGCCGTGGACGACGCGCTCGCGCAAAAGGGCGCGGACGCTAAAATCATCATCCTGCCGTTTGGCTCGATGACGGTGCCTAAGGCGTAAGTTTGGCTAAAATTTTATATTATGACGCGAGCGCGGGCATCAGCGGCGATATGAATTTAGGCGCGCTGGTGGAGCTTGGCGTGGATTTTGGCTATCTTTGCGCCGAGTTAGAGAAATTAAATTTGCATGGCGAATTTAAGCTCGTGCGCAAAAACGTGCTAAAAAACGGCATCGCCGCGACAAAAATCGACGTAGTACCGCTAAAATCGCAGCCTCACGCCAGAAGCTACGCGAACATCAGGCAAATTTTAGAGAGTTCAAATTTAAGCCAGAGCTGCAAACAAAGAGCGGGCGCGATATTTCGCACCGTTGCCGAGGCGGAGGCCAAAGTCCACGGCACACAGATAGAGCGGGTGCATTTTCACGAGATCGGCGCGATCGATAGCATCGCCGACGTCACGGGCGCAGCGATCTGCTTTGAGTATCTTTTTGAAAATTTAGGCGTCTCGCGCGTGCTAAGCTCTAAAATCGAGCTTGGCGGCGGCGTAGCCAAATGCGATCATGGCGAGCTTAGCGTGCCTGCACCCGCCGTCTGCGAAATTTTAAAAGGCGTGCCCATAAGCCTCGGACGCGCAAATTTCGAGATGACTACGCCCACGGGAGCGGCGATTTTAAAGGCTTGCGCGGACGAGTTTGCAGATAATGCGAGCTTTAAAATCGAAAAGATCGGCTACGGCGCAGGCGATAAAGATGCCGCAGACTTTGCAAACGTGCTTCGAGTGATGCTTTGCGAAACCAATGAGGAGCGCGGCGAAGGGGACGAGCGAAATTTAAGCGCGCGCTCGGGCTGCGACGAGGTTTGTAAGCAAATTCTGATCTCCACCAGCATCGACGATATGGATGCCGAGAGCTTTGCCTTTGCATGCGAAATTTTACGCGAAAACGGCGCGCTAGACGTATTTAGCCGCTCTATTTTTATGAAAAAGGGGCGCATGGGCTTTGAGCTAAACGCGCTGTGCCGCAAGCAGGACGCGCAAAATTTAAAGGATCTGATATTTACGCACACGACGGCGATCGGCGTCCGCGAGGTAGAGGTTGCTAAAACCGAGCTAAAGCGCGAGCTTGTGCGGGTGCAGACGAAATTCGGCGAGATAGGGCTTAAAATTTCAGGCAACGGGCAAGCGCAAAAAATAAAGCCTGAATTTGACGAGTGCAAGGCCGCGGCGCTCGCGCACGGCACGACGATCGAGCGGGTGCGAAAAGAGGCGCTAGAAATCTATGACGAAACTAGAAAAACTAAAGGCTGATCTGCGCGGGCTGGGCGAGCTGGCGGTCGCATTTAGCGGTGGCGCGGACAGCTCGCTGCTACTGCGTGCGGCGCACGACGCTCTGGGAGAGCGTGCTATTGGCATAACGATACGATCGCCCTACATGTCCTCGCGCGAGATCGCAGAAGCCGTGGAATTTGCACGCACCTACGGCATCCGCCACGAAATTTTAGAACTCGGCGTCACAGAGGAGATCAAAAACAATCCCGAAAACCGCTGCTATCTGTGCAAAAAAGCGGTGTTTTCGCGCCTAATCGAGCGCGCCCGTGAGCTTGGCTTTAGCCGCGTCGCAGACGGCACGAACCGCGATGATCTAGGCGAATACCGCCCGGGGCTCAAAGCCAAAGAGGAGCTGGGCGTGCTCTCGCCACTGATAAATTTAACCAAACCCGAAATCCGCGAGCTCTCACGTGAGTTAAATTTGCCTACCGCCGAAAAACCAGGCTACGCGTGCTTGCTAACGCGCCTGCCGCACGGACGCAAGATCGATCAGAGCGAGCTAAATTTGATCGAAGCCGCGGAAAATCTACTCATCGCAAGCGGCTACGCAAACGTCCGCGCGCGGTGCGACCGCAAAAATATAAAGCTGCAAATGCCCTTTGCTAGCATGCGGGACTTCCTAAACGACGCGAAATTTAAAAGCGTCGTTAGGCAGCTCGTGACGCTGGGCGCAGCGGATGTGACGCTCGATCTAAAGGGGCTTAGAGAGGATGTTTTGCATGAGAGAGGATGAAATTTTAGAGCTTTTCGCAGGGGTAAAAAGCGGCCGCGTAAGCGAGCAAGAGGCGCTAAAATACCTAAAAAACTACCCCTACGAGGACGTGGGCTGCGCCAAGATCGACACCCAGCGCGCATTGCGAAACGGCGCGGGCGAGGTGATCTACGGCGAGGGCAAGACGGATGATGAAATTTTACGCATTGCTGGTGCGATCGGCGCGAGAGGGCAAAATATCCTAATCACGCGCACGAACGAGCGGGTTTTTAAGCTAGTGCGCGAAATCTTGCCGCAGGCGGAGTTTAACGCTCGCGGCCGCGTCATCAGCGTCAAATTTAAAGAGCCCGCGCTCACGCAAAGCTACATCGCGATAGTATCTGCCGGCACCGCCGACGGCGCGGTCGTGGAGGAGGCGTACGAGACGGCGCGATTTTTAGGCAACGACGCGCGCAAATTTAGCGACGCGGGCGTGGCGGGGCTGCACAGGCTGATCGCAAATTTAGAGCAGATACTCGGCGCAAAGGTCGTGATCGCGGTGGCGGGCATGGAGGGCGCGCTAGCTAGCGTACTGGCGGGCCTCGTGAGCGTGCCCGTGATCGCGGTACCTACCAGCGTGGGGTACGGCGCGAGTTTCGGTGGACTGGCGGCTCTGCTAGCGATGCTAAACAGCTGCGCAAACGGCGTTAGCGTCGTAAATATCGACAACGGATTCGGCGCCGCGTATAACGCGAGCCTGATAAATCATCTCTAAAATTTTAGAAAAAATTTGTAAGGGGCAAAGTTGCGAGAGGATACGAAAAAAGCAATACTTCCGCCTGCGGACGCATCTAGAAGTGAGTATTGTCGGGATACTAGAATGAACTGGGCGATGGCGGGTATTGCTATTTTAGCATTTGAAATTTTTATCGCAATTTACGTCAAAGGCGGCTTCATACGCTACTATCTAGGCGATGTGCTAGCCGCGGCGATGCTTTATGCATTCGGGCGAGCCGCGTTTAGGCTGCCGCCTAAAGCTTTAGCGTTAGCAATCTTTACTCTCTCGCTAGTTATCGAAATCGCACAATATTTTAAAGTGCTTGAAATTTTAGGCGTCCAAAATTCTATATTGCGGATAATTTTTGGTGGAACGTTTGATTGGACGGACATTGCCTGCTACGCGATAGGCTGCGCTTTAGCTTACGCATCTGAAAGTATCATTTATGATAAGGCGCGACTATGGAGGCGTAAAAGGTTGCCTAAAAATTTTAATGAAATTTTGCAAAGCGGCGATGAAGAAAAGATCAAAGCGGTATTTCAAGCCCTCGATATAAATGCGACTGACAAAGACGGCAACACGATACTTCATATGCTACATGCGGACAAAGATATCAAGAAAAAAGACCCAAACTCACCCTATGTGTATATGGGCGCGAATTTAATCGAATGGATCATCATGCAAGGCGGCGACATAAACGCTAAAAATAAAAAGGGCGAGACGCCCCTTAGAAATTTTATGTGGTATGTATATAAAAATTTACAACCGTATCAAAAGTTAATAATCGTAGGCAATCAAGGTTATGCTTCTTCGGTATATGTAGAACAAGTAAATGAAGTCGTTAATATCGATTTTGGAATAATGTATAACTATATATACAATCTTCTACCTAAAAAATCGCAAATTTATATTTGGCGCCGCTTCGGCAAAAGGTTGGAATATCTATATGTGCCCGAGTATCCAACGGATATGGAAAAACACGATCCGCAAGAATACAGTCAATTTACCTATGATTTTTGGATGAAATTCTTAAGACAAAAAGATAGCGTGCAGTATAAAATGATACATGCGGCTACTAATTTATATTGGCATTGGGACTATAACGGGGAATACGGAAGTTGGATTTTATGGGATGACGATTATACCGATGAAGCTGCCGTCGAAATCAAAAAATATTTTAAGCTAGGCAATAGGCTAGATGAGCTAAATGACGGCGTGCTTGATAAGATGTTTTATGATCTAAGAAAGAGCTGGCGTGCCGAAGATGTAGGTAAGCTTAGATATCTGTTCGTGCTTTGGTTGCTTAAAAATCCCGAGCCGTTTTTAGAGGACGAAATTTAAAAGGAGAAGCGATGGATAAAGAAAAAGCCGTGCAAAAGATGACCGAGATCATGGCGAAATTCGTCGGCTACACGGGCAAGGTGCTGCCTGACGACGTGACGGCGAAGCTAAGCGAGCTCGCCGAGCGCGAAACGCAGCCGCTGGCAAGGGAGATCTACAAAACGATGTTTGAAAACCAGCGCCTAGCTAAGCAGCTAGACCGTCCGTCCTGCCAGGATACGGGCGTGATCCAGTTTTTCGTGCGCTGCGGCGCGAACTTTCCGCTCATCGGCGAGCTTGAGGAGCTGCTGCGCGAGGCCGTACTGCGAGCGACGCGCGAGGCTCCGCTGCGCCACAACAGCGTCGAGACGTTTGACGAGTACAACACCGGTAAAAACGTCGGCAAGGGCACGCCGAGCGTATTTTGGGATATCGTGCCGGATAGCGGCGAGTGCGAGATCCACACCTACATGGCGGGTGGCGGCTGTAGCCTGCCCGGCAAGGCGACCGTGCTGATGCCGGGCATGGGCTACGAGGGGGTCGTGAAATTCGTCATGGATATCATGACCAGCTACGGCATAAACGCCTGTCCACCGCTGCTAGTGGGCGTAGGCGTGGGCACCTCGATCGATGTGGCATCCTTGCTATCTAAAAAAGCGCTGATGAGGCCGCTAGGCTCGCACAATCCAAACGACCGAGCCGCGCTAACCGAAAAGCTGCTCGAAGAGGGCATCAATAAAATCGGCCTAGGCCCGCAAGGCATGAGCGGCGCAAGCTCCGTTATGGGCGTACATATCGAAAACTGCGCCCGCCATCCAAGCGTCATCGCCGTCGCCGTAAACGTGGGCTGCTGGTCGCACCGCAAAGGCCATATCGTCTGGGACGAGCAGCTAAGCTTTGCCGTAAAATCGCACAAGGAGTTCGCGCTATGAGTAAGAAAATTTTAACCACACCGATCAGCGCCGAGGATCTAGCGGATATCAAGATCAGCGACGTCATATACCTCAGCGGGCACATCGTCACCTGCCGCGACGTGCCGCACAGACGCGTCGTGCAGGAGGGTCGCGAGCTGCCGCTAGACATCAGAGGCGGCGCGATCCTGCACGCTGGACCGATCATCAGAAAAATAGGCGAAAAAAGCTTTGAGATGGTCTCCGTGGGGCCGACGACTAGTATGCGGATGGAGAAATTTGAGCGCGAATTTATCGCCAAAACGGGCGTGCGCCTGATCGTGGGCAAAGGCGGCATGGGCGAGGGCACGATGAGCGGCTGCAAGGAGTTTGGCGCGATACACTGCGTATTTCCCGCGGGCTGTGCGGTAGTGGCCGCGACGCAGGTCGAGCAGATCGAGAGTGCGGACTGGACGGAGCTTGGGATGCCAGAGACCTTATGGAAGTGCCGCGTGAAGGAGTTTGGTCCGCTCATCGTCTCGATTGACGCGCACGGAAACAATCTTTTTGAGCAGAATAAGGTCAAATTTAACGAGAAAAAGGACGCGGCGCTAGCTGAAATTTTACCGCAGGTCGGATTTATAAAGTAGCTAAATTTGGGTGGCTTGCGCTTTTAAATTTTTGCCATCGGTCACTAAATTTTAACTGCTTTGGGCGTATTGCGGGCGAGTGGCAAACGCCGCAGTGGAGCGCACGAAATTTACTTTAGAATTTACGTTAAATTTTAAAATTTAGTGCAAATTTTTGCACGCGACGGCCTGCATCTTAAATTTACGCAAATTTATAAATTTGAGCGAGTTTACTTACATGCGGCGATTAAATTTATCGCGGCGCAGTTTGATTTTTTAAATTAAAATTGACACTCAACGGAGCTTTTATGAGAAAAATTTACGCGATACTGCTTGCCGCGCTGGTTGCGCTATCTATCGCGGCTTGCGGCGGCAAGGGCAAAGAACGCCCGCTACCGGCCGGCAGCGTCGCGGTTGCTTTGGGCGATTCGATCACGCAGGGAGTGGGCGCTAGCGAGCAGAGCGCGTGGCCGGCAAATTTAGCGCGCTTGAGCGGCTGGCGGGTGATAAACGCGGGAGTTTCGGGCGATACTAGCGCGCAGGCTTTGGCGCGTTTGCCAGTACTTTTGCGAGAATATAAGCCCGCGCTCGTTATAGTTAGCATCGGCGGCAACGACTTTTTGCGCAGACAGCCTAGCTCCGCCGCGCGCGCCAACATCGCCGCCATCTTGTGCACGGTAAAAGAGAGCAGCAGCCGCGCGGTGCTGATCGGCGTTCCTAAGCTAACTTTAGGCGTGGCTCTGGGGATATTTAGCGATCACGAGCTGTACAAGGAGCTAGCCAAGGAGCACGGCGTACCTTTGCTCTCTGACGCCTGGGGCGACGTGATGAAACAAAGCCGCCTGATGTCCGATCAGATCCACCCTAACGCCGCGGGCTACGCCGAATTTACCTCGAGCTTGGAAAAATTTATGCGCAAACAGGGATTTTTGCGGTAAGTTGTGCGCTATGATTTGCGAGATTAAATTTAAAGTATTTAGAGGAATACCTTAAATTTATGAGCGTTCTAGTAAAATTTTAAAACGATAAAGGATCAATATGAGTACCGCCAAAGAAAATATCGAACAAAGATTAACGGAAATATTGCAGCGAGATAATGCCGTCTGCGTCGTTTTAGACGGTGAATGGGGTGTAGGAAAAACAACTTTTTGGAAAAATTTTTCTAATGAAAAATTTAAGGAAAATTCTGTTTATGTATCTTTATTTGGTAAGGACAGCATCCAGGAAATCAAACAAGAGATAAGTTTAAAATTTTATAGAAAGAATAAAGTCGTATTAAAGATATTAGAAAAATTTAAAAAATTTATTCCTGCAGGTATTTTTAGTTTCTTTACAAAAAGATTTGCCGATAATAAAATTGCAGAATTTAGTTTAATTATGCTGGACTCCCTGTATACAGATAAGTACAAAGATGCAATAATCTGCTTCGATGACTTTGAAAGAATGTCTAATAAGATAAATTTAAAAGATGTTTTAGGGACAATTTCCGAATATAAAGAGCAGCAAAATTGTCACATAGTTATGATTTTAAATCGCTCGAAGATGACGGCTCTTGCTAATGAAGCACAAAAAGAAGATGAGGAAAATTTAGAAGCTAAAGAGCCCAAAAATACTAGCCAAGTAAAAGAGGATAAAACAGAACTAGAAAAAATTTTATCGGAATACAAAGATAAAATCATGGACTACGAGTTTTATTATGATCCGACTCCGCAGGAATCTTTTAGTGTCATATCAGACAAACTAGAGGAAGTTTACCGGGATGCGGTATCGCGGTATTTTACAAAGCATGCCATAAAAAATATTAGAGTGATGAGGCGAGCGATAAATGCGCTGAATGATTATAAACAACATCTAGAAGACAAACTGCAAAAATATCAACCTATAAAAGACAACGCCATAACTTATATACTAGGAATATCAATTATCAATGCGATGAATTCTTCCGCCGAGATTAAACAATTTTTAGGAAAATTAGACCACTGTAGTAATTTAACGGATGTGTATGATTCGTACAAAAACAGAAAAAATATAAGAGACTCAAAAAATGAGCTTGTATTTTTAGACGATGCAGATTATTACCAGCTTGGTATGAATATATTGTCATATACTAAAAAATCAATTATAGATATTGAGGAGTTTAACAAAATTGCAAGAAATATAATTACTAGGGAGTATAACAGTGAAAATAAGCAATATCAAGAAATCGAAAAGGAAATTTCGGATGAGTATTTTAAAGGCGTTTTAGATTTACGGCACGACAACGATGTCTTTATAAACAATCTCTTTACTCATCTAGAAACAAATAAAGAGAATATAATAGATATAGTCGGGGTTAGTCCTTTTATTACATATATAGAGACGCTGGGAAAATTTGATGAAAAAAATAAGCAAAAATACCATGAATTTGCGACTAAAGTTTTACTGGATTATATAACAGATGTTTTCGAAAACAACCAATATCAAAATTTATATACCGATATTTTAGTTAAAATGATAAATTTTGATAAGCGTGTTGAGGAACTGCACGATAACCTTGTGGCTCAAAATGACATATATAAGATCTCATCTGCAGAGAGGATAATAGAAAATATTTTTAACACCAGAATGCCGATACAAAAAGAATTAACCTCAAAAATAACGGAAGAAATTTTAGAAAAATATTGCTATGAAAATTTGGAATTTCTTCGTAGTGCGATAGGATTTTTGCAAAGTAATGCTTCTTATCTCTCAAGTAACAAAGAGGTAAGAGTTAAAATTTTAAACGTATTTAAAAAGATATCAGAAAACGGCGACGAAAATCAAAAACTTAAGATGAAATTTATACTTGAAGATTTGAAGAAAAAGGCTTATTTAGAATAAGCCTTTAAATTTTTACTTCAGTTCGCCCCAATCTTTTGCCGTATTTAGCGAGGTTTTAAGCGGGACGAAGGCTTGTAAAATTTCTTGCGTCATTTCGTGCCATCTTTAGTTTTTTGCTCGCTCTATTTTTTCTGCGCGAATTTCACGCTTGCATAGAGGTAGCTTGCAAGCCCTAGCGCGCCCAGTATCGCGCCCGCCTCGCCTATGTGTTCAAGCCCGAATCTCGTTGCGATCTGATGCCCCAAAAGCGCTCCGCCGCCGATACCTACGTTATAGATCGCCGAATAGATCGATATCGCGACATCGGTAGCATCCGGAGCCAGCGCCAAAACCCTAATCTGCAAGCAGAGTCCGAAGCCGAAAATCCCCACTCCCCAGACGAAAGCCGCGAGCAGCAGCGCTACGTCATTTGCGACAAAAGCTTTTAACGTCAGCACCGAGGCTAGGATAAAAAGGATCGAGCAGATCAAAAAGGCGTTCGAAAATGAGCGGTAAAGCTTTGAAAAAAGCGCGCTTGCGGCGATTCCCGAAGCACCGAATGCAAGCAGGACGTAGGTTACGAAGTGATCGCCCGCGGGATTAAATTTCGCCACGAAGGGCTCGACGTAGCTGTAGGTCGTAAAATGCGCGCCTACGATCAAAAACGTCAGCATATACAAAGCAAGCAGCATCGGGCGCCTTGCAAGCATCGGCAAACTCGCAAGAGAGCCCGCGCGGCGGCTTGGCAAAAACGGTAAAATTTTCCAAAGAAACAGCGCCTCCGCCGCCGCAAGCGCGCCGATCGCAAAAAACGTAATCCTCCAGCCGAAAAGCTCGCCGACCACGCGTCCCAAAGGAAGCCCTAAAACCATCGCAAGCGAGGTGCCCAAAGCCAGCATGCCGATGGCCTGAGAGCCTTTGTTTATCGGCGCTACGCGCACGACGAGCGATGAGGTGATCGACCAAAAGATCGCGTGCGAAATCGCGATGCCCAGTCGCGCGATTACCAAAACGGTAAAATTCCACCCAATGGCAGCCAGGACGTGGCTTAGCGTAAACAGCACAAAAAGCCGCAAAAGTAGCCTCTTGCGCTCAAGCTTTGAGGTTAGCAGCATCAACGGCAGCGAAAGGATACTCACCGCCCACGCGTAGATCGTGATGATTAGCCCCGTACTTGTAACGTCCATCTCAAAATCCGCCGCGATGTCGCTTAGCAGAGCCACGGGGATAAATTCCGTCGTGTTAAAAATAAAGGCGGCAAACGCCAGCGCGATAACTCTCGTGTAAGCGATTTTATGGACGTTCATCGGTTTTCTCTTTCCAGTTTTTAAATTTAGACTTTAAATTTAGCGCATTTAGCGGTTTTTAGCTTTTCGAGTCCTGCTTGGAATTTTAAAATTTTTAAAATTCCGCGCCGTATATACGTGCCGCGTTTCGTGCTAAATCTAAGCGGGGGATTATAGCTAAATTTATCCTCCGCGCAGCTTGCGGAAATAGAATTTACGCTCAAAACGCAAGGTCGCGTGTGGTAAAATTCACACAGCGAGCGATCGATGAAAATTTAAAATGAAATTTGCGCTGCGCTCGGCAGGAGGCAATAAAATTTCTTATGTTTGGTAGAATGCGTCGAAATTTTATATACCGCGATGTTATAAGCCATAAATAAAATTTTGCTACGTTGAGCTTGGATGCGTATGGCGGTTAAAGCTTTGTTGGTGGCTAAATTTATTATCCAGTCTTGTTGCGATATGAGGTTTTTTCATCTTGTGACAAGTGCATTTTTAAATTTCTTAATTTTCGCGTATTCCCGTCATTTGATATTTGGGTCAGAATTTCAAGCCAGACGGCTAAATTTGCATTAATCTCTACCCGCTGCTTGCGATCTGCGCTTAAAGTATGCAAAATTTATTTTCAAGGCGGTGAAAGAGCCCGTCTAAAATCGTCCGCAATGCTCGTCTAAAACTGCCAGCAGATCGCGCTTGTAGCCCGCCTGCTGTGATAAAGCTTTAGAATTTTATTCGGTTTGCGAAGCATTTAAATTTTTAAGCAATAAATATGTAAAATTAGCGAAATTTGATAATTCCAAAGGAACGAAAAATGGCAAAAGTTATGAAAACGATGGACGGAAACGAGGCAGCGGCTTACGTCTCATACGCCTTTACCGAGGTCGCGGGCATCTATCCGATCACGCCTAGCTCGCCTATGGCGGATTACACCGATATTTGGGCGTCGCAGGGCAAAAAGAATCTCTTCGGCATGCCCGTTAAAGTAGTCGAGATGCAAAGCGAGGGCGGCGCGGCGGGCACCGTGCATGGATCCTTACAAGCGGGTGCGCTTACGACGACGTACACCGCATCGCAGGGGCTTTTGCTAAAAATTCCAAATATGTACAAGATCGCGGGCCAGATGCTTCCGGGCGTCATTCACGTCGCGGCGCGCGCGCTTGCGGCGCAGGCGCTATCCATCTTCGGCGATCATCAAGACGTCTATGCCTGTCGCCAAAGCGGCTTTGCGATGCTTGCAAGCGACAGCGTGCAGGAGGTGATGGATCTGGGCGGTATCGCGCATCTTGCGGCGATTAAGGGGCACGTGCCGTTTTTGCACTTTTTCGACGGATTTCGCACGAGCCATGAAATTCAAAAGATCGAGGTGATGGATTATGCCGAGTTTGATCGCCTGCTCGATCGCGAGGCGGTGCGTAAATTTAGAGCTGACGCGCTAAACTCCGAGCATCCTAAAACTCGCGGCACGGCGCAAAACGACGACGTGTATTTTCAGACGCGCGAGCTAACCAATAAATTTTACGACGCGCTTCCGGACATCGTCGCGGAGTATATGAGCGAAATTTCAAAGATCACGGGGCGATCGTACGCGCCTTTCGTCTATTACGGCGCAAGTGAGCCGCAGCGCGTGATCGTCGCGATGGGCTCGGTCAATCAAGCCCTTGAAGAGGTGGTCGATTATCTAAACGCGAAGGGCGAGAAAGTGGGCGTACTAAAAGTGCACCTCTACAGGCCTTTTAGCCTCAAATATCTTTTTGCCGCGATGCCTAAAAGTGTGCGTAAAATCGCCGTGCTCGATCGCACGAAGGAGCCCGGCAGCCTCGGCGAGCCGCTGTATCTGGACATAAAAGCAGCATTTTACGGACGTGCGGACGCCCCGCTCATCGTGGGCGGCAGGTATGGTCTAAGCTCCAAGGACGTTGATCCTGCGCAGCTAATCGCCGTGTATGAAAATTTAAAGGCGGACGAGCCTAAAAACGGCTTTACGATCGGCATCGACGACGACGTGACGCATCTATCTCTACCCGTGGGAGATAAAATTTCGCTCGGCTACGAGGATGAGACCGAGTGCTTATTTTACGGTTTGGGCGCAGACGGCACCGTGGGCGCGAATAAAAATTCCGTCAAAATCATCGGCGACAAGACCGATCTTTATGCGCAGGCGTATTTCGCCTACGACAGCAAAAAATCGGGTGGCTACACGCGCTCGCACCTGCGCTTCGGCAAAAGACCGATCCGCTCGACCTATCTCGTCTCAAATCCGCATTTCGTCGCCTGCTCGGTCGCTGCGTATCTGGACATCTACGACGTCATCGGGGGCATCCGCGAAGGCGGCACCTTTCTTTTAAATTCCAT
The DNA here is from genome assembly GCF_937996225.1 of uncultured Campylobacter sp. Classification (GTDB taxonomy): domain Bacteria; phylum Campylobacterota; class Campylobacteria; order Campylobacterales; family Campylobacteraceae; genus Campylobacter_B. Next base: position 16,233 of record NZ_CALKTC010000019.1, on the reverse strand, counting down.
CTGGGATGCCGAGCAGACGGCGGCAAAACTTCCGAATAAGGTCAAAAAAATTCTAGCTGCCAGGCGGGTAAAATTTTATATCCTAAACGCCACTAAGCTGGCACGCGATATAGGGCTCGGAGGCCGCACAAATACGATCATGCAATCGGCGTTTTTCAAGCTTAGCGGCATCATCCCGTTTGAGCAGGCGCAGAGCTATATGAAAGAATACGCTAAGAAAACCTACGCCAAAAAGGGCGAGGCGGTCGTGGCGATGAACTGCGACGCGATCGATAGGGGAGCGGACGCTTTAGTGCAGGTAGCGATCGATCCCGCGTGGGCAAATTTAAAAGATGACCCAGCGGGCGCGGACGACAAATACAAAGGCGACGAATTTATAGAAAAGATCGTAAAACCGATGAACGCAGCGCGCGGCGATAGCTTGCCGGTCTCGGCGTTTTTAGGGCACGAGGACGGCGGGTTTGACGCGGGCACGACGCGATTTGAAAAGCGCGGCGTGGGCGTCACGGTGCCTAAATGGATCGAGCAAAACTGCATCCAGTGCAACCAGTGCGCCTTCGTCTGCCCGCACGCCGTAATCAGAGCGTTTTTGCTAGATGAAAAGGACGAAGCTGCCGCGCCTTTAAATTTAAAAGATCACCTGCTAGAAGCCAAGGGCAAGGAGCTGAAGGGGCTAAAATATAAGATCCAAGTAAGCCCGCTAGATTGCACGGGCTGCGCGCTTTGCGCCGAAAACTGCCCGAGTAAGGAAAAATCGCTCGTCATGGTTCCGCTTGAAGAAGAACTCGCGAAGGGCGAGCAGGAGAGTGCAGACTTTTTATTCGAGCACATAAGATACAAAGACGATTTGATGGACAGATCAAGCGTCAAGGGCGTGGGCTTTGCCCGCCCGTATTTTGAATTTCACGGCGCATGCCCAGGCTGCGGCGAAACTCCGTATATCACGCTGATCACGCGACTTTTCGGCGATCATATGATCGTAGCCAACGCCACGGGCTGTAGCTCAATCTACGGCGGATCGGCGCCCTCGATGCCGTACCGCAAGGACGATAACGGCCGCGGCGTCGCGTGGGCGAACTCACTTTTTGAGGATAACGCCGAGTTTGGGCTGGGAATGAAGATCGCAAGCGAGACGCTGCGCCATAAAATCGAGGATCTTATGCTAGGCTCGCTCTCAAGCGTGCCAAACGCGCTAAAGGCGCTTTATCACGACTGGATCGAAAACAGAAACGATACGCTAAAATCCGCTCAGATCAGAGATAGGCTGGTGCCGCTACTGGAGCAAAATTTGGACGCGCCCGGAGTTCGTGAAATTTTAGAGCTGAAGCAGTATCTAAACAAAAAATCGCAGTGGATCATCGGCGGCGACGGCTGGGCCTACGACATCGGCTACGGCGGGCTCGATCACGTGCTAGCTACCGGCGAGGACGTAAACGTGCTGGTGCTAGATACCGAGGTTTACTCAAACACCGGCGGACAGAGCTCTAAAGCTAGCCGTCGCGGCTCGATCGCGCAGTTTACCGCGGGCGGTAAGGCGGTGCAGAAAAAAGACCTCGGTCAGATCGCGATGACCTACGGCAACATCTTCGTCGCACAGGTAAATTCCAACGCAAACCAAGCCGCGACGCTAAAAGCGATCATAGCGGCGGAGGCTTACCCGGGACCTAGTCTCATCATCGCGTATTCGCCGTGTATCGCGCACGGTATCAAAGGCGGCATGGGCAGCTCCGGCGATCAAGCCGAACTTGCGAGCAAATGCGGCTATTGGCCGACCTATACCTTCGATCCGCGGCTCGCGGCGGAGGGCAAAAATCCGCTTAAAATTTCATCCAAAGAGCCGGACTGGAGCCTTTATGAGGAATTTTTGCTAAACGAAGTGCGCTACAACGCGCTTAAAAAGATCGATCCACAGCATGCAAGCGAGCTTTACGAAGCGAACAAAGCCGATGCGATGAGGCGTTACCGTCAGCTCAAACGGCTTGCGAATGCCGATTTCGGCGATGAGGTTATAATAAGTAAACAAGCTTAAAGCTATTAAAACCTAAAATTTAGCCATCGCATGATGATAGCTAAATTACTTATCGCGTGCTTTTGGATGATTATTTAAGTAAGGAATAAAAAATGATGGATATTGATGGTATGTGCATAGACAATCTAAAAAGTTATCATGAATGTTTAGACGAAATATCTGATAATAGTTTGTTCGAAGGCTTGTTAGGATATGGGTTATTTGCTGAAAAAATACCATCTTTTTTATCGTCTGAAAGTTTTTTTAAATTTTGTAAAAGTAATAACCCCGATTTTAAACAAAAGAATTTTTTATACATTAAATATGAAAACATGCGAAATATTAATGTCCCTAGGTTATTAGCCATACCAAATCCATTTGCTTATTATAAACAATGCCAAATTTTAAAAGATAACTGGAATCATATCAAAAAATATTTTAGAGATAAAACAAAAGATAATAATTACAAAATAAGTAGAATACATATTAGAAAAATATACAATAAAAAATATATATTTGAGCTGAATTCTTTTCATTATGAAGAAGCAAATGAACTATTTAGAATGAACTATAAGCCACATAAAAAAGATGGAAACCCAGAGCAAAATATTATCATAGGCAAAAAATATCTAATTAAAGCCGATATTTCTAACTACTTTTCTAGCATCTATACACATTCTATACCCTGGGCTTTAATTGGAAAACAAGAAGCAAAAAAAGATAAAAATAAAAAGGACGTGTGGTATAACGAGATAGATAAAAGAACAAGATGGCTTAATAACAATGAGACGCAGGGTATATTAATAGGACCACATACTTCAAATTTGATCTCAGAAATTATACTTGTTTCAGTAGATAATGAAATATCAAAAAAATATCAGTATATAAGAAACATAGATGACTATTCTTGCTATGTTGAAACGGAAGAAAAAGCAAAACAGTTTTTAATAGATTTGTCGCAAGAGTTAAAGAAATTTAATTTATCATTAAATCATAAAAAGACAGAAATTATACAATTACCCATTTCTTTTGATAATGATTGGACTAGAAAACTAAAACTATTTAAATTGGAGACCTATTCTGATGAAGGCAGCAAGACTGATAAAATTAATTATAAAACTGTTGCCTTGCTTTTAGATACAGCAATAGAATTAATGAAAGAAAATAAAAATAATACGTCTATTTTAAATTACACTATTAAAATTTTGCTTGGATATGATATGTCACTAAATGCAAAAAAATATTTTATAAATATTGTTCATCATTTAACTTTAATATACCCATATCTTATATTCTTATTAGAGAATATTTTTGATAGTAAATCTTTAGGTCTTAAAATAAAACAAATTTCTGATGATCCTTATAGTAAATTTTTGTATCTAAAAATAAAACAAATTTCCGATGATATTTTTCAATTGGGGCTTAAAACAAAAAATTATGAGGCTATGTCTTATGCTATATATTTCTCATTAAAATACGATTTTAAGCTTAATCAAAAAAATTTATTAAAAGAAGCAAAACATCAAGAGGATTGTATTTTTATGTTGCTTTGTTATATTTATGACAAAAAATATTTCAAAAATAATAAGGACAAATTTCAAGAATATATAAATATAGCAAAGTCATTTATAGTTCAAGAGTCAATAAATTTAAAAGTTTTAAATGATGAATTTTGGCTATTTGCTTATGAAGTTTTAAGATTGGAGGACCCGAATGCGTTAAACGTATGCAATGATTGGAAACAATTGCATGACAATCAGATTTCTTTTGTACTTTTTGAGAAAATAAATTTGATAAAATATAAAAAATCGGACTAATCAGCGGCATGAGTTACGAATCTACGATTACCTATTATGATGGGATCAATCGCAAAATTAACGAGCGTCTAGGCGGGCTAAGTAGCGGCGAAATTCTGCTAAGTAGTCTAAATTTTGACGAGATCGAGCGGTGTCAAAGAGATAATGAGTGGGGCAGGGCGGGCGAAATTTTAGCTCGTCACGCGCGAGTTTTGCAAAGCGGCGGCGCGGATTATATTTTTCTTTGCACCAATACGATGCATAAGTGCTACGAGGCGATAAAAGCCGCTATATCCGTGCCTTTCGTGCATATCGCGGACGCCACGTTAAGTGAGCTGCGAAAACGTGGCGTGCAAAAAGTAGGGCTGCTCGGCACGATTTACACGATGACGCAGGATTTTTACAAACAGCGCCTAATAGATGGCGGCGTAGAGGTACTCGTGCCGAATGCGGACGAAATGGAAGCGCTAAACGAAGTAATTTTTAATGAGCTTTGCTTTGGTAAAATTTTACCACATTCCAAGAAGAAATTTTTACAGATCATTGAAGGACTTAGGGCTCGCGGTGCGCAGGGCGTGATACTGGGCTGCACGGAGATCGGGCTGCTCGTATCTCAAGCAGATACCGCCGCGCAGCTATTCGATACTACGCAGATCCACATCGATGCGGCAGTAAGTCTAGCTTTAAGCGAATAAATATCAAATATGAGCCGGTAAAATTCCAGCTTATAATTTCAAATTTTTATATATATTATCAGTTAAAATTAATCTTTCTCTGTTATAATAACGACTATCAATCATAGAAGGGGATGAAATGAACGTTTTAGTTATAGGAGCAGATGAGATTACGCCCATTAAGGCGGTTTTAAAGGATCTTGGCGCGAGCAATATCGAGCACTGGGACGCACGAAACGAAAATCGCGTAAATCGTAAGCCGATCCCGCAAGATACCGAGTGCGTCGTGATGCTTACGAGCTTTTTGAACCACAATACGATGAAAAAGATCAAAGGCGAAGTCAAAAAGCGCAAAATCCCGCTCGTATGCGCTAAAAGAAGCGTTAGCTGCGTATTTTGCGAATACTGTAAGGTTTTCAATTTAAATCAAGAATTCGGTTGCAGACCTTGCGAAGATGATTAAAATTCCAAGGAATTTAAGTAGTGACGGCAAGCCCAGGCAAGCGGTTAAAAAATCGCGCACTACGTCGCAATCAAATGCTTACGACGATGAAGCTGGCGAGCTAAATTTCAAGGATCTTTTAAATTCTAGTAAATTTAACGCTACTTGCCTTGCGCACGCCGAAAGCAAGAAATTTAACGGCAAATTTAAAAAGTTTTCAAGTGGTGAATCGGGTGCGCTTAATTGTAATGCCTCTAAGCCGTGCGTTGCAAAGAGTGCGCAAAAAGGCGGCGCAAATAGGAATTTTACAGCAAGGGCTTTTTACGACACTGACTTAGTACAAAAGAATTTTTTCTGCGCTAAGCGTTCGGACGAGAAATCAGCTTTGTTACGAGATATTGCCGCGCCAAAACGAGATATCGCGGCGCGCGAAAAACGCCAAAAAACGGATCTGCGGCGCGATAATGAGCTTATTGATGATGAAATTTTAAATGCCGAAACTTTTAATAAAAAATTATTTGGTGGCGAAATTTTTGGCTTTGATGCGAACGGGCGCGAGATTGTGCCAGAGGCACTGCAGGATTATGATGCGGCTTCGCGAGCGCGAGCGATGCTAGCTCTATATAATTTTAACGTTAATGCGGATTATAGAATTCTGCCCGCAAATTTAAAAGGCGCTTCGCAGTTTCGAGCGGCATTTTTAAATTTCATCGCCTCCGAGCTTGGGCGCGGGGCTCGTAAAATTTACCGTTTCAAGCCCGCCGTGAAATTCTGTACGGCGGATAATGCGATAATCTTTGCCTATCTGCGCGATATGCCGCTGCCTGTATTTGCCGCCAAGCCCGCTTATAAGCTAACTCGCGCGATCGTGAGCTTGCGTAGCGGCTTGCTGCTAAATGCCGGCGAGGCGTTTAGCGATTTTGTATTTTCAAAGATCGCGCTGCGAAATGCAGGCGCAGAGATTGAGCTTAAAAACGAGCTCATCATCGTGCGAAAAAACGGATTTTCGCTCGGAGTGATAGCAAATTTCAGATCGATGCTCGTTTCAAATCATACGCTTTATGATAATGATATAAAAAAAGCGCTAGAGCTTTGTCACGGAGCAAACATCGACGCCCTGTATCTTGTCTATCCAAAAAATGAAAATTTTAACCGCCACGTCGAGATAAAAAGCGAATGCTTTAAGGGAAATTTCATTATGAAATTAGTACCATACAAGCTTACCGACAAAATTTATTAAAAGGATATCAAATGGTTGGAATTATTTTTGGAAGCTCGATGGGCAATACTGAGGACGCCGCGAAGCTGATCTCCGAAAAGCTAGGCATAGAAAACGAGCTTAAAAACGTTGCGGACATCGCGCCCGCAGATCTAAATAAATACACCGCGCTCATCATCGGCAGCTCCACGTGGAACGACGGCGAGCTACAAGACGACTGGGCGGGCTTTGATTTCTCAGCCCTTGATGTCGCGGGCAAGACTGTCGCGATTTTTGGCATGGGCGATAGCTCAAGCTACAGCGACGCCTACTGCAACGCAATGCGCGAGCTATATGACAACTTCAAAAAAGCGGGTGCAAATATCGTAGGTGCAGTGCCTACCGACGGATATGAATTCGACGAGAGCAAGGCCGTAGTGGATGGTAAATTCGTAGGTCTCGCGCTAGACAATGACAATCAAAGCGACCTCACCGAGAGCCGCATCGAAGCGTGGGTAGCGCAGATCGCTCCATCTTTTAAATAGTCCTCCTTTAAATTTGCCGCGGAGCTCACGCTCCGCGGTACTTTCATCTTTTTTTAAAATTTAAGCTCTGCCGACTTCGGTTAAATTTAAACGGCTTTTAAATTTTAAAATTTTAATTTGCGAGAATGAAGTTTATCTTTTAAATTTAGAGCTGCTCGATACTTTTGCGCTCATGTAAATATAGACCTGCTTGGAGGCGCACGTAGCGTGATTAGAAAAAATTTAGCCTCTGTGACGGCGGAAGAATGAAGCCGAGAGTTTGCATAGCACAAGCGGATTTATAAACCTCGTCGGCATAATAATCGGCGAATGTTCGGGAAATAAAATTTGCAAATTTTATAAAAAGCGAAGCGAGAGGCATCGTTGCTAAAATTTCTCTCCGCACATACGCCATTGAAATTTCTTTCCACTCACACGCCGTTAAAATTCTCTCCGCAGCTCCGCCGTGAAATTTCGCTCGCCGTTTAATGTAAAATTTTATCTATCCACGCATCGAGCGGCTGCCGTTTGTCCGTAAAATTTAGCATAAATTTGGCGCCGCAGCCGCGTGCAGCTGTCATTCTTTAAATAAACCGCAGCATAACCCGCGAGATCGCCCGCCGCTAGGAGCTAAAGCCGCAAAGCCGTGCGGCGGCGACAAAGCATAAATTTAAAAGAGGAATTTTGCTCTTTACGCTACTTCGCGCAAATAGCGCGGCAAAGCGTAAATTTAAAATTTAGGGCGCAAATTTTAAGGCTTAAAATTTACAGCCCCAGCTCTATCGCCAGATCCTTTACCGCTTTGAGATTTACTTTGCCGCTGCCGAGCACCGGGATTTGCTCGACCTTTTTCACGACGCTTGGCTGCATTATCGGCGCCAGCGCGGAGTCCTTCAGGCGGCGCGAAATTTCATCCTCGCTCGTCTCGCCCACGTAAAGCAGAGCGATCTTTTCGCCCTTTTTTTCGTCTTTTAGATTCACGCACGAATAGATCGCGCTCTCGCCCAAAATTTCGCCCACGGCGCTTTCTACCGCGCCCAGGCTGATCATCTCGCCGCCGATTTTAGCAAAGCGCGAGAGGCGGTCGGTGATAAATAAAAACCCGTCGTCGTCGATATAGCCGATGTCGCCGCTTTTGTAGTAGCGCACATCGTTTATTTGTGCGATCGCTTCGGCGGTTTTTGCCGGCTCATCGTAGTATTCCTTCATAACCTGATGCCCGCCGATTAAGATAAGCCCCTCCTGCCCGTTTGATAGCGGCTGAAGCGAGGCGGGATCGGTGATCTTTATGACCGTGCCCGCAAGCGGCAAGCCGACGCTCTTTTCGCGGTTGAAGTGAAGCTCTTTGAAAAAGTCGGGTTCGAGGACATTCGGCGTATTTACGCTCACCACCGGCGCAGTCTCGGTCGTGCCGTAGCCCTCGTAAATTTCGATGCCGAATTTTATCTTAAATTCCTTTCGGACGTTTTCGTTTAGTTTCTCCGCGCCAGCAATCGCCAGACGGATGCTTGCTAGCATAAGCGGATTGAGTCTTTTGTTTTTGGTGTAGAGCCTAAAAAACGTCGAAGTGCCGAACATTATCGTAGCGCCGTATTTTGCGCTCATCTTGCCTACGCTAAAGGCGTCTGTAGGATCGGGCACATGGATGCTTAAAATTCCGTCGTTTAGCGGAAAGAGCGTCGTTACGGTAAGCCCGAAGCAATGAAAGATCGGTAGTGACGCCAAGATCGCATCATGCTCGGTGGCGTTTATGAGCTCGGAGATCTGCTTGACGTTCGCCATTATATTTTTGTGCGTCAGAACCACGCCTTTGGGCTTTCCTTCGCTGCCGCTGCTAAATAAAATGGTCGCTACGTCCTCTATCGCGTGCGGCTTAAAATACAGCGCGCGAAATAAAATTTTAGGCATCAGCAGCGATTTTAGCGCGCAGGCTATGCGCTCATTTTTAGAGGCGCCCTCGCTTAGATCTTCAAGATACACGAGTCGATCGCCGATCGAGCTTTCTAGCTCAAAGCCCTTTGATTTGAGCTTTTCTACGAATTTGCGCGAGCTGATGATCGTGCGGATATTTGCCTTATCCGCGCAATATATTAAATTCTCCTCGCTTAGCGTGTAGTTTAAATTTACGCTCGTTTTGCCCATCGCAAAAAGCGTTAAATTTACGGCGCTTGCGATGACCGAGCTAGGCAAAACGATACCTACGTTTTCCTCGCTATCTATGCGGCTCTTTAGCCTTTTGCGAAGTATCAAAACGGCGCTCATCATCGCTAAATTTGTGAAGCTCACTCCCGTGCTATCGACCGCTACGCGCTTAAAAGGCGATCTTTTGGCTTGATTTAGCCAGTTGTAGGCAAGCGGCTTTAGGCTTGCGAGGTATTTGCCCCAGCTGAAAAACGACAGCTCCGTTACCGCGCGCTTTACCTCGTGCGCCTTGGAATTTGCCTCGATCGGCGCGCCGAAGCTTACGCGAAGTGCATTTTTGCCGCTTTGCGAGATCGTTCTTTTATAATGCTCGCTGGCGCGCGAAAACGTCGATCCCCAAAGCCCTCTGATGTAAAAAGGCACGATTACGGAGTTCGTATCGTGCGCGGCTAGCTCAAATCCGCCCTGAAACTCGTCTATGCGGCCGTTGTAGCTGATGTGGCCTTCTGGGAAGAGCCCCACTACTTCACCAGCATTTAGCGCCTCGCGGATGCTTTCGATCGCGCTTTTGCTAACGCCCGCTCCGATTGGAATGACGCGGAAAATTTTAAAAAACCACTTCAAATACCACAGATCGTAGTAGCTGCGATGCATCACGAAGCGCACCCCGCGTGGGCAGGCAAGCTGCACTACCGCCCAATCGATCCAGCTGATATGGTTGCCCAAAAGCAGTACGCCGCCTTTTTGCGGGATGTTTTCGATGCCGTCTACGTGGACTTGGTAGCCAAATTTCATAAACGGAATGAGTAAAATTCTAACGAAAAGCTGCGGCAGATATTTTGCGCCGAAGATCCCGCAGATAAGTACGCATAGCGCCGCCATAACGAAAATTTCGCCGCTGGCGACCGCAAAATGCACCAAGATGATGGCGATGAGCAAAAACAGCACCATAAAGATATTTTGGATAAAATTTGAGCCCGCGAGCACCCGTCCCATGCGCTCATCGGCGGTGAAAAACTGAATGACAGCGTTGAGCGGCACGATGAAAATTCCGCCGCTAAATCCGAAGAAAAACGACGCCGTACCGAGCCAAAATACCGAGTGCGCGTTGGCTAGCACCATTAGCGCGAGCGCCAGACCGAATGCGCCAAACGGCACGATACCGAGCTCGATATGTTTTTTGCAGTAGCTGCCCGCAAAGATCGAGCCTAGCGCGATTCCGATCGCGCTAAGAGCTAAGATCACCTGGATCACCATTACGTTATCGCTGCCGCTAAGGCTCTTGTAGTGAGCTGGGAAGGTCGCGATCACGAGCTGTGAGACTGCCCAAAACATCGAAAGTCCCAGCGTACAGAGCAGGACGTTTTTGTCTTTTAGCACAAAATTTAAATTTTGCCTTAGATAGCGAAGCTTAAGATAGTCGTCTTTATTAAATTCCGCCTGCGGCTGTGCGGCGTCGAAGAATGGAATTTTATACGAGTAGTATGTTTCAAGCACGGAGCCCGCGACCAAAAGTACGCCGATGAACCAAACCGAGCTCATCAGCTCGCCCGCGTCGCTGCTGCGCGTCGCAAACAGCTCGAAAATCACCGAAAACGCAAGCGATGAAAGTAGAATTGCGATGATGGTAAGAGCCTGCACGAGGCCGTTTGCCGCGCCTAAATTTTTCGCGCCGACGATCTTTTTAATCAGGCCGTATTTGGCGGGCGAGTAGATCGCGCTTTGCGCCGCAAGCAGGATCGTCATAAAAAACGCGAAATAAAACCATCCGCACAGATAACCTAGCGTAATGAGCGCGGTAAGCGCGACGCCGAGTTTTGCGCAGATCCGCGTGATGCGAGTGCGCGAGAATTTGTCGTTGAGATAGCCGCTGGCGCTAAAAAGAAATACGTAAGGCAGCAAAATTAGCAAATTTACAAGCGATGTAAGGGCGATGAGAGCGCCCGAATCGGCGCTTTTAACAAGGACGTTTTGGATCGTGATCTTATGGCCCAGATCAACGCTTGCGTTGATAAACATAATCGCCAAAAACGGCAAAAATCCGTTGATTTTTAATAAAGATTTCAAGCTATCTCCTTTAAAAACGGGATTTTATCTCACGGAAGTTAATAGACGCAAATTTAAGGCGGCTTCGCTACAATTACGCAAAAATTAAAGGAAAAATATGAAAGTGCAAATCACAAATCGCGACGTCGATAACCTCAATAAATTTATGCTGCTTTACAGCAAAAAGGCGCGCAAGCAGCGCCTAGTCAGCACCTACGCCATACCATTCGAGTTTTTGCTCGTTGGCATCATCATCGACGGGCTTTTAAAAACGGCGCCGATTGCGAGCGTGGCGTCGGTTATTTTGGGTGCGGCGTGGCTTATTTTTTATCCGAAATTTTACCGCCGCATGCTAAGAAAACATCTCTCTGCCACCAAGCTCGCGCAAGACTCGGGCATAGAGATGGAATTTATCGCGGGCGAGGATGAAATTTCATTTTCGAAGGGCGAGCCGCGCGCAAGCGAGAAATTTGCCGCGCGCTCACTAAATCGAATCGCTGCGGGCGGGGAGAATTTTTTCTTGGCGTTTGATCGCGGCTTTCACATCGTCCTCCCAAAAAACGCCGAGACGGACTCTGCGGTGCAGCAGCTCGCGGATCTGCGCGGGCTGCAGATCGAGCCCGTGGATATGGATGTTGAAATTTAGAGCTTTGCTTTTAAATTTAAGGCTCGTAAAATTCGTTATATAAATTTAAAATTCTAGAATTCTGCCTCTGAAATTTAGTCATGGCAGCGTTTTCTCTTAGGTGGCACTACTTACTCTGCTTCGCTGCGCTCGCAAGAAATGCCGCAGACTAAGCCTTGCGTCGCTACGCTCGTTTTACAAGGAGCCCCCTTAAATTCCTAACCTCTGGCATGCTCAGGGGGGGCGACTCCGTCCGCGTTAAAATTTAATATGACCTGGATTACTACATGAGGAATTTTAAGTATGTTTGTTTCATTAGACTAAAACTCAGGCATAGCCTGCACCGCTTAAAGCGTCGTCGGGGGATGGGTGGGGCTTGTGGGCGAGCAGAGCAATGCGGTGCTGCGGAGGCGGCGCCCGCGAGAAGTGCGACCTCGCAATTTAAGCCCCCTTCCCGCCCCAAGAGAAACATATCGCGGGCTAAAATTTAAACGGAATTTTATTTTGTAATAAATTTAAAATTTCTCTATGTAGAATTTGCCTCTAGAATTTGGGGCGTGGCAGCGTTTTCTCTTAAGGGGGAAGGGGCGCTACTTGCGAGGCGCTCCCCTTCCCCCTTAAAATCCCCCAACCCCTGGCACGCTCAAAGGGCGAGCTACGCTCGCGCTAATTTTAAACTGCGGCTGGCGGCAAAATTTTGGCTAAAATTCTGCATTCAGCTTGCCGTTACGCCTCGCGCATCTCCTCTGCTAGGAGCTTTTTGTAGGTGCGCTTGAAATGAAACGCCCAAATTAGGGGAAAGATTATCTCCAACCCTTTCCAAAATACATATCCACCATACCAAAAAAAACATTTGCAAACCGCATAGCAAGCGACTACATAGCTTGTCCCAAAGACGGCACCCCAAGCTACTATTTCAGAGTCGGTCGTAACAACCCAGATCGCAATCAAATATATGAAAGCGCTTAATAACGCAGTCGGGAAAAACCAATTCAGAACGCCTAATTTCTGGTGATTTATATCCGCGCTAAGATAGCCCGCCGCGCACGCGATGATACACAGGGCGCATAAGATAGCGCGCAGCACGGCTAAATATTGCAGCCCGCGGGGTTGTATAAAGCCTTCATAGTCGCTGTTTTCACCGCTACTACTTTGTTTATTTTTGCCGCCGCGCCCCGCCACATAGACAATATGTGCGCCTAACGCTATGAAACATGTGCATTGCGTAAAATCCATAAATATGAGATAGCCAAATATTGTCCAACCCGAGCCATCACCACCTGTAGACCCTATTAGAAAAGGCCACGAAATTTTCACTATGCAAAACGTCGCCGCGAGTAAAATCGGGTGCAGCGCGAGCCTGCCGTTTCGCAAATCGGAGAGTAAATTTTTAAAATATCTCATGCTTTCCCCTTAAAATTCCGCGGAATTCTATAATTCCGAAAGAACTTCGCGTGCGTAGTTTGCGAATAGAATTTTAGAATTTCCAGATGCTAAATTCTATCGCTCAATTTATAATTTTACGGCATAGGGTTTTGAAATTTGACGTAACCCCGCCCACTTTCCATTATTTTAAGGCGCGGTTCAGAGCTGAAATTTTAAAGCCACTTTACTCGTTCATTGCTAGGATCCGTTTCGTTGCCGATCGCTTCGTAGCGCGAGTAGTAAAACTCCACAAACTCCCGTACCTGCGTCTCGCGCGGCAGATACACGCCGCCGCTAAGCTCTGCAAAGCGCGACAAAAATTCCGCCGCGTCCTTTTTGTCGCAATAAAGCCGCGCCAGCTCCTCGTAGTTTTGCAAGCACGCGGCTTTGAAGCTCTCATAGCCTGCGCGGTCAAATTTAACTGCCAGACGCCCGCGCTCAAATTTCAAAACGCCCGATGCGAAAAGCAAGCTCAGATGTATCAGAGCCTCGCAGTAGTAGGGCTTGAGCTCCTCCACCCGCTGCCACGCGATGAGCCCCACGGCGCGGCGGATCAGCTCATCTAGCACCGGCAGGCAAAACTCCGCCTCCTCGTGGAAAAAGAAGCTCACGAGCCCGCCAGTGGTCGCCTTGTACTCCTCGATGAGCTTGAAAAGCCCCGAGCGGTTCATGCGCGCCTCGGTGTCCGCGTCGATAAAAAATATGTGCCCGAATTCATGTCCGATCGTCGATATTTCGTAGACGCGGCGCCAAATTTGCGGCTTTTTAAATAAAATTTCACGTCCGAAATTTAGATAGTGAGGCTCAAAAATTTCGCCGCTTAGCCGCATAAAAGGTCTAGCCTTGGCGCTTTCATAGACGAAATTTACGAAGGCGAAAATTTTCTTGCCGCAGTTGGTGCTTACAAACTCGTCGTTGGGTACGACCTGAGCCGAAAAGAGTCCGTTCAGATCGGCGCCGTAGTAGATCAGCGGCGCGCAGACGTAAAGCTGGGTTTTGGCGATGTTTGAGAGCACGAGCGAGTGCATGACGGCGTTGTTCGCGTCTATTTTTTCATACGCGCGCTCAAAGCTCTCGCTTACGCGCGCTTTAAATTCCTCCGCGCTAAACTCATACGCGCCTGCAAGCCTGACGTCCCATTCCAGCGCGACTGCGTGCGTGTAGGCATCCTCGTAGTACTCAAGCGGATGACCGATCTGAAGCGGCGTTTTTATATCCATCCACGCGATCTCCGCATCCCGCCACGCGCCGATCACGGCACTAGCGTCCTTTTCGCAAAAGGCCTGTTTGAGCTTGCTTAGATACGCGATGTAGGCTAGCTCGCTCTCATCTTCGGCAAGCGTCACAAGGCGCTCCAAAAGATCGCTAAATTCGCTCTGCAGCTTCGCCGTCTCATCCGCAAATGCCACGGCGTAGGGCACCATTTGGGATTCGCCATCGCGCTGCACTATCGCGCCGTAGCAGCGCTCGCAGATCTCGCCGTGAGGCGTGCGCATAAACAGCTCCTCTTGCAGTAAAAATTCCTTCGCCTGCGCAAGCGAGCTAAATTCCTTTTCCCAGCGCTTGTTCGTGCCTTCGATGATTAGGGCTTGCCAGCTTTTTTGCATATCGCTTAGCACGAGCCCGATGCGGTGCACGCCCTTTAAAAGCTCCAGATAAAAGGGCTGCAAAATCCCCTGCGCGCCCGCCTCGGCGATGAGCGCTTCGTGCATGCCCTCATGTATTTCGCGCGTGAAATCATACATTTTGCTCTTTAGCTCACGCTGGCGCGCCTCATCGTAGCCCAAGCGGCGAAATTCTTGCAGTAGCGGATCCTCTTTGAGATCCACGATGCGGCGCAGTACGGCGATACGCGCAGTATCGCCAGACTCAAAGCCGCAGATCTCCAGCCCGCGCGCGATCAGCTCGGCGTGCGGCTCGTCGTAGAGGGCGTTTAGTCGCGCTTTGGCGGCGGCTGCCATCTCGCTAAGTTTTGCAAAATCGTTCATCGCGTATCCTTTTTGCCGTTTTTATCGTCTTTTTACGAGTGGAATGTGTCTGCTTCGCGAGCTAAATTTTATCCTCACGCCCGCTTAAAATTTTAAAATTTCGGCATAGATTTTTGCCGATTGTATCGAAAAAGTGTTAAATTTGCGCGGTTAAAATGCGAGATTTTTAAATTTAAGGAGTAAAAATGAGCGATTTAAACTTAGACGATTTCGGCGAGCCGCGCATAAAGGTCGTAGCGCTGCCTAAGGATACGAATAGCTCGGGCAATATTTTCGGCGGCTGGATACTAGCGCAGATCGATTTAGCGGGCGCGACGGCGGCGCGCGAGATAGCGCCCGAGCGGGTCGTGACGATCTCGATGCAGGAGGTAACTTTCAAGCAGCCCGTATTTATCGGCGATGTCATCAGCTGCTACGCAAAAGTATTAAGCGTAGGAAATACCTCTATCCGCGTGCAGATTGAGGTCGCAGCGTTGCGGCTTGGTGAGGATGGATTTCGCGAGTGTCTGCACGTAACCAGCGCGATCGCAACCTACGTAAGCGTGACCAAATCAGGCCAAAAAAAGCCGATCAGCGCAGAGATCAAGCGGCTGCATGGATTTTAAAATTTCTCAGACTTTAGTTTTAGCTCAAGGAATTTTAGTATCAAGCTTATAACGCGAAAATTTTTATGTGGGATAAGCTTAGTGCGCAGAATTTACTGCATAAAATTTTATAATTTTAAGCGCGGAATTTTGCTGTACAGTATTTTAGCGGAAAACCTCGCAGACGGAATTTTGGAATTTTGGAATTTTGCGGCGCGCAGATTAATAAACAAATTAAAACGCGCCGCGGTAAGTCGTGCTAGCAGCTAGTTTGCAGCGTCTTGAAGCTCTTCTTCGATCTCGGAGTTGCTTTTTACGACCATGCCTGAGCCGTGGATGACGCTAGGGATGCATGCCGTACAGATATCGACCTCTTCGCCGTTTTTGTGAGCGCGGACGAACACGGCGTTTTCGTTTTCCGTACTTTTTTGTCCGCAGACGTTGCAAACTACGATATTTTCAGTTCTCATTTGGCTTCCTTCGTAAAAAATTCGGGCGTATTTTATTTAGTTTTTCGCCGATTTGAAATGATTTACGTCAAGCGCGAAGTCTCGCGTAAAAAGAAAAAATGCGAAAAATAAATAACGAAAAAAACCTGCAAAAAAAGCCCGAAAATAGGCACCAAACATAGCAGGTAAAAGCATAATGCGGCGGCTTTAAATTTATATCCGCCGTAGTCCAGCAAATAAAGCTCGAATTTGTGCCGCGAGAGGGCGTTTGGCGCGACGTCGATGAAAAGCAGCGAATAATAAAGATAAAAAAACGCCGGGTGCAGGGCGAG
>NZ_CALKTC010000018.1 GCF_937996225.1 uncultured Campylobacter sp. | reverse complement strand
AATTTCAATATTAACTTTAATAGATTTTAGGGGCATGTGCCCCTAATAATTTTGAAAGGATTTGCGAGGATTATTTGCTTAGCATTGAGCTTAGCATCCATAGGCGTTTTTCATAATCGCCATAGTGATCCTGCGCGATATTTGAAGTCGTATCGTCGCCCTCCTCCTCAGCAATCTCTTGAAGCTTTTTAAATTCTTTTACCAAATACTCGTAGGCTTTTTTAACATCCTCAAGTACCTCAGATACGCTATAGCTGTCTTTTACGCTAATCGGAGCGTCTTTTGAAAGCTCAATTAGGTCCTTAGCTTTAGTTACAGCCTTACCGCCTATTTGAAGCGCGCGCTCAGCCATATCATCAAAGAGCTCGCCCATCTCGTCGTATGCTTTCTCGGTGTAAGCGTGAACCTGCGCGAATTGTAAGCCCTTAACATTCCAGTGATAATCGTGGAATGCAACAAAGAACGCATGAGCGTCCGCCTGAAGTTTGTTTAGTTGTTTTACTGTTTTTGACATTGTGTCTCCTTTATTTAAAATTGCTGTAATTATAGCAAGATTTTCTTAAATTATAATTATACTAAGTAATAAATTTTATCTTTTAGTGAAATTTTGAAATTAAATGGCTTTTAAATTTATCTACAATTTTTTTGAAATTTCAGCTATGCTGCATTATAATGCCGCATTATGAAAAACAAATTTATGATAACTATAACCGACCTTAACGGCTCTAGGAATTTTTTGCTTTCGCAAATCATCAAAAAGATCGCGTTATATTTGGTGCTATTTGTTTTTACCGTTTTCGTCACGGGTGCGCTATATATCAGGTATCTGGGCTCTAAAATCGATAGCCTTTCGCGAACCAAAACCGAGCTTAACGAGCTAAATCAAAAACTTCGCGACGGTATCGCGGCAAGTCAGATGGAATTTGAAGCCATCGAGGGTAAAATTTCGGATTTGGAGCATCAGTTTGGGCTTGATCCTGAGGAGGATGAGCGCGCGATCGACCGCCTATCTCACATCAAACCTACTTCCGAACAAGAGATCAAAGAGCGCGCGCAAAAGATCATCAACGAAAAATTCTCCGACGCGCTGATAAAAGAAATTTTTATGCAGATCCCAAACGGCAGGGTAATGCGCACTTATCAGCTCAGCGAGAAATTCGGCTGGCGCAACCATCCTATCTTAAAGCGCAAGCAGTTTCACCCGGGCGTTGATCTACGTACGCCGCCTAAAACGCCTATCTACGCGCCTGCAGACGGTATCATCCAATACAGCGGCGCGGGTGCTACTGGCTATGGCAATCTAGTCGAGATTCGCCACAACTACGGCTTTACGACACGATATGCGCATTTGGATTCAAATTTAACTCGCAAAGTAGGCGAGTTTGTAAACAAAGGCGATCTTATCGCTTTTAGCGGCAACACCGGGCTTAGCACCGGACCTCATCTGCACTACGAGATTAGGTTTTTGCAGCTGCCGTTAGATCCGCTAAATTTCATCAACTGGAACGAAAAAAATTACAAAGAAATTTTTACTAAGGAGGAAGATGTCCCATGGCAATCTTTAATAAAGGCGATGCAAACACCGCTCAAACAACAATAATCTCGTCAGGCACGCTCATCAAAGGAGAGCTGCACCTGTCGTGCATTTTGCATATCGATGGCAATGTCGAAGGCGACGTGATCTCCGATAATACTGTCGTCATCGGTAAAAATGGTACCGCGCGCGGCTCGATCAGGGCCAAGCATATCGTAATCAGCGGCAAATTTTTCGGCAATATCGAAGCTGAGCTCGTCGAGCTGCTAGGCGGCGGCGTACTCGTAGGCGACGTGCTATCGCAAAGCTTCGGCATCGAAGTGGGCGCGAAATTTAACGGAAAAAGTGCGGTAAGTGGCGGCGATCAAGCCCTAGTCATCGACGGCAGCGCAAGCGAAGACGTCAAGCTTATCGACAAAGCTCTAGGCGAATAAATCGCGCACGTTTGGAATTCTTGGAATTTAAAACGCTTTAGCTAACGGGATTTTAGAATCTGATTGATATTAAAATTTTAAAATTTCTAACCTTTGGAATTCTTAGAATTTTAAAGATTTTTATATTTGCGAGATCTTAGAGTGTCATCAATCTTAAAATTTGGAATTTTAAAAAATTCCAAATTTTAAAATCCTCACAACCAAAATTATTGAAATTTTTAAGCTTTGAAATTTTCGAAATTTTAAAGCTTAAATATGCTTAAAATTTAAGAATTACGCAGATCGTAAAACCCTAAATCCTAAAATTTTGCGCTTACACGGGATTTTGAAATTTTGCTTGTAAGCCGGATTTTAAAATTCGCGCCCGGCTGAATTTAAAATTTTAAAATTTTGCCGCAGAATAACGCATGGACGCAAAATTTCTGCTCGCACATACTTTAAAAGCTCGCGTAAGTTTTAAGTTTCGCAGAAGCTATGTAAGCAAGTATAAATTATCTACGCCGAGTGTTTTGACTCATTATATCTCTTTGTGCCGCCAGCTCAAATATCCGCGCGGTGATAAATTCTGCGAGCTGAGCTAATTTAAGCCCATTATTAGATTAGTTATGTATAATGCGATTTCTTTTTGTGGACAGATGGGTGAGTGGCCGAAACCACACCCCTGCTAAGGGTGCAGCTTCTAACCGGGGCTCGAGGGTTCAAATCCCTCTCTGTCCGCCACTACCTTAGAATTTAAATCAATAAAATTTCACTTCCGTGATTCAGCTGATTTCAGCCGCCTAGGATACTGCCTAAAAGCAGCACTGGCATCATTAGCGGCATCACGATGAGCCCTTGCATGTCGGTATCCATTTTCGCATCGCGCTCGCTTTTGATCCCGCTATCGACCGCTATACGCGCGGGGTATTCGATCGGTACGCTTAGGCGGTGCGATCTGCGCAGCTCGTCGTGATCTTTTAGGCGCTTAAAATATTTGCCTTCGATCAGATAAGAGTAGCGAAACGTAGAACTATACGCGGGCTCCAGCTGCTCTGGGTCGTCCATCAGCTTAGCCTGCACGGATAGCGGCAGATCGTATTTTACAAGCTCGATTTCATGCTGAATATACGCAGCATCGCTGCCCTCGTTATATCTGTCGATCGTGAGCATGCTTACGTTGCGCCTTATCGCATTTTTATTTAGCGACGCCAGACTCGCGACCTTGGCGCGCACGGCGCTGAGATTCGCATCAAATACATAATCGTAAATCTCGCCGCTCATACGCAGCTGCCCGCCGGATTCCGCACTCATCGCGACAATGTGCTCGCGCCCCTGCATGTAGCCTGGCAAATTCTTACTCGCACATCCGCTAAAAACTCCACAGCATAGTGCCAAAACCGCGCCGCAAATCCAAAATTTCATAAACTTCCTTTGTAAAATTTAAAGACGGATTGTATTAAATTTTGCCTTAACGAAAGTGGAATTTTACGGCGCGGCGGAATGGAATTATGTGATAGAATTTTATGGCGGCGACGCGTAGAATTTCACGCGGACTTCCATAAAATTCCGATGAAATTTCGCAAGAATTAAAGCCAGAACGCGCGGAAGAGGTAAAAGAAGCACAAGAGCACTATCGAGATTTAAAATTTTAAAATCTCGAGAAAATTTCGCGAAAGGAAGCGAGCCATTTGTGCGTCAAAATTTAACCATCATCGCGAGCTTGCTTTTAAATTTTAAAATTTTACGATAGGCTTTAGAATCTAAAATTCCAAAGCCATTTTTGATATGCGGCACGCTACTTTCGATTTGCGTTAGCAAGCATCAGCTTTATACGGTTTTCTTGATTTACCGCGCTTGCGCCCGGGTCGTAGTCGATAGCGGCGATGTTTGCTTGCGGGTAGTTTTGTTTGATCTTTCGGATCATTCCGCGCGCGATGATGTGGTTTGGCAGGCAGCCGAAGGGCTGCGCGCACACGACGTTTTGTATGCCGTGGCGCATGAACTCGACCATCTCAGCCGTCAGCAGCCAGCCCTCGCCCATCTTCACGCCGTGACCGATGTAGCCGTCAGCGGCGGCACGAACCTCGCTAAATGGACTCGGCGCGCGAAAGCCAAAACGCTTCATCTGCTTAATCATCATGCGCTGGAAAAATTCCACTACCTTAGCGACCGCAAGCGAGCCGTAATACGCCACGCCGCCCTTGCCGTAGAGCTGCTTGTCGTAGACCGCATCGTAGATGCAGGTAAGTACGAAGTCCATCAGCCCCGTATTTACGGGCTCGGCATTTTCGCGAATGAGGTAGGCGTTTAGGCCGTTGTTGCCGATGGGCGAGTATTTGAGATAAATTTCGCCCACGATGCCTACTTTCACTCGCGGCTTATCGTCGCGCTCGATTTTAGCGAACTGCGAGAGGATAAATTTGAAATTTTTTTTGAGATTGAAGAACGATCTTTGATCGGTCAAATTTTTGATCCGCTCGGCGCAGAGTTCGTAAATTTCATTCGTTTGGTTTTTGATCTTTTCGTAGGGCTTGCACTGATTATACAACCCCATCATCAAATCGCCGTAAAATATCGCGGCGAAGAGCTTTAGAAGCGATTTTTTGCCGAGGCTAAATTCATTCTCATCTAGCGAGCCGAAATTTAACGAGATCGCAGGGACATAACTAAAGCCGCTGTCCTCAAGCGCTTTGCGAAGCAAATTTATGTAGTTGCTCGCTCTGCAGCCGCCGCCCGTTTGGCTGATGAGAAGCGCCACCTTGTGCGTATCAAACTCGCCGCTTTTTAGCGCATCGATAAACTGCCCGATGACGAGCAGCGCGGGGTAGCACATGTCGTTATGCACGCTGCGAAGCCCCTCCTCGACGATATTTTGACGATTTTCGCCGAGCAAGACGCTCTTATAGCCCTCGTCGCGCAGCACGCCTTGCATAAAGCGAAAATGCGGATCGATCATCGTGGGGATCAATATCGTGTGGGTCGCTTTCATATCTTTTGTAAATTTGGCAAACATTAGCGTGCATCCTTTCTTGCTTCTTGTTGCGCGCCTTGCCTTTCGCGCTCTATCATAGTCGCTTTTAGGCTACGCAGGCGGATCTTGACCGCACCTAGGTTCGTAACCTCGTCGATTTTAAGTTGAGTGTAAATTTTACCGTTTTGACGCAGTATGTCGCGCACCTCGTCGCCCGTGATCGCGTCGATCCCGCAACCGAAGCTAACTAGCTGCACCAGCTGCATGCGCGGGTATTTACAGATGAACCGCGCCGCGCTATAAAGCCTGGCGTGGTAGGTCCATTGATTAAGGCTTTTCGTCTGCACCCTGCTAAGCGGCAGCGCGTCCTCGCTAAGCACTATAAAGCCCAAGGAATTTAGATAGCGATCAATGCCGTGGTTGATCGTCTTATCAATATGATACGGGCGACCCGCTAGCACAATGGCGCTGGCACCGCTACTTTGTATCTCTTTTAGGGTCTCCTCGCCTTTTATTAAAACGGTATTTTTATAGTTTTGCAGCTCCTTAAGGCCTTGCAAGACGGCGTTTTTCACGGCGTCAGAATGAAATTTATACCCGGCGTCCGCAAGCTCAGCCTGCATCGTTTTGCAAAACGAATCTTGCATATTAAGATCCACGTGCGGATAGAGAAATTTTTTCTCCTCCAGCGCACCTACGTTCGCGCGTATCAGTTCGGGATAGTATGCGACTACGGGGCAGTTGTAGCAGTTCTCGCTGATATTTTCATCCAGGCTGTAGCTCATACACGGATAGAAAATAAAATCGACGCTCTTATTTAGCAGATCGTAGATGTGGCCGTGCACGCTTTTAGCCGGGTAGCAGACGGTATCGCTCGGGATGCTTTGGCTTGCTAAAAACAGCGTCTCTTTTCGCGGCTTTTGCGACAGCACGACGCTCATGCCTAAATTTTCAAAAAACGCACTCCAAAACGGAATCATCTCAAACATATTCAAAACAAACGGAATTCCGACTCGCGGTGCGTCTTGCTTCGGCGGCTTACGATATTTTCGCAAAAGCTCGTTTTTAAACTCAAACAAATTCGTGATATCGTGGCGGATCTCCTTGCCCGCGCCGCGCTCGCATTTATTACCCGAGACAAATTTAGTATCGCCGAAGTAGCTGATCGTAAGCGGGCATTTGTTCGTACAGAGCTTGCAGACGCTAAATTCGCTGCGATGAGTGAAATTTTCAAGCTCTGCACGACTGATCATATCGGTGCGCTCGTTTGCATTATTTTTGGCAAAAAGCGCTGCGCCGTATGCGCCCATAAGCTCGCTGATATCTAGACGGATCACGTCCTTGTCGAGCTCTTTTTCGAAGGCACGCAGCACGGCATTGTTTAAAAATGTCCCGCCCTGCACTACGATGTTTTGACCCAAATCGTCGGCGTTTCGCACGCGGATGACCTTATAGATCGCATTTTTGATGACGCTAATAGCAAGTCCAGCGCTGATATCCTCGATCGTAGCGCCGTCTTTTTGAGCTTGCTTAACCGAAGAGTTCATGAAGACCGTGCAGCGGCTACCAAGCTTAGCGGGATGGGTTGCAAAAAGGGCTAGGTTTGCAAAATCTTTAATGTCGTAGCCCAAAGAATTTGAAAAGGTTTGCAAAAACGAGCCGCAGCCCGAGCTGCACGCCTCGTTTAACACAATAGAATCAATATTGCTGTCTTTAATGGAGAAGCACTTGATGTCCTGACCGCCAATGTCTATGATGAAATCGACCTTTGGATTGAAGTGGCGTGCGGCGCTATAATGCGCGATCGTCTCGACGATACCGTAATCGAAGCGAAAGGCGGTTTTAATGAGATCCTCGCCGTAGCCGGTAACGCCGCTACCTTTGATTTTAATGCGACCTTCGCAAAGATCGTATAGCTCCTTAAGACGCGGCAGCAGGATATCGACGGGATCGCCTTTATTGGAGGAATAAAATTTATACAATAGCTCGTAGTTTGCACCCATCAACACGACTTTGATCGTGGTACTGCCGCAATCCACGCCCAAATACGCGTCTCCGCTGTAGGTGTGGATATCCACTTTAGGCACGCTCGCGCGGGCATGGCGGGCGATGAACTCGTCAAATTCCGCTCTGTCTTTGAAAAGCGGCGGCTCGGCTTCCAGCGCGGTTCTGTCGGGCTCCTTTTTTAAAAGCGCGATCGTCTCATCTAAATTTAACATCTCGCCCGTATCTTTTGCATACAGCGCGCTGCCGTAGGCCACGAAATAAGGCGCGATGTCCGGGAAGGTCGCGGTTTCGTCGGTAAGCTTTAGCACCTCTTTAAAGCGCGCCTGAAGGCCTTTTAGGAAAAACAACGGACCGCCCAAGAATAGGATATTGCCCTTAACCTCGCGACCTTGCGCAAGCCCCGAGATCGTCTGCTCGACGACCGCGGCGTAGATACTGGCGCTGATATCCTCCTTACGTACGCCCTGATTTAAGAGCGGCTGAATGTCGCTTTTGGCGAATACGCCGCAGCGTGAGGCGATTGGGTAAATTTTATTCGCCGCAAAGCTTAGGCGGTCAAGCTCCGTGATATCCAGATGCAAAAGATTGGTCATCTGGTCGATAAATGCGCCGGTGCCGCCCGCGCATGAGCCGTTCATACGCTCCTCAAGTCCGCCCGTGAGAAATAAAATTTTAGCGTCCTCTCCGCCGAGCTCAATGACGACGTCGGTCTTCGGAAACATCCGCTTGACGCCGAGCGAGGTAGCAAAAACCTCTTGGACGAACGGAATTTTACAATTTTTGGCGATGCCCATGCCCGCCGAACCCGCTATGGCGACGCTGAATTGCTCGCCTGCGTAGCTTTTTTGAATTTGCAAAATTTTATCCAGCACCAGCTCCTTGGGCTTTGCCAAATGCCGCTCGTAGCTCTTGCTTAAAATTTCATATTTTTCGTTTAAAACTACCGTTTTAACAGTGGTTGATCCTACGTCAATGCCTAAAAAAATCACATCTCGCTCTTTACTGAATAAATTTTTACTCGGCCGAATTCTCGAATTTAGCGCGAGCCTTCTAAATTAAAATTTGCATTTTATAGTAATATTTTTAAACGCAAATAAAATCAGGATATATTTTATCTTTTTCTATAGAAAAAGACGATTTTTAGGCAGTTTAGAATTAAAAATTTTAATGGAAAAGTTGTAAAATTTTAGATTTAATGCGAGTAGATTTTGCGCGAAATCTTTTAAAATCTCGCGCATTATAAAAAGAGCTTCCTTTTTGAATTGAGAAGCGTAAATTTAAAGGATTATTTTCGAAGCTCTTTGATTTTAGCCGCCTTACCGCGTCTGTCGCGTAGGTAAAATAGCTTCGCGCGGCGAACGCGTCCTTTTCTTAGAACCTCGATGCTTTCGATACTCTCGCTGTAGATCGGGAAAATTCTCTCCACACCGACGCTATTTGCGCCAATCTTGCGGATGATAAAAGTCTCGCTGACGCCGTTTCCGCGGCGCGCAATGCAGGTACCTTCAAAATTT
Organism: uncultured Campylobacter sp.; assembly: GCF_937996225.1. Lineage (GTDB taxonomy): Bacteria > Campylobacterota > Campylobacteria > Campylobacterales > Campylobacteraceae > Campylobacter_B. Next base: position 13,044 of record NZ_CALKTC010000018.1, on the reverse strand, counting down.
TGAATTCTGCTCTTATCGCCCTCTTTAATCCTGATGGCTACGCGCAAAGTATCTCCTGCACGAAAGTCCGGCACACTTTTGCTTGTGATCTGAGCGTCCTCAAACGCTTGGATATATTTGTTTTTCATAAATTTCCTTTATTTCTGGCGATTTTTCGGTACATATCCGGGCGGAAGAACCTAGTTTTGCATAGCGCCATTTGATTTTTTAAGCTGCGCATTTTAGCGTGATTACCCTTTAAAAACTCTGAAACTATAGGTAAATTTTCAAAAACATCGGGCTTTGTAAATGCGGGCGCCTCTAAAATTCCTCCTTCAAAGCTTTCTTCGACGAGCGAGCCTTCATTGCCCAAAACGCCTTTTATGTTGCGGCTTATCGCATCGCACATACAAAGCGCGCCGAGCTCGCCGCCGGTAAGGACAAAATCGCCGATGCAAAAAATTTCATCTACATATCTCTCGACTATGCGCTCATCGATCCCCTCGTAGCGCCCGCAGATAAAGCATAGGCTCTCTTCGCCGCTTAGGCGCTTGGCGTCGTTTTGGTTAAATTTCTTACCGGCGGGCGAGAGGTAGATAAACTTGGCGTTTTTAAATTTAGCTCTTACGCGTTCGATCGTTCCGGCAAGCGGCTCCGTGCCGATCAAAAGCCCCGCGCCGCCGCCGATCATATAATCATCTACCTTTTTATACCGATTTGTCGTGAAATTTCGCGGGTTAAAAAAATGCGTCGAGATTATTTTCTTATCGACCGCGCGCTTTAAAATCGAGTCCTCAAAATACGGCGCGATAAGATTTTCAAACAGCGAAACGAAGATAAAATTCATGAGTTTTCCAAAATCGCGCGGGCGTTTTGCGTAAAAATTTTACGCTCGCTAAGCGAAATTTCTTTCACATAGGCATCCACGTAGGGGATGAAAAATTCTTTCGGCAAAGCCTGCGAGATTAAGCTTTCATCCGTTTCTACCTCAAAAAGATAGCCGCTTCCGATCTGCGATATGTCCCTTACGCGCCCCAAAATCGCGCCGTCTTCATAAATTTCAAGCCCGATAATATCGAAGTAAAAGAACTCGCCCTTTTGCAATTTGCAAAATTTCCGCGTGTCCTCTTTGCTTCGGTAAAGGATTTGGTTGGTTAAATTTGCCGCCGCTTCTACGCTTTCGTAATTTTTAAAAATAGCGCTAGAATTTGCGCCGCTAAAGGATAGAATTTCTAAAATTTCGCCGTTTCGCAGATAAAATTTGGCACCTTTTTTAAACTGAGAGGGGAAATCGCTGCGATCGAAAATTTTAACCGCGCCCTTTAGACCGATAGTCCGACCGAGCTTTGCGACCTCTAAAAGATCATCAGGCATCTTTGGCTTTGACGGTAATTTTATAATTGATCGGATCTTTTGCTTTGTAGCCGATGATGACGGTCTTTATGGCGTTTATCATTTTGCCGTCCTTGCCGATGAGTTTGCCGGTATCGGCCTTGTCGGCATAGACGATGATCTCGGTAAAGTTCTCACCGACCCGCTTTTGCGTAGAAACGGACTGCGGGTAGTCGGCGATCAACTTTGCGTATTCTTTTATAAAATTTTCTACCATTTTATTTGCTTGTGATTTGAGCGACCCTATCGCTTAACTTCGCGCCTACGCTCTTCCAGTATGCCAAACGCTCCGCGTCGAATTTGATATTATCGCTCTCTTTTAGCGGGTTATAAAAGCCGATCGTCTCGATGAAGCCGCCGTCGCGTCTTTTCCTACTATCCGTTACCACGATGCGATAAAAAGGCTGCTTCTTTCTTCCGATTCTTGTAAGCCTAACAACTGTTGCCATTTTTTCTCCTTAAATTTTTGTAAGTTTTAGAACTTGCAGATGGCTAAAACTTAAACATCTGCAAACTCTACCGAGAAATTATCTCGGTAAATTTTGCCTTTGAGCGATTGAGGCAAGCCCCTGCATGCCGCCCTTGCCCGAAAATTTCTTCGCAAGCTTCGAAGCGCCCGCAAACTGCTTTAAAAAGCGGTTCACCTCCACCTGCGAAAGCCCTGCACCAGCAGCAAGTCTGCGCTTGCGCGAATTATTTAGCAGATCGGGGTTTTCGCGCTCTTTCGGCGTCATAGAGCTGATCATCGCTTTGATATGAAGTATCTCTTTGGAGTTTTCCAAATCGATATCTTTTATCTTATTCGCCATGCCGGAAAGCCCCGGGATCATGCCGATTAAATTTTTCATATTGCCGAGCTTTTTCACGCTTTCGAGCTGATTTACGAAATCGTTGAAATTAAATTCGCCCTTTTTGATCTTTTTGTTTAGAGCCTTGGCTTCTCTTTCGTCAAAAACGGCGCTTGTTTTCTCGGCTAACGTCGCTAAATCGCCCTCGCCCATAATACGGCCGGTGATTCTATCGGGTATAAAGCCCTCCAGGTCGGCCACCTTTTCGCCGGTTCCGATAAAGCGAAGCGGGATGCCCAGCTGCTGCGCTATACCAAGAGCTACGCCGCCTTTGGTATCGGCGTCAAATTTGCTTAAGATCACGCCCGTAAGGCCTAAAATTTCATCAAATTTAGCGGCCGTTTTAATGCCGTCTTGACCGCTCATAGCGTCCGCTACGTAAAAAATTTCGTGCGGATTCAGAGTTTTTTTCATCTCCGCAAGCTGTGCCATCAGCGCCTCATCGATCGCAAGACGTCCCGCCGTATCTACGAGCAGTACGTCATAAAGCCCGCTTTTAGCCTTACTTAGCGCTTTTTCCGCAACCCTTAACGGATCGCTCTCGCCCTCGATGAAAAACAGCTCGATCTCATTCGCCTCGCACAGCTGACGGAGCTGCTCGACTGCGGCTAGGCGCTGTAAGTCGCACGCTGCAACCAAGACCTTTTTTTTACGAAGTTTCAGATAGTTTGCAAGTTTTATCGTGCTTGTAGATTTTCCGCTTCCTTGAAGTCCCGTCATCAAAGCTACCGTAGGAGGCGTGCTAGCGAATACAAATCCCTGGCTGCTGCCTCTAGGCGCCGTTAAAATTTTAGTCAAATTTGTCTTGATGGACTGCAAAAACGGCTTCTGTCCTATCGTACCGATACGAAGATCGGCTTCGACAAGCGCCAAAAAATCCTTTACGACTTTGTGGTGCACGTCGGCCTTTAAAAGCGCCTTTTTTAGCGTCTCCAAGGCGTTTTTTAAAGCTTTTTCGTCATCGATTGTTTTTAATTTATTGACCGCGTTTTTAAACGACTCGCTTATGATCTCAAACACTTTGATCCCTTATAAAATTTTTAAACTTGCGATGTTACCTAAAATTAACTTAAAAGCCATTGAATATCAGAGCTCTTTAGGAATTTCAAAGCCGAATTCGTTGAAGCTTTTACCTAGCGGAGCTTTAAATTTTAACCCTAAAATTTCGGTCTCGTACGAGTGCAGAAACATCCGCTTCGAGCGACTTTTAGCGTATTTTTCATCGCCTATTACGCCGAATCCCGCGTTTGCCAGATGCACGCGGATCTGATGCGTCCTGCCCGTCTCAATCCGCACCTTCACGAGCGATTTTTTGCCGCTTACCATCAGCGGATAAACCTCGCTAAATGCGCTCTTGCCGTTTGGCGAAATTTTAGAAAACGCGCCGCTTCTGGTTTTTATCGTCAAAATCGGCTCATCAAATTTCATCTCTTCGCTCACGATCCCCTTCACGATCGCGATGTAGCTTTTTTTCACGCGCAAATTTTTAAATTCCGCAATCGCCGCTTCGCGAAATTCCTCGTTCTTATATAGCAGCACGACGCCGCTAGTCTCCTTATCCAGGCGGTTTAGAAGCCCGAATTTATAGATTTTTTCTAAATTTTCGCTGCTCATAAAGGGCGGCTTATTGATCGCCAAAACGTTCTCATCCTCGTAAATGATCGCGGGTTTTGCGGGCTTCATCACGCTAAATTTAGTATTTTCGCCGAGCATCTCGCGCGCTAGAGCGATCTTTGCGCCGCGCGCGCTCACAAGCCCCGCGTCGATGAGGGCCTTGGCTTCGTTGTGCGAGATATTTTCCTGCGCCGCCAGCAGCTTATAGGCTTTTTCTTGCATTAAATTCTTTCCTTGATTAAATTTTCTATCTCTTGCAGATCGCAAATTTTATCTATCCGCGTGCCCTTTAGCGGCTCTTTTAAAGCGCTTGAAATTTCGTTCGCCTCGCACAGAGCGATGTTTTGTACGAGCGCGTACAGCGCCTTTTGATTATGAAAAAATCGCCCACTGATGATCGGCACGCCGAAGCTCGCCGCCTCGATCGGGCTATGTCCGCCGATATTGCGCAAAAAGCTGCCGCCCAAGATCACGACGTTTGAAATTTTATAAAAGTTCGCTAGCTCGCCGAAGGCATCAAGCAAGATAAAATCGCTCCGAAGTCCAGCGCCGTCGCTAAATCGCTCAAAGCTAAGCCCATGCTCATGCGCCCAAGCCTTGCAAATTTCACATACCTTTTCGAAGCGCTCAGGATGTCTCGGCGCCAGGATGATTTTTAGCTTTTGCGGCGTAGTTATTGAAGCTGCCGCGTTCCGTGCGACATAATTTAAAGACGCACCGTTTAAAGGCGTCGTATTCGGCACGGCGGACGAAGCGTCGCTTAAGCTCGCCGCGTCCAAAGAAGTTGCGTTTAAATTTACCGCTTCAAGCGAGCCCTGCTCGTCGCGAAGCTCAGCCCCAGGCAAGCTTCTATCGTCGCGGGTACTCGCTGCGCGCTGGTATTTTTCGGGCACATTTTGCGAGCCGTGAAATTTTATAAAATCATTTAAATTCGATAAAATGAGCCCCTCTTCGCCCTCGTGAGTGTTTGAGATCGTAAGCACGAAGCTATTTGCGGACGCGGCGGAATAGTCCTTCGTCGCAACGGCGATATTCGCGCTTTTCACGTTGCCCGCGACCTTTATATTTTTTGCGCCGAGCTCCCGCAGCCGCGCCGCATCAAGCTCGCTCTGCGCAAGCACCAGATCGATATTTTCAAACACTTTGCGATAATAAAACTTAAAGCGCAGATAGCTCGCGTACGAGCGGTCGCTAATGCGCGCGTTTAGCAGGATCACGTAGCTTCCGCGCGATTTAGCGGCACGGATCAAATTTAGCCATAGTTCCGCTTCGAAAATCACCAACACGCGGCTGCCCGTAAGCCAAAATGGAAGCCAGTTTTCAAACGGCAGGTAGCGAGAGTTAGGTGTGAGCGCACGCGCCGCACCGAAGCCCGTCTGCGTGGTCGTGCTAAGCGCGACGCTCTCAAATTTAGAAATTAGCGGCGCAAGAGCGTTTACCTCGCCCAGGCTGCAAGCGTGAAAGTGCACCGCAGCGGGGCTAAATTTAGGGTTTTTGTATAGAAAAAATCGCGCTTTCAGGCTCGTGCGGTATTTTTTTTTAAAGCTTAGGATAAAAATAAAAGGCGCAGCTACAAGCCACGCCAAAAACGCCAAGGCGGTGTAGATCACTCGGCTTCTTTATATAAAATTCTGCCGCAATACGGGCAGGTTACGATGTCGTCGCTTTTGATGACCGCGGAATAGGTCTTGTCGCTTATGCGCATAAAGCAGCCGTAGCAGGCCTGTTTGCGCACCGGCGAGACCGCCGTGTTGCCCGCCCATTTGCGGATCTTTTCATAGAATGAGACGGTTTTTGGGTTCATCGCCTGCATTAGTTTATCGCGCTTGGCGTAGATCGCGCCGCGAGCGACTTCGACCTCGCCCATCTCGGCGCTTACCTGCTCCTGCAGGCTTTTTAGCTCGGCTTCAAACGCCTCTTGCTTTTCGCTCTGCTCTTTTACGAGCGCTTCCTTTGTGGCTACGATTTTTTCTAGTCTTTCGATCTCCTCGTTTGTGGCTTCGAGCTGCTCTTTTGCGATGTCCTCTTCGACACTAAGAGCCTTGATCTCCTTTTCGGTTTTTGCCGCGCCGCTTTTTTTGCCCGTGCTTTTTAGCTTGGACGAAAATGCGCTAAGCTGCGCGTTTGCTTGTAAAATTTGAGATTTTAGCTCGGCGATCTCCGCATTTAGAGTTTCGATCTGTTCTTTTGCGCCGTTTATTTCAGTGCTTTTTTTACTCAGCTTCTCCTGCGCGGCCTCGATTTTAGGCTTAAATCCGTCCAGCTGCTTATCGAATTCGCAAAGCTGCACCAATTGGCTTAAATATTTGTTCATCTTTTTCCTTTAATAATACGTAAATGGATTTTTTTGCTCGCTTATTATAACTTCAATTTCGCTTTTTTGCAAGAAAGGTGCGAGCGCGCGCCCAAAATAGCGCTCACTTTCAAAATGATTTATGTCGATCAAACTCACGCCGTTTTCTAAATTTTGAAGCGCCGCGTGATATTTTATGTCGCCCGTAATGAAGCAATCCACGCCTAAGCTTTGATTTAGTTCGCTTCCGCTGCCGGTGCAAAGCGCGATATTTTGGATGAAATTTTTCGTCTTCACGGCGCGCAGATGCTCGATGCCAAGCTTGCGCTTTATCTGTGCGCACAGCTGCTCAAAGCTCAAATCCGCGCGCATGAAAACCAAAAATTCCCGCTCATCCGTAATTTCAAATTTTAAAATTTCGCGCGCTACGAATCCGTTTAAAACGTGCTTGTCAAAATTCGTATGCATCGCGATGAGAGAGATGTTTTTGCGGATCATCTCATAGATCAAATTTGCAGGATATAGCCGCGGATCGAGCGATTTTAGCGGGCTGAAAATCAGCGGGTGGTGCACCACGAAAAGCGAGCCCGCCTCAGCCTCGCGCACCAGCTCGCTAGTAACGTCGAGGCTTAGATAGATTTTTGAAATTTCATCATCCAAGCTTCCGAGCATTAGCCCGCTATTATCCCACGCCTCCGCGTCGCAAAAAGGCGCGGCGGCGTTTAAAATTTCATAAATTTCGCCCGTTTTCATAAATCCTACTTTGCGCTTTCATCCGCTTTGTCTGCGGTGTTTTGCTTGCCGTGGGCGTTTTTTAAATTTGTGCCTGCCGAGTTTGCGGGCGCCGAGACACCCTCTTTAACGCCGCATTTCTCGCTCTTTCCCCTCTCATTTGCCGCGCCGCCGTCTTTACCGCTTTTTTTATCACTGCACGTTGCGGCGTCCAGCTCGGCGACATATTTTTGCGGATCTGCATAGCAAAGCGCGCAGTTTTTGGCAAGATCGCGGATCTTTAAAATATAATCCTGCCTCTGCGTGACCGAGATTGCTCCGCGCGCGTCAAGGACGTTGAACGTGTGTGCCGCAAGCATGCAGTAATCATACGCAGGAAGCGCCAGGCCATGCTTTAGGATGCTTTTGCACTCGCCGAAACAATTTTCAAACTGATTAAAAAGCATTGCGGTGTCCGCGAGCTCGAAGTTGTATTTGCTAAACTCAAACTCGCCCCTTTTATGCACATCGCCGTAGGTTACGAGCCCCGCCTTGTCGTCCCAGACGATGTCGTAAACGTCGTCTTTGTTTTGCAGATACATCGCCAAGCGCTCAAGTCCGTAGGTGATCTCGCCGCTAATTAGCTCGCACGTGATACCGCCTACCTGCTGAAAATAGGTAAACTGCGTCACCTCCATGCCGTCTAGCCAAACCTCCCAGCCAAGCCCCCAGGCTCCTAGCGTCGGGCTCTCCCAGTTGTCTTCTACGAAGCGGATATCGTGGCTTTTAAGATCTAGCCCGAGCTTTTCCAAACTTTTTAGATAGAGCTCTTGGATATTATCCGGGCTCGGTTTTAAGATCACCTGAAACTGATAATACGCGCCGAGGCGGTTTGGGTTTTCGCCGTAGCGCCCGTCTGTGGGGCGACGCGAGGGTGCTACGTATGCCGCGCGCCAAGGTTTGCTTCCTAAGCTACGTAAAAATGTAGCCTGATGATAGGTGCCTGCGCCCGCGGGCATATCGTATGGCTGAACGAGCAAGCAGCCCTGCTCGTGCCAGTAGTTTTGAAGCGTCAAAATAATCTGTGAAAACGTCATTTTTATCCTTTTATCGATATGTAAATTTCAATTTTATCTTCCGAGTGCTTTTCAAAGTCTATTTTAAAGGCTCTTTGAAGCTTCGAACTTTCAAAAAATTTCCAAATTTCAGCCGAGCATTCGCCAGTTCTCGTAGGCTCGTTCGCAAAATCAAAAACCGCGTAATCGCCCGCTTCGATATGTAATTTTTCGCAGGTTTCATCGCGCTCATTTTTGCAGCACTGCTTCGCGGATTTGCAAGCTTCGTCGTGGCTTTCTTTATGGTGCTGTTCTTTCGAGCAAGTACCTATTAGCACGGAGTATTCGCCCTGCGCGCCGTTTTCATAGTCGTAATACGCAGCATAAATTTCGTTTTTCTCGGCGCTGCTTCTACTAGCGTTAAATTTTAAAAACTCGCCCCACAAATTTGCGATCACCCCTCGCCCGCTCATCTCATCTCCGTTATTCGTGCGAGCCTTTAAGCCGCAAATTTCAAAGCCTTCGCGCAATTTTAAAATTTTCAAAGTTTAGCCCTCAAGCAGCACTTCGATCTGCTCGGAGTCCTTTTTTAGCGCCTCCGCTTTTGCGGCGCGATCCGCCTTTAGCTTTGAGCTTAGCACCTCGTCGCTTAGAGCTAAAATTTGTACCGCCAGATACGCCGCGTTTTTTGCGCCCGCCTTGCCGATCGCAAGCGTCGCGACGGGGATGCCCGCAGGCATCTGCACGGTCGAATACAGCGCATCTACGCCGCCAAGCGCGCTGCCGCCGAGCGGGACGCCCAGCACCGGCTTGGTCGTATTCGCAGCGACCGCTCCAGCAAGATGCGCCGCCATGCCCGCCGCACAGATAAAAACCTGCGCACCCTTTTTCTCGGCGTCCGTGACGTATTTAGCCGTGCGGGCGGGGCTTCGGTGTGCCGAAGATACGATCATCTCGTACGGTGCGCCGAATTCGTTTAAAATTTTAGCCGCCTCGTAAACGACCTCGTAATCGCTCTTTGAGCCCATTATTATAGAAACAAATTTCATTCCATCTCCTTTCTTAAAAAGCAAAACTCCGCGAGCTTCGCAGGCAGCTTAATCTCATTTAGATTGCCGCTGTGAATCTCGCTAAATTCCTTACCGCTGCGGCTTTGCAACCTCTTAAATTTCAAATATGGCTTGCCGTCAAGCTCGTAAATTTCGCCGATTTCATTATCGCAAGCGCAAATTTTAAAGCCGCGCGGAGCAAAAATTTCATACGAAACGCCTGGCAAAATTTTATCTTTGACGCTTATAAACTCGCCGTCCTGCGAGATCGCGCAGACCTGATGCGTGCCAAGCTCGATGCTGCGGTCTAAATTTTGCGTATCCTCTCGCTCGTACGGGCGCTTTATCAAATATCCGTCGCTAAAGCCGCGGTTTTTAAGCGTCGCGATCTCGCGCTCGTAAACGCCGGCCTCAAATTTATCGCCCGCGGCATCGTCGATCGCCGCGCGGTAGGCATTTGTAGCGCACGCGACGTAGTATTCGCTCTTAGTGCGCCCTTCGATTTTGAAGCTGTCGATCGCGCCCGTTTGCATGATCTTTTGCACGTGCGAAATGAGGCTAAGATCCTTCGCGTTCATTACGAAAGTGCCCTCCCCTTCGCGCTCTTGCAAGCGGAAAAGCGCGCTGGTTTCGGGATTTTTCGCGTAAAGCTCGTAGTTAAATCTACAGTCGTTCGCGCAGCTTCCGCGGTTGCTGAAGCGTCCGCTTTGCACCGCGCTAACAAGACAGCGCCCGCTGTATGCGAAACACATCGAGCCGTGCACGAAAATTTCGATCTGCAGGTTTGGAATTTTTTCTTTGATCTGCACGGCGTCTTTGAGCGTCATCTCCCGCGCCGCGACGATGCGAACGGCGCCCAGCTCCGCCCAAACCTGCGCGTCGAGATAATTTAGCACGTTAGCTTGGGTAGAGACGTGAATCGGGATTTCTGGAGCTACGGCTCGCGCGAGGCTCGCGACGCCCAAAGTGGCGATTAAAACTCCATCCACGCGCAGATCGCGAAGAAATTCCAAATGCCTTTTGATGTTTTCAAGCTGGCCGTTGGTCGCAAAGCCGTTTACGGTCGCATAAAGCTTCTTGCCGCGTTCGTGCGCGTACGCGACGCCTTTTGCAAAGCTTTCCTTACTAAATTCCTTCGCGCTTCGCTGGCGCAGCGAAAATGAGCCCGTGCTTGCATACACGGCGTCCGCGCCGTAAGCCAGGGCGATTTTTAGTTTCGTTAAATTCCCAGCAGGAGCTAAGAGTTCGGGTTTTTTCAAATACATTCCTAGTGATTTTTTAAGCGCGATTTTACTACAATTTAGCCAAAATTTTATTTAAGGAGCAGTTGATGCGAGCCGATCTACACAACCACACCTATCTTTGCAACCACGCTAACGGCGAGCCGCGGCAGTATTTGGAAGCGGCGATCGCACGAGGCATAGAAATTTTCGGCTTTGCGGATCACGCGCCGATGAACTTCGATCAAAAATACCGAATGAGTTTCGAGCAGATGGAGCTTTACGAGCGGATGATTAGGGATCTGCGAGATGAGTTTAGCGGGCGGATCGACGTGCGGCTGGGATACGAGGTCGATTTTATGACGAAAAAAGAGCTAATGGATGAGCGGATTTTCGCGCGCGAGGTAGATTATCTCATCGGTTCGGTGCATTTTTTAAACAACTGGGGCTTTGATAACGAGGAATTTTTAGATCAGTGGAGCGGGCGCGAAATAGACGACGTTTATCGCGAATACTTTGCGCTGATCTGCGCGCTGTGCAAAAGCGGCAAATTTGACATTTTAGGGCATATGGATCTGATTAAAATTTTTAAATTTACTCCAAAAAAAGATATCAGAGTTTTAGCAGGCGGCGCGATAAATGCGATCAAAAAAAGCGGCATCGTCGTGGAGCTAAACTCCGCGGGGCTTCGCAAGCCCGCAAATGAAATTTATCCGAGCGACGCGCTTTTAGAGGTGCTTGCGGATGCAGACGTGCCGATCACGCTTGGCTCGGATGCGCACTCGGTTGCCCAAGTAGCGCTAAATTACGATAAAATTTATGCCAAAGCGCGCGAGTTCGGCTACGAGCGGATCGCCGTTTTCAAAAACCGCGAACGGCAGTTCGTAAAGCTGGCGTAAATTTTAACGGCAGCCGCTCTCTGCTAAATTTTAAAAGGCACGGACGGCGAGAAATTTTAAAATTTCAAAAGCTTCGGCGGCGTGAAAATTTCAAATTTCAAAAACTTCGATGGCGCAAAATTTTAAAAATCGCGGCGCGCAAAACGGCGCAGATAAAGTCGAATTTCAACTAAATAATGTTAAAATCCGCCATTAAATTTAGCCCAAATACGGGCGGAAAAAAGGAAAAAATATGGGAAAATTTGTTAATGACGTGAAGGAATTTTTTAAATTTTGCGATGAAAACGAGGTCGAGTTCGTGGATTTTAGATTTACCGATCTAAAGGGTACCTGGCACCACGTCGCTTACAACTACAAGCGCCTGCCGAAGGACTTCGCCGACGGAATTCCATTTGACGCAAGCTCGGTAGCGGCATGGCAGCCAATCGATAAATCCGATATGATGCTAAAGCCCGACGTGCAAACGGCATTTTTGGATCCGTTCACCGCGGACGTTACGATCATCGTCATCTGCGACGTTTACGATATCTACAAAAACGAGCTTTACGAAAAATGCCCGCGCTCGATCGCTAAAAAAGCCGAGCAGTTTCTACAAACCACGGGTCTTGGAGATACCTGCTATTTCGGGCCGGAGAATGAATTTTTCGTTTTCGACGATGTAAAGATCATCGACGATATGAACTGCGCGATGTTTAAGGTAGATACCGAAGAGGGGCATTGGAACAGCGGCAAAAACTACAAAGACGGCTTTAATAGCGGCCACCGCCCGGGCGTAAAGGGCGGCTACTTTCCCGTCCAGCCCGTCGATTCGATGGTCGATCTGCGCGCCGAGATGCTAAAAGTGCTAGAACAGATCGGGCTTGAGACCTTCATCTGCCACCACGAAGTAGCGCAAGGACAAGGCGAGATCGGCGTCAAATACGGCACTCTCGTCGAGGCCGCCGACAACGTGCAAAAATACAAATACGTCGTAAAGATGGTCGCGCACCTAAACGGCAAGACCGCGACCTTTATGCCAAAGCCGCTCTACGGCGATAACGGCAGCGGAATGCATGTACACCAATCAATCTGGAAAAAGGGCAAAAACACCTTTTACAAAAAGGGCAACTATGCAAATTTAAGCGACGCGGCGAGGTGGTATATCGGCGGCGTGCTAAAGCATGCGCGCAGCGTCGCGGCGTTTACGAATCCTAGTACCAACAGCTATAAGCGCCTAATCCCGGGCTTTGAGGCGCCATCCATTCTAACTTATTCTAGCCAAAACCGCTCCGCTTCGATCCGCATCCCTTACGGCAGCGGCGAGCACTCGGTGCGCGCGGAAATGCGCTTTCCTGATAGCACGGCGTGCCCGTATTTGGCGTTCGCGGCGATGCTGATGGCTGGAATCGACGGTATCAAAAACAAAACCGAGCCGGTGGGGCCGATGGATGAAAATTTATTCAAGCTGCACCTTGACGAAATCCGCGAGCGCGGCATAGAGCAGCTTCCGCACACGCTTCGCGGCAGTCTAGAGGCAGTGATCCGCGATAACGAGTATCTGCGCCCGATAATGAGCGAGCTTTTTATCGAGACCTATCAGCATTTTAAATTTGAAACTCAGGTTTGGCCTTACGAGGCGCGCCCTACGCCGTTTGAGTTTGCGACGAATTATTCGTGCTAAGACGGGCTTATTTTATGCCGCGCCGCCCGATTTTTACGAGACGGTGCGGCATAGAGCCTTGGAATTTTAAAATTTCGCCGCGCGCGAGCTTTTAAAATTCCGTCGCGCGAACTTAGATACCGCCCGTGAAGCTTCAACTCTTTTACTCTAAACGCGAAATTTTATACTTTCTGCTCATTTTGCTTGGAATTTTATCGCTAAACTTAGGTCTTAAATTTTATGAATTCAAAGAATTCCGCGCGAAAAACTACGCTTTTTACGACGCGCAAATTTTAAACGCCTACGCCAAAACGAACGAGCGCGGCCGCACCTACACGGTGCTAA
>NZ_CALKTC010000017.1 GCF_937996225.1 uncultured Campylobacter sp. | reverse complement strand
TGGAATACGTCGATGGCAACGAGCGCCGCTTCGGTGCCGAGGACCTGTTCTTCTCAACGACGGATACCAAGGGTGTCATTCGTAGGACGAATCGAGTCTTCGATTCGCTGTCCCGTTACAGCGCCGAAGAGCTCGTCGGCTCTCCGCACAACATTATTCGGCACGACGATATGCCCGCCGGTGCCTTCAAGCTCATGTGGGACGAGCTCGAGCAGGGGCGCTCCTCCTGCGTCTACGTGCTCAACCGGGCCAAGGATGGGCTGGACTACTGGGTCTTCGCCACAGTCGCTCCGCTGGCCGACGGCTACCTGTCCGTACGCGTGCGCCCGACCAACCACGCCATGTTCACACCCGTCAAGGAGATCTACGCCCGAGTGCGAGCCGCCGAGCGCGCCTATGCCGAGGAGGGGCACGGGCGCCGCGAGGTCGCCGAGCACGGGGCGGCGCTTCTGACCGATGAGCTGGCGGCCCTCCAGTACCACGACCTGCACAACTTCGCCCGGGCCGCGCTCCCGCGCGAGCTGGCCCTGCTGGTGGTCGAGGGCGTCCGGGTTCCGCCGCGCGCAGAGTCGGACAACCCCATGTCCGCCGTCCTCCAGGCCGTCGCCGCGATCGAGCGGGACACCGACGAGCTCATCTACCAGCTGGGGGAGTATCAGGAGCTCATCAACGGCCTGGGCTCCTGGGCCGGTGGTGTGCGCTCGGTCATCGACCGCGCCAACCGCGTGGGATCCCTCATGGAGGAGGTGACCAGTCTCGACGGCGAGTCCTCCGTCCCCACTGTCTCGGAGCGCGTCAAGGAGCGCGGTGCCCAGGCCGTCGAGGTGCTCCGCCAGCTCAACTCCTCCCTGGTCGCGCTCTACGAGGCGGCCTCCGAGGTGCGCTTCCGCAGCTCGATGATGCGTCTGCACACCCTGATGGCCGGTATCTTCGCCGCCGCCGTCCTGGACGGTCAGGAGGGGGAGTCCGCCGACGCCATCGGTGACCTCGCCGAGGCGATGCTCTCCGACCTGGAGGAGCTGGTTCCCTCCTGCCAGGAGGCCGCGAACCTGGCCGAGCGCCTGGAGGGTGACCTGCGCACCGTGGTCAGCAACCTCGACCGCGTCAAGCGGCCCTTCCAGCGCTGGATCCGCGCTCTCCAGGACGAGGGTGCCCAGGCCCTGGTCGACGGCGTCGACGCCGAGGCTGCCCTGCAGGAGGCCGTCACGGTGGGCGAGCAGGGCTTCCCGGAGACGGCCTCCCTGGCCGAGCTGGCGGCCAAGGCCCGCGGTGTCGTTGTGACCCTGGACGAGCCCGTCATTCGTGAGCGGGTGGCAACGGTGCGCGAGACCTTGAGCCACCTGGGGGAGTAGTTATTAGAAATCTACAAGATAGGTCCCAACTTACTGGTGACAATGTCATAAACAGCCTTCCGCGGGCCCGCGCGTGTCATTAAGGTTTTTCTGGCACTGTGTGAGGAGCTAAGGAAATAGTCCTCGACGAGGTGCTCCCGCGAACCATCTACCATGAAGGAGAGCACCCATGGAATCGCAGGTCGGGTACGAGCGTTTGTTCGATCCACAGGACATCTTCTTTTCCACCACGGACCTGAAAGGTGTTATTCAGAACACCAACAGGACCTTCGATACGCTGTCTCGCTACTCGCGTGAGCGTCTCATCGGGGCTCCGCACAACATCATTCGGCACCTGGACATGCCGGCCGGCCTCTTCCGCCTCATCTGGGACGACCTGCAGTCCCAGCGCCCGGCTTGCGGCTATATCACCAACCGTGCGGTGGACGGCTTGGACTACCGGGTCTTCGCCACGATCGTGCCGCTGCGTCAGGGGTATCTCTCGGTGCGGATCAAGCCGATGGACGCCGAGACCCGGAACAAGGTCGAGGAGGCCTACCGCCGGGTGCGCGCCAAGGAGCGCGACCTCGAGGCCCGGGGTGCCTCGCGTCATCAGCTCGGTGAGTTCGGCGGTCGCGAGCTGGCCACGGAGCTGACGGCCCTGGGCTTCTCCTCCCTGCACGACATGACCCTGGCGACTCTGCCGCGCGAGGTGGCCGCCCTGGTCGGCTCCGGGGTGCGCGTCCCGGCGGCCGCTCCCGAGAGCCTGGGCGCTGTTGCCCGGATCCTCAACACGGTGGCAGCCATGGAGAAGGACACTAACGCCCTGGTCTTCGAGCTCGACGAGTACCTGCGCCTCATCACCACCATGGAGGCCACCCACGGCTCTGTCCGGGCGGTGGAGGTGCGGGTGGGGCGCATCGGTCAGCTGGTCTCCCACGACGCCGGCAACGGCACCCAGACCAAGGCGCAGATGCTCGCTGAGCGCATCGCCGAGCTCACCGGGGCCGCGGGCTCGGAGCTGACCGGGCTGCCCTCGCGTCTGCAGGTCCTGCACCAGTCGGTCACCGAGCTGCGCTTCTCCGTGGCCCTCATGCGCCTGCTCACCCTCATGGTGGGGCGCTTCGCCCAGTCCATCCTCGATGGCACTGAGGTGGACGCCGTGCACTCCCTGACGGACCTGTGCGAGGCGCTGGAGTCCGGCTTCCGCGGCCTGGGGCCGGTGCTGCAGGCCGTGAGCACCCAGGTCGCCCAGCTCAACGACGCCCTGCGCACCGTGACCTCCAGCCTGGACCGCGCGGCCCGGCGCCTGGGGCAGTGGGTGGACCTGCGCGGCGGCGGGGCCGGCTCCTCGGGCTCGCCGATCATCGACGAGGTCGCCCAGCTCACCTCCCGAGGCTTCCCCGAGGTCCGCTCCCTGGCCGAGCTGGCCGCCGAGTGCCGCGGGCTGCACCTGCCCTACGACGAGAACGTCGCCGCTCAGCGCCTGGCGGCTGTGCGCAGCGCCCTGGCCGAGCTCATCTGAGACGAAAGTCGTTCTTCCGGACACGGCCTGGTTGGAAAAGGTGGGTGGTGCGTTACAGTCGGCTGGGAGCCGGCACGCGCCGACTCCCCACCGTCCCCCTTCGTCGGGGCCTCGGATCGCCCGGATCGTCACGATCCCGCGGTGATCTCCGGGGCCCGGCGACAACCGCCCGCAGACCCGCCAGCCGCGGCCAGCCGCGCACCACCCGTGAGGAAGGCTTTACGTGTCCACCAAGCTCGTCATCGTGGAGTCCCCCAACAAGGTGCGCTCCATCGCCGGCTACCTGGGTCCGGAGTTCGACGTCGAGGCCTCCGTGGGGCACATCCGCGATCTGCCGCAGAAAAAATTCGGCATTAAAATCAAAGATAAAAGCTTCGAGCCCGAATATGAAATCAGCGCCGATCACGATCAGATCGTAAAGCAGATAAAGACGCTCGCCAAAAAGGCGGATCAAATTTACCTCGCGACGGACGAGGACCGCGAGGGCGAGGCGATCGCCTATCATATCGCAGCTTCGATCGGCAAGCAGGCGGAGGATCTGCCGCGCATCGTATTTCACGAGATCACCAAAAGCGCGATCTCAAACGCGCTAAGCTCGCCGCGCAAGCTTAATATCGCAAGCGTAAACGCCCAACAAGCGCGTCGCCTGCTCGATCGCATCGTGGGCTATAAACTAAGTCCGCTTTTAAATTTAAAGATCCAGCGCGGCTTAAGCGCGGGTCGCGTCCAAAGCGCCGCGCTCAAGATCGTCGTCGATCGCGAGCGTGAAATTTTAAATTTTAAACCGGTAGAATTTCACAGCATCGACGCGGTTTTTAAGAAGGACTTGGAAGCCGAGCTCGTGGAATTTCGCGGCAAAAAGATGGAAAAGCTCTCGGTTAAAAACGCGGCGCAAGCTAGCGAGATCGTCCTGACGCTGCAAAAAGACAAATTTAGCGTAGAGAGTATTGAAAGCAAGTCGCGCAAAACAAACCCCTACCCGCCGTTTATGACCTCGACGCTACAGCAGGCGGCGAGCACGGCTCTGGGCTTTAATCCGCGCAAGACGATGAGCCTCGCGCAAAGCCTTTACGAAGGCGTCAATACCAAAAACGGCGGCGCGATCACCTATATGCGAACCGACTCGCTAAATATCGCTAAAGAAGCGATCGCGGCGGCTCGCGAGCTCATAGAGGAGCACTTCGGCGAAAAATATCTGCCCAAAAGCGCGAATTTATACGCCACCAAAAGTAAAGGCGCGCAGGAAGCGCACGAAGCGATAAGGCCTACCGATCTAAAGCTTACCCCCGAGCTCGCGCAAAAAATCCTGCCTCGCGACGAATACCGCCTTTACGCGCTCATCTACAACCGCTTCGTAGCCTCGCAGATGAGCCCTAGCGTCTCGCAGATTCAAACGATCATCGTGCGCGGCGAAGCGGGCACGTTTAAGATCAGCGGGCGCAAGGTGGAATTTGACGGATTTTACAAGGCTTACGGCGATCTGGATAAGGATAAAATTTTACCGAACTTCAATGCGGGCGACGTGATGAGCCTGCAAAGCCTAAGCTCGCAGCAGCATTTCACTGAGCCGCCGGCGCGCTATTCGGAAGCAAGCCTCATCAAAAAGCTCGAAAGCCTCGGCATTGGCAGGCCCTCGACTTATGCGCCTACCATCTCGCTGCTTACTGCGCGCAACTACGTAAATATCGAGCAAAAGCACCTGGTGCCGAGCGAGATCGCCTTTAAGATCACCGAGATGCTAGAGCAAAATTTTAAAAACATCGTCGATAGCGAGTTTACCTCCAAAATGGAGGAAAAACTCGACGATATCGCCGAAAACAAAGCGGACTGGCAGCAAATTTTGGCAGATTTTTACTACCCTTTTATGGACGAGATCGCCAAAGGAAAAACCTCGATCGCAAGCCAAAAGCTAGCCGAAAAGATCGGCGAAGCATGCCCGAACTGCGGTGGCGAGCTACTTAAGAGGCAGGGCAGATTTGGCGAGTTTATCGCTTGCTCGAACTATCCGAAGTGCAAATACTCCCGCAACGCAGACGCCAGCGCCGAGGGGGCGAGCGAAGAAAAGGCGGCGCCCGAAGTGTTAGATGAAAAATGCCCGCAGTGCGGTAAAAATTTGATCAAGCGTAAGGGCAGATACGGCGAGTTTATCGCTTGCGAGGGCTATCCGAAGTGCAAGTACTCGCGCAAAATCGAGGGCGCGGCGAAGGAGAAAAAACCGCTCATCTCCACCGGCGTTAAGTGCCCGAGCTGCGGCACGGGCGAGATCGTCGAGCGCTTCTCTAGACGCGGCAAATTTTACGGCTGCACAAACTACCCTAAATGCGGCTTTGTGAGCAACTACGCGCCGATTGCGCGCGCGTGCCCGCAGTGCGGCAACTCATACATGCTCCGCAAAGAGCTGAAAAAAGGCAACTTCGCCGAGTGCCCGCAGTGCAAGCTTAAAGAAGAGATCGATTGATAATAGGCGTCATCTCGGACTCCCACCCTGAAACGGAGGTCGCGGCAAGCGCCATAGAGTGGCTGCTCGCGCGCGGAGCGGATCTGCTCGTGCATGCAGAGGGCATCGTCGAGAGCGAGACGCTGAGGCTTTTGCGACAAAGCGACAAGCCCTACTTCGCGGTTTTAGGGAACAACGACGAGGCGCTTGCGGAGCTAAAAAATGAGTTTAACCTACGGGGTGGGCCCTTCTGCACGGAGTTTGCCGGGCTGCGACTAAAAATAATGCACCATCCGTTTTATCTCTTTGACGAGGAGCCCGCGGTGCAAAATGAAGCAGACAGGCCAAGCTTCGCCGCGGATTTTGGCTTTCGCACAGACACGGATCGCGCGGTAGATTCTCGCAGGAATTCCGGCGCGAGCCTAGCTAAAAATTTAAGCTTAAGCGACGAAGCAAATCGCAGCGCAAATTTAGACTCAAACTGCAGAGCAGATCGCGGGAAAATTTTAATCGCAAATTCTAAAGTAGCGGATCACGTAATAAATTTAACCGCACCGAGCGTGAGCTTAAATTTGACTGTAAGTTCAGGCTTGGACGCAAACGACGAAGGCAAAAATTCCG
Source organism: uncultured Campylobacter sp. (assembly GCF_937996225.1). GTDB lineage: Bacteria > Campylobacterota > Campylobacteria > Campylobacterales > Campylobacteraceae > Campylobacter_B. The sequence goes on along the minus strand of NZ_CALKTC010000017.1, from coordinate 33,400 downwards.
TCCGAAATTCTAAATCAAATTTCTCCGCCGCAGATTTAGACATAAACCCATACTCGGGCGCTACGCGAAATTCTACGCCGATACGGGTCGCAAGCGGCGTGGCATATCAAAGCCCCATCACAAAAATAGGGGCTGTAAATCCCATCGTAGATAAAAATTACCTGACGGCGGCGTATCGAGGCTTTATTACGATAAGCTCGAGCTACGACGCACAAAATTTTACCCTTTATTGCGGCAAAAATTCCGACCGAAGCCAAAGCGAAAATTCTGCGCCCGCAATCCTTAATCAAATTCCAGGCGCTCTTATCTCGAGCAAAAATTTCTCTCCGAGCTTCGCCGCACCCAATCTAAAATCTACGCTACGCAGCAGTAAGAATTCTATCCAAAATCTCAGCGGGAATTCCGTTCAAAATTCTAATTCCGCAGCTCAAGCCACGCAGGATTTAAACTTTGCGGCGGCATATCAAAGCTCTATCCTCACGGCACCGAGCGCAAAATCCGCTTCTCTTCCAAATTCCGTGCTGCCTCAGAATTTTACCTCCTCGCAAAACTCCGCCTCATCGCAAAATTTCGTCCTACCGCCAAACTCCGCGAGAGAGGGCTGCAAAACGCCACTCAGATATATTAAAATTTACGATCGCACCAGTTTTTTCGCTGCGGTAGCGGATCACTATGTCACATCGATGGATTACCGACGATATGGCAACGGCGAATCAAAAGGACTTACCGATAAGCGGGGTATATCAAAAAACGGCACATCGGCGAATGGTCGCAGCGTAACGACAGATTGCCACAGCACATCGGCGCACCAAAATAGCGCGATGAGAAATCAAAACACCGCGGCGATGGATTGGTGCGACGTATCGATAGATAAAAACGCTACGGCGGCATATCGGCAAAATTACGCAGCAGTGAGTTATTACCACATGGCAGTGAATCAAAACACTTTAGCGGCGCCAAATTTAAATTTACGGCGCGCTCGTGCTAAATCCGGGCGAGATTTGCGGGCGCAAAAAGCGGCTTTTCGATTTGCCTGTGTTGTGGTGCAAGAGCGAAAATTGCGCGCATCTCGTCTCCGTTCGCAGCGCAAAGAACTATAAAGCGACCGAAAGGAAGTCTTAAAATGATACGAAAAGCCCCTGGGCAGCCAGAGAAAATGCTAGAAAGATGCGAAAAAATTCTAAAGCAGTGCGGAGAAAATCTAAAAGGATGCGAGGCCAAAGCATATGAATGAAATTTACATCCTAATCGCGCTATCGTTTTTGATCTTTGCTTCGCCATTTTTGGCTAGCTTAGCTAGAATTCCGCTCTCGCCTATGGAGATTATGCTCGGCATCATAGCTGCAAATTTAGGGCTTTTGCCGCCAAGCGCGACCTTCGATCTAGCCGCGCAGATCGGCTTTTGCTACCTTATGTTTTTGGCGGGCTGCGAGGTGGATTTCCGCGCGCTGCTTGCGATGCCGCGCAAAATTTTGCGGCTGATCCTAATCTTTTTGGCGCTGCTTTATATCCTAAGCGCGCTTGCGGTTTGGATGTTTGAACTGCCGCAGATGCTTATCATCGCAGCGCCTCTGATGAGCGTCGGGCTGCTTTCGGCGCTGTATAAGGAATACGGCAAAGATCAAGCGTGGCTCAATCTCGCAATGCCCGCGGGCGTGATCGGCGAGCTTATTAGCATCGCCGCCCTCACGGTGGGCGGCATCTACCTTAAAAACGGCTTCGGCGTGGAGATGGTGCTTCATATCGGCGCGCTTTTGGGCTTTTCGGTAGCAGCCCTTGCGGTTTTTAAAGGGCTTGAAATTTTATTTTGGTGGTTCCCCGCGCTAAAAACGGTCATCATGCCCAAATACGACAAAAATGAAAAGGACGTGCGATTTGCGATGGCGCTGTTTTGCCTCATCTGCGCCGGAGTAATGCTTTTGGGGCTTGAGGTCGTCATCGGCGCCTTCATCGCAGGCACCTTTCTGCCGACCTTTTTCTCGCACAAGGACGACCTCATCGAAAAGCTATCGTCGTTCGGCTTCGGCTTTTTAGTGCCGATATTTTTCATACACACCGGAGCGGTGATCAAGCTTGAGGCGCTCCTTATGCCCGGAGTGATGAGCTTCGCCGTAAGCCTAGCGGCGCTGATGTTTGGCATCAGACTGCTTGCGAGCGCTACGTTTTTAAGCACCCTGGGGCGCAAAGGCGCGGTGCTTTTCGCGCTATCACTATCTATGCCGCTAACCCTCGTCATCGCCACGGCGACGCTTTTTTACTCCACCGCCGCGATCTCGCAAGAGATATACTTCGCGATGATCATCGCCTCGCTCATAGAGGCGCTCGCGTCGATGATTTTGATAAATTTTATTTACAAGAAATTTTAGGGCGGGAATTTTAGAATTTTAAGATTATAGGATTTTGGAATTATAGGATTTTAAAGTCCTATGAAATTCTAGAATTCTATGAAATTTGATTTGATGCGGGGCTAAGATGGAGTTAAATTTAAAGCTCTATTTTACGCCGCGATCGGTTAAATCTTGGAGTTCCATAGTGTAGTTTTCTTTTTGCCATGTTCCGGCATAGCCATAAACTTTCAAAATTTTGAATAGTAAAGCTACTATATCCTTTTTAGAAAGAGTATTTGTGGTTTTTGGAGTCAATTCCAAAAGTTGCCAAATTCTATGAAGCTTTTTACCTTCATCAAATATATAATCCAATGTGACTTCAATAATTTCACCTTTATGATATAAAATCCAAATGCCTTTAGCAAGGCTTGCATGATCATATTCTGGATCAGGAAAACTATATACTGGCATTAGCCAACAATCCGCATCTCGATCAATGGTCCAATCGAGCTCATTAATGAAAGTCTCATAGTATGGATTATATTTGTAGTAAATTTCGCTCAATCCATACTTCTCATCATCCTCTTTGGTGATGATTGCATTTTCAAACGCCATTCTCTCCTCCTCAAGAAATTTTAATAATTTTAGATTTTATGATCAGTTAGATCTTGGAGTTCCATAGTGTAGTTTGGCTCCTCTCCGAACAAATCACGATCTCTATATACCTCTAAAATTTCTTTTAGTAAATACAAAATATCTTGCTTACTAAGATTTTGCGTATGATTTGGTTTTAAATCTAGGAGTTTCCAGATTCTATGAAATTTTTCTGGTTTTAAAGTTCTGTTTATAATAATTTCATAATCCATAATTACCTCTAGTAATTCATCATTATAATATAGAATCCAAATAGTCTCTGTACTAAGCGCATGATCAAACTCATTACTAGGAAAGCTATAAAGACACCACATCCAACAATTTCTACTTTTGTCAATAGTCCATTTTCGTTTGTTAATAAATTCTTTATACGGCGGATTATATTTATAAAATATTTCACTCAATCCATACTTCTCATCATCCTCTTTAGTGATAATTGCATTTTCAAACGCCATCTGCGCTCCTTGGAATTTAAAATTTAGCGTGCAAGCGGAAATTTCAAGTGCAAATTTATGCGAAATCCGCGACGCAGCCGAAAACGGCAAGCATAGAAATTCTAAATTCGCCGCGCTTAAAGGTAGACCTACGAGCTTGCCGCGACCGCTAACTCTGCTCGCCGCGGATATATTTGCTCCGCTAGCCGTAGCAAAGCAAAAGCGGCTAGTCAGCAAAGCTAGCGGCGAAAATTAATCGTAACCCATCCGCAAAATGACAAACCGCGCGATTTGCGGACGGACTAGCAAAGTCACGACGAGCCGATTAAAATTTAAGCTTTAGCTTGCGGCACTTAAAAGCCGACTTAAGCTTAGACGCGGTACGGGCGGTGTGCCGCGACACGGCGCCTAAGCTTTAAGCTACATTAAGACCGGAATTTTGGTCTTTTGCAGGAAGTATTTCGACGCGCCGCCTAGGAATATCTCCTTGATGCCGCTGTCTGAGTGCAAGCCCGCGACGATGAGGTCGAAATCGCCCGCATCGGCGTACTCTAGCAACACCTGCCCCGGGATCTTGCCCTCGACGTTCAGTGCCTCGAAAACGTCGATTTTAACGTCGTGCAGAGCCAAATAATCGCTTATGCGGCGCTTCGTTTCGGAAACATCGTCTTGAAGATAGTGGTTTGCGGTGATGACGGTGACGGATTTGGCATGCTGTAAAATCCCCAGCCAATTATCGAGCGCTCGCGCAGACGCCGCAGTACCGGTAAGCGAGACCAAAATTTTATCCGCCCTAAACTCCTTCAGCTTGCGCGGTATGACGATGCAAGGCTTGCCGCTTTTGGTGACCGCCGCCTCGAACGTGCCCGTGATAGAGCCGGTAGGCGGCACCGAAACCAGCACCAAATCACAATATTTGGAGTATTTCTCCACTAGCTCGGAGCGGATGCCCACCATATGCCTCAAAGCGGCGCTATTTGGGACGTGATCGTCGTCGTTTTGATCCAAATCGAGCTTGGCGCATTCGGCGTCGAATATCGCCCTGATCTCCTCGCGCTCCGCTCTCATCTCATCGCCCGCGGATTTTAAAAATTCCTCCATCAGCACGCCGCCTTTTAGCGTCATGCGGACGTTGTAGATCATCTTAGGATCGAGCTGGCACGCCATTATGTTGATGTGCGTACCGAAAAATTTATTTACGAGCAGCGCTCCGCGTATGCGCTCTGCCAGCTCCTCGCCGCCGCCGATAGGGAAAAAAATCTTTTTAAGCTGCATCTCATACTCCTATTAAAATTTTAAGCTAATTCCAGTGAAATTTTAGTGCCTTTCTGATCGGTCACGCGCACTCGCACCACATCGCCCGCCTTGTAAGGCGTCGTGATAAATTTAGCGCGCAGTAGCCCGTCCACGCCGTCTCGTAGCGAGATGAAGGTACCGAAATCCAGCACGCTTTGCACCACGCCGTCAAACTCCTCGCCGATCTGAAATTTTACCTCTTTGCGCTCATTGCGCGGCTTGCGAAAATCGCGAGAATTTGAGACTATCGATAAAATTTTCTCTTTCGCGCCCGATACGCCGCCCGATTTTGCGCCTTGGATCTTGACCTCGCCCTTTTCGCGATCCAGATCGATATTTACGCCGAAACTTTCGGTGATCTCTTTGATGACCTTGCCGCCCTGACCGATGATGTCGGGAATTTTACTCGGATCGACGCTAAAAATTTCAAGCTTCGGAAGCACATCTTCATTTATGATGATCGCTGCGTCCGCCTGCTCCATTATGCCCAAAATATGCGCGCGAGCCTGCTTTGCCTGCGCTAGAGCCTCTTTTAAAACCTCCAGGCTGATGCCGCCGAGTTTGATATCCATCTGAAGCGCGGTGATGCCCTCGTAGGTGCCCGCGACCTTGAAATCCATATCGCCGTCGTGATCCTCAAGCCCCATTATGTCGGTTAGCACAGCGTGTTTTTCGCCCTCAAAAATCAAGCCCATCGCCACGCCCGCGACGAGCTTTAGCGTAGGCACGCCCGCTGCGCGCAATGAAAGTGCGCCGCCGCAGACCGAAGCCATCGAGCTTGAGCCGTTGCTCTCTAAAATTTCGCTCACCACGCGGATAGACTGCGGCGAGTTTAGATCGATACTCGGATATAGCGCTCTTTTGGCTAAATTTCCATGCCCTAGCTCGCGTCTGCCAGGGCTTCTGAGCGGACTTGCTTCGCCGACGCAAAAGCCCGGGAAGTTGTAGTTAAACATAAATTTATCGTTGATCGGCTCGAGCTGCGTTAGGCTGTCGCTTAGCTGCGCATCGCTATCGCCGCCCAGCGTGGTGACGACCAAAGCTTGCGTCTGCCCGCGCGTAAATAGGCAGCTTCCGTGCGCGCACGGCAGGATATTTGTCTCGATACTGATCGGGCGCACCTCATCAAGCGCGCGTCCGTCGGCTCTGCGGCGATCCTCGATGATCTGCGCGCGGATGATGCCGCGCTTATACTTGCCGATGACGCTGGAGATCACCTCTTGGCTCCATTCGTTTTGCGCCGCGACCTCGGTAGTTAAAATTTGATCTACGATTTTGTTTAGCTCGGTAGCGCGCTCGCTCTTTGCCATCTGATTGATCGCCGCTTTAACGGCGTCTTTATAATTTGCGTCAATGAAGTCCGCAATATCCTCATCCTCGATCTCGGGTTTATACTCTAGGCTCGCATCAGGCTTTTTAAGCGGCAAAAAAGCCTCTTCGTAAGCGTTTGAACCTGCGCTTATCGCCTTTGCGGCAAAATCGATCGCATCTACCATCAGATCTTCGCTAAATTCATTCATCTGCTGCGCGCCGCCATTAATCTGCGGCAAGGAGCGCATCTCGATCATCAAAAGCTCATCGCCGACGCCCGCTACATAAAGATCGAGCGCGCTAGCTTTAAGCGCGGAGTTGCTCGGATTTAAGATGAAGCTTCCGTTTTGATAACCTATGCGCACGCCGCAAACGGGCGCTTTAATCGGGATGTCGCTAAGATACAGCGCCGCAGACGCCGCATTAAGAGCGACGACTTGCAGATCGACTTCGGGATCTGCCGATAGCACGTAAACTACGATCTGCGTCGGATACGCATAACCTTTTGGAAAGAGCGGGCGCAGCGAGCGGTCTATGATGCGGCTGGTTAGCGTCTCAAAATCGCCCGGCTTGGTCTCGCGCTTGATGTAGCCTCCGGGGATTCTGCCCGCCGCGTACATCTTCTCGATATACTGCACGGTAAGGGGCAAAAAGTCCTCCTGCACCTGCGTCTCTTCACGCGCTACGGTAGCTAGCACGACGGTATTTTTTACGCGCAAAAGCGCCGCGCCCGCGGCTTGCTTTGCGACCTTATTGATATCGAAAATTTCGGTATTGCCATTTACTTCAATTTTGCACTGCATTAATTTTCTCCTTATTTTTGTTAGTCTCGTGAAACGGCAGATAAAGCGGGCATTTGTTTAAAATTTGCATTATCTCCTCCGTGCTTGAGAGCGTTTTTTCTTTGTAATAAAAATCCACATTCACAAAGTCTCTGATCTTGTGAACGGCATAAATTCCATCTACTAGCATGGCGATCTCATCTGCATTATCGCTACCGATAACGGGCGTAGCGTAAAAGATCGCTTTGGCGTTTAAGCTTACGAGCGTCTTTATGCAAGTAAGTGCAGTCAGCCCGCTCTCACACCCCTCATCTACCAAGATGACGTTTTTTTTCTCTAAATTTCCCAAAAGCTCGCCCTTGCGAAATTTATACATGTTTTTTAAAATTTTCTCCTCATAAAGTCTGTTCGCCTGCCCGTAAACGTAATCCAGGCTGATGCCGAAGCTTCGCACGAGCTCATCTACCATCACGATCTCTTGGGTTTCGCTTACGCACGCGATCGCGCATTCAGGATTATTTGGCGCTAAAACAGGCTCTGTGAATAAAAACTCATAAGCAAGCCCTAGTTTTAGAGCAAGATGGTTTGCGATAGGAAGCGACTCCAGGGATTGAGCGATTATCAGAAAATTTTCGTTTTTGATCACGGTAGCGGGTAAAATTTCTGCGAGTTTCATCGCGGCGTCGATTTGGTTTTCAAACATCAGCTCAGCTCTAGGCGTCATTATTTTTCGCTTCCGTATTCGCTATCGACCGAAAAATCATACCCTACTCCGCCGAACGGATAGAAATTTACGAGAAAGTAAATTCCGCGCTCCTTGCTTGCTTTGCTATAGCCAGTCGTACTGGTATTTTTAGGCTCGATATCCTCTTGATACACAAAAGAGTAATTCCAACACTTGCGCGTATGAGAAAGCCCCACGCGCCACATTTTAGAATAAGATCGCTCTAAGTCGTAATCCCAACGCCCAAAAATTTTATTATTCCTAGGCAAATTTACCGAAGCATTTACGATGCTGTAGTTATCTTTCGTATAGCGTTTAGGCTCCATGCTTAGCTTTTCGTATTCGTAAGCGTGGCTGAGTCCAAAGCTAAAATCGTCGTTGGAGTAGTTGGCGTAGGTATAGACCTTATCGAAGCTTTTATATTTATGTGAGTAGGTAAAGCGGTTTCCGATATTTAGCCCATTTGCAAAATACGCATCGATGCGGTGTTCTAAATCATCGAACTCGTGATCATCGAAGTCATATCGCTGCTTGACACTATGGCGTAAGAATTTACGTCCGTCTTCATTATAAAAAAACTGCGTCATACTTAAAGCTGCATTTTCGTGGGTGTATTCGTCACTAAGCTCGCTTAAGAAGTTATCCTCCCAATAAAGCGAGTCTTGCAAGTTACCTAGCCGCGAGCGATCTACTGCACCGCGAGCAAGGTCGTATTTATACTGATGATACTTTAAAATTCTATCCTCGATGTCGCCTTGCTGCCATCCGGGAATTCTAAAATCCGCCCTCCAGCTCATCGTATGATATAAGCTATCGTAAGCCCTGGCTACGTCGGTGTAGAGTGAAAGCTCGGTGTATTGATTAGCATAGAAAGTGCTTTTATCCTCGCCAAGATCGCCGTTTGCGTAGTAGAATTTATCGTGCCAATCGATATTAGTCATATACACTCGCTCGGTAAAGGCGAAATTTAAATAATCCGCCAGTAGTGGCGTGCTTATACTAATCGGCACGTCAAACTCGTATTGGCGAGCAGTCGCGCCCTCCCATCTGGTATAATTACGCGCTTTTGCATCAAGCGAATAGATCAAATTTGGCAGCCCCAAATCATTGCTAAATTTATGATATTGCAGCGTCGGAAGCTCTTGGACGGTATCTTCGTTGCGGAAAGTATTATCGGCGTTTAGCTTGCTTGTATCGATGTAGTAGCGTCCGTAAGCGCCAAAATAGTGCTCGTCTGAGGTCAAATAATAATTCAGCCGTGAAGTTACGAGCGAGTTATCCGCATCGTTGCCAAGACCTCCCTTTTCCTTCAGATCGTAGTATTCAAGGTCGTTTAGCTGAGTAAAATCGATCCATAAATTTTCGCGCAGATCGCCATCTAGCAGATAGGTTGCAAGCTTGCTGCGATCGTATTGAACTTCAAAGCCGTGATGGCGCTCGTTTTTGTATTCAAGGCGTTTTTGCGCCCTCGAGAAGTTATCGAAAACTCCGCCTCTAATCTCGCCGTAAGAATACGGCGACTCCGTAAATCGAAATGTCCCGTATACGCCAAAGCCCCTTCTGCTGCGCACCTGCGGATCGAGCTGAAAATCCCAGCTATCGTAAGGCGCAAAATAGATCGGTTGCTTGTAGTAAATCCCTTCCTTGCTGATGTAGCCGGCCTCGGGAGGCAGCAAGCCCGTGCGACGCGTACGGTCGGTCGGGAAGCCGAAATACGGCAGATAGAGCACCGGCACATCACCTACGTAAAATCTTGGATTAAAAAGATGGAGGAATTTGCTCTCTTTATTTAGCATGCCGCTGCTAAATTTAATACGCCAATCAGGATCGGTGACATTGCAGCTAGATACGCTGGAGCCCTCCACGCGGTAATACTCGCTATCGCTGCAGCTGGCGTCGTTTTGCATCCAAAGCTCGGAGTCCTTGTCCATCATAAAATTTACGTCGGCTTGCTGCTTGTCGTTTTTCAGATCGATTTTGACATATTCGGCGCGGGTGGTTTCGCTGCTGCCGCGCATCGCATTGACGTTACCAAAAAGCTCAATGATGCCGTTTTGCTCGTCGTATGTAGCGCGATCGGCGGTGATGAAGTAGTCCTGCGAATACACCGTTACGTTGCCACTAGCCTCCGTCAAAAAGCCGTTTTTCTCGACATTATCTGCTATAAGCTCGACGTCTTGGACCTTTGCGCTCACACTACTTACTAAAAGAGCGCTAAAACTAAGCGCTAGAATTTTAAATTTTTTACTCTTTTTCAATCTCTACCACCAATGTTTTCGCCGCCATATCATGCAGGCTCTGACGCGAGTTCGTAAAAAGCGCCACCAAAAATCCCATATAAAAGATCATCTCGCTTATCAACCTAACCGCCGCACGGATCGCCGCCGTAGCGATATCCATGTCGCCGCCGCCAGCGCGGACGCAATAAATTTTAACCGTGAGCTTGCCTAGCGTCGCGCCGTATAGATAGACAAAAATCGCCTGATATAAAAATTTTATTATCGCGTAATGCAAAATGAATTTTGAAGCGATCTTTTGTACCTCAAGATTGCTTCCGCTCTGCGCCGCAGCCATGATCTCGGGCTCGTCGATGACAAGCAGCACGATAGTAAAAAGCGTCGCTAAGATGATCTCATCGATACCAAATGCGATTACGCGCTTGCCAAGCGGAGCGACGATCAAATTTTATCTCTTAAGGCTTGATACGCGATATCGCGCCTATACTGCGCGCCGCTAAATTTTATATTTTCGCACAGCGCGTAAGCCGCGTCCCGCGCCTGCTTTAGGCTCTGTGCGACACCCACGCTTACCAAAACACGTCCGCCGCTAGCGTAAATTTGCCCGTCCCGCTCGCTCACGCCTGCATAGCAGATATGCGCTCCCGCGGGAATTTCGCCGACCTCGATCAAAGCAGGCTGCGAAGAGCCGTAAGGGTAGCGCTCGCTAGCCATCACGACGCCTACCGCAAATCGCTTTTTTAAGCTTATGCTGTTTAGCTTGCCTACGGCGGCGTTGTATAAAATTTCGCTCAAATTTCCGTCAATTAGCGGCATCAAAACCTCGCACTCCGGATCTCCGAAGCGCACGTTGTACTCCAGCACATAAGGCTCGCCGCCCACGATCATAAGCCCCACGAACAGCACGCCGCAAAAGGGCGCACCCCGCCGCCTCATCCCTTTTAGCGTAGGCGCTACGATCTCGCTCTGTACTCTTTTTATCAGCGCGGTATCCGCCAAAGGGCTTGGCGCATAAGCTCCCATGCCGCCGGTGTTCGGACCCAGATCGCCGTCAAGCAGCTTTTTATGATCCTGCGCTACGGGCAGACTTACGAAATTCTCCCCGTCGCAGATCGCAAAAAAGCTCAGCTCGAAGCCCTCTAAAAACTCCTCCACGACGACGCGCTTGCCCGCTTCGCCGAAACTTTCGCCGCTTAGCATATCCGCGGCGGCTTTTTTAGCTTCATCTTTGGAATTTGCGATGATGACGCCCTTGCCCGCGCACAGGCCGTCCGCTTTGACCACGACGCGACCGTCTAGGGTATCGATAAATTTTGAAATTTCGGATAGATCGTTGCTGCTTAGGAATTTTGCGGTTTTAATATGATTTCGCGCCAGAAAGTCCTTCATATAGGCTTTGGAGCCCTCAAGCTTCGCCGCGGCGGCGCTAGGACCGAATATGGCAAGACCTTGCGCTTTGAAAATATCCACGATACCTTTTGTAAGCGGCTCTTCGGCGCCCACAATGGTAAGAGCTATATCGTTGTTTTTGGCAAAGAGCGCGAGCTCATTAAAATCTTTTAAATCTAAATTTTTACCGAGCGCCTTCGTAGCGCCGTTTCCCGGAGCAAAATACAGATTTAAAACGTTTTTATCCTCGCGAAGTCTTAGCCCGATCGCGTATTCTCTACCGCCGCTGCCGATTATTAGGATATTCAATGAAGCCTCCGTAACGTAAAAAACCCAAGTGAGCGTTGCGTAAAAAGAATCGGCTCAAACAAAGCCAATCTTGCAACTAGGAAAAATCTCTAGGTCGCAACCCGTAACTTTAAAAAAGCTCGAGCCGAGCCGCGTCACACGGACCTCTCACGTCGTCGCTTATACAAATATGTTGAACCCTCATATAAAACGCTCTCGCTTCACCCAGGCTTGGGCAAAATTATAGTCTAAATTTGCTTAAACTATGGCAAAAGCGCCAGATCGACGCAGGATTTTATCGACATTCTTTCGCAGATTATCGGCTCGCAAAACTCGCTCAAAACGCTCGCCGTCGTCCTGCCGATACAGATCGCCCTGTAGCCCCCGTCCCAGCCGAAATTTGCGGTAAAGCCGCGGACGTTTTTAGGCGAGGTAAAAATCAGCGTGCTGCCTTGCGGCGGCTTTGCGGCGGCAGGCAGACTAAGGACGCAATTTTCATAGGCGATCACGCTTTGCAGCCGCACGCCGGCGCTAGATAGAATTTGCTCCAGCTTTGATACCGTCTGCCTCGCGCGCAGATACAGTGCGTCTCTACCCCTTAGAAGCGGCGCGATCTCCGCGGCAAACTCGTTTCCGTGCCCGTGCCGCGCCGTATAAATGCCGCGAAATCCAAACTCGCGCGCAGCCGCAGCGCACGGCTCGCCGATAGCGTAAACGGGGATATCTAAATCAGGCGAAATTTCATTAAATTTTATCGCCGCTACCGCATTTTTGGAGGTAAAAATTAGCGCGCCGATCTGCGCAGGCAGGCTAAATTTGAGAAATTTTATCTCGCAAACCGCAAGCTGCCTCACCTGTGGATGCTCAAATCTCGTATTAGACACCAGATATATCAAAACGCCCTCCATGTTTAAATTTGCTTCGATTAAATTCCACTCTCGAAAAATCCGATCCGCCGTCATTAATCTTTGAGCTCAAATTCAATTCTACTCCGCGCCGCCTTCGGCGCCGATAAAAACCTGCCGCGAGACCCACGCGCGTTTTTCAGTCGCACTTAAACAACCTAGCGGCGGCACGCTTTTTTAAAATTTTATCTCATGCCTAAATTTGTAACCAAGCACTCCACTTTGCGCCGACTCGGTCTTTTAAATTTAACTTTATAACCTCAAGCGCCTGCTCTAAAGCCAGTTTAGGGCGCGCTGTCATTTTAAATTTACGCAGCAATTACCCGCGGCGAGTGCTTAAAACACTACCGTCTAGCCCGCTCCACACAGACCGCCGAAGTTTCAAATTTAAAGACACGACTGCGAAATTCTAAAATTTCGCCGCTTTAGCCCTCAAATTTCAATATCGGGCCCTATCCGTCTATTTCGCAGGTCACAAGCGATACCGCCTCGCCCAAACTTAGCACCAAATTTCGCCCGAGCATCCGTGCGGTACTTAGCTCCTTAAATTTAGCCCTTCAGCCACCCGTTTAAAATTTCAATCTGCGCCGCCACGCTCTCGTTCGCCGTACCTCCTTGCGACTTGCGCGCCTCCTTAGAAGCGTTTAGATCAAGAAATTTAACCGCACCCGCGCCCAAGCTTTCATCCACGCTTGCAAGCTGCTGCGCATTTAGCTCGCTCAAATCCAGGCCCAAATTTTCAGCATACGCCACGGCCTTGCCCGTGATAAAGTGCGCCCGGCGAAAGGGCACATTTTTCTCCCGCACGAGATAATCCGCCAGATCGGTCGCCGTGAGGTGCCCGCGGCGCGTCATTGCGAGCATATTTTGCTCGTTAAATTTAGCCGTTTTTAGCATCTGTTTTAAAATTTCAAGGCTCGCAAGCGCCGTAGCGACGCTATCAAAAACGCCCTCCTTGTCCTCCTGCATATCCTTGTTGTAAGCTAGCGGCAACCCCTTCATCACCGTTAGCAGCGCGACGAGATTGCCGTTTACGCGCCCAGTTTTGCCGCGGATGAGTTCGGCGACGTCGGGGTTTTTCTTCTGCGGCATGATCGAGCTACCCGTGCTGTAGGCATCGCTGATCGTGACAAAGCCAAACTCCTGCGAGCTCCACAAGATGAGCTCCTCGCACAGGCGCGACGCATGCGTCATCAGTACGCTTACGTTAAACAAAATCTCAAGCGCGAAATCGCGGTCGCTGACGCTGTCCATCGCGTTTGGCGTCACTCCCGCAAACCCCAGCTGCTGCGCGACTAGCTCGCGATTTATCGGATGCGGCGTGCCGGCAAGTGCAGCCGAGCCCAGCGGGCAGAGGTTGTTTCGCTCGCGCGAGCTGGCAAAGCGCTCGTAGTCGCGGCGAAACATAAACGCGTAAGCGAGCAGATGATAGGCAAGGCTCACGGGCTGGGCGTGCTGAAGGTGCGTGTAGCCGGGCATCAGCGTGTCTGCGTGCCCGCTAGCTATATCTCGCAGAGCCTCTACTAGCTCGCGGATTTTTTCGGCGAGCGCAGCGCCGCTTTTAAGCACGTAGAGGCGAAAATCAAGCGCGACCTGATCGTTTCTGCTGCGCGCGGTGTGCAGCCTACCGCCAAGATCGCTTCCGATGAGCTCGCTTAGGCGCTTTTCGACCGCCATGTGGATGTCCTCGTCGGCGGTTTTAAACTCAAATTTACCGCTTTTTATCTCCTCAAACACGGCGTCAAGCCCCGCTACGATCTTTTCGCTCTCGTCAGGCTTTAAAATCCCGCAGGCGCCCAGCATTCTTGCGTGCGCCTTGCTGCCTGCGATATCCTCCTGCCAAAGCGCCCTATCAAAGCCGATCGAGGCGTTAAACTCCTCCAAAAGCGCCGAACTCGCCCCGCTAAAGCGCCCTTCCCACATTTTTTTCACGCTCGCTCCTTCGTTTAAATTTTCGGTGATTTTATAAAATTTTAAATCTCGCCGCACAAGATTTGCGGGCGAGAAAAAAGGCTAAAGCGCGGTAAATTTCTAAAAAATGCGCGTACCGCTTCGCGCACTAGACTTTGGAATTTATTGCGCCTCGAGCTTAGCGCTTCAAAAGCGCTTGCCAGCTTATTCGATCCACTTTACTACGTCATCCATGCTGCGGCGGATCTTTTGCGGCTGTGGGTTTACGCGGTAGCCGAAAGGTACGAGTAGCGCCACGCGGCGATCGTTCCAATCAATGCCTAAAATTTTATTTAGCGCTGCGCGATCAAAGCCCTCCATCGGGCAGCTGTCGATGCCGCGGCTTGCGGCCTCGTTCATCATCGCAAGTGCTGCGAACATGCACTGCGCGTGCGACCAATTAAATAGCTCCTCATCGTCGTTGTGAAAATAACCGCTTAAAAAATCTTGATAAAATTTATGCCTGTCGCCGATATATTTAGGCGCTTCATCTTTTTTACGCGTAATCATTCGCTCGATATAATCACTTCCTAGCTTTATGTCCTTGATCTTTGCTAAAATCACGACCAGATGTGAGCAAGAGGTGATCTGCGGCTGATTCCACGATTTTTCGCGGATCTGCTCGCGCAACGCCTTGTTTTGCACAACCAAAAAGTCCCATTGCTCTAGCCCCGTAGAACTAGGTGCTAAGATGCCTGCCTGCAAAATGGCGTCAAAATCGGCTTTGCCGATTTTTTTATTCTCGTCAAAAATTTTGCACGCGTGGCGAAATTTCATAATCTCTAAATGTGTCATAGTCTCTCCTTAATTAGAATTTTTGTAAATCAAATACCCGCCATCTTTGCGTCTGATGCTGAGGTTGCCCTCGCGCGAGCGCACGCCGATACGGTAGTAGCCGTCCTCTTTGGTGACGTTGATGTCGCTAAAGCCGCCGATATTCACCGCAAAGCTCGCACCGCTAAGCGGGATCTCTTGGCGCCAAAACTCCGCTTCAAACGTGCCAGAAACATTTGCGTCAGAGCTTTTGAAATCGTCTGCAGTGATGAGCTGCACGCTGTCTTTGCGGATGACAAATTTTAATCCGTCGTCAAATTTAAGCGTCTCTAGCGGTAGCTCTAGGCGCGGCGCGAAGCTAGGCGTGATGCCACTTTGCGAGACCTGCTTTTGTAAATTTGGATCAGTCGAAGTAACCGAGACGTCCAGTGCCCTATGTAGCGCGGGTTTGGCGCTCGCGCTTAGCACGAAATCATCGTGCCAATCAATCGAGCGATTGATATCAACGATCTTTTCGTGCAGAGCCCCGTCGTCGTCCCTATATCGCACGATCAGGCTTTCGATCGTAAGAGCGTCTGAAGGAAGCGCAAAAGTTTGCTGCGTGAAATTTTTGGGCGCGGGAATATTTTGTGGCGTGGCGGCGGAGCTTTGCGCCGGATTGGAATTTTGCGAAGCAGATTGCGCGTTTTGTTGCGCAGTGGAGTTTTGCACCGTAGAATTTGGCTCGCTTACTTCCGGCATGATCGGCAACTCATCAGGAGGCGGAAGCGTCGTAGCCGAAGGCTGCGCAGAAGAGTTCAGTTCGGTTTTCATGGCTTGCGAAGGAGCACCGATGCCCGCTTTGAGCGCAGGAGCTTTTTTTTCGGTCTGCGAGAGCTGTGTGCTCACGGCTTTTTTGGCGACGCTTACTTTGACGCTAGAATTTGCTTCTGCAGCGCTTTTTTGCATTGCTGCGGTAGGGCTTTTAGATGTTTCGGCTTTCATTACAGCTTGCTTTTTAGCATTTGGGCTTTGCGCACCTGTTTTTGGCTCTTTAATCGCCAAATCGGTAGAATTTTGCTCTTTTACCGCGGTGATGCTAGGTTTCGTAGCGTTTGAATTTGCGCTATTTAAATTCTCTGCGTTTAAAAAAGCGCAAAGACCTAAAATTAGCAAAAAAATTTTTTTCATTTTTTAAGGTCCGGATCGAGCGATCGACGCTCTAAATAAAGCTTTTGCAGCTCGGCGTTTTCCTCTTTTAGCCGCTCAACGTCGGTGAATAAAAACGCCTTTTCTTTTTGCAGCTGGCGCAGCACTTCAAACGATCGCTTGCCAAATAGCACGTCACCCACAAAGATGCCCGCAAAAACGACGCAGACGATCAGCGCAAGAGCTGCAAAAATCTGCTTAAGCGGCGAAAACGGATTGATAAAATTCAGCCGTTCTTTTAAATTTTTACGCTTTTTTAAAGCTTTTTTAGCGGCAGGATCTGCGTTCTGCGGCATAAAAGAAAATTCTTGCGTGGCAGGATTTATGTCTTGCGCCGCAAAACTCGTGCCTTGAGAGCCGCGCTCTACGCTCTGAGCCGCAAAATCCGCGTCGTTTGGGAAACGGTTCTCTTCTGCATAGAATTCTACACTCTTTAAATCGCTGCCTCCAATAAATTCCGCGCTGTAAAAGCTCGCGTCTGCTTGCGCGCTGCCTTCGTAGTTTCCGCTTGCAGCAAAGCTTTTGCCACTTAAATTAGAGCTGCTGCTTGTGGCTTCAGAGGCAGAACCTGTTTCGTCTACGCCGTGTGAGGTTCCGTTGTGATTTTTGCGGAAGCCAGCCTCTACCTCGCTAAAGCCTCCGCCAAAATTTTCATCGCTATAAAATTCATCATCGTCAAAAAAATCGTCCTCGTCAAAGTCTGCGTCTGAATATTTGCCTTGCGTGTCCGTATAATCCGCTCCGTTCGTATAGGGGCGCTGCGCGCCTTTTAAGCTCCGCTTGGGCTTTTTTTTAAAAAACATTTTAAATTTGGCTTCCTAAAAACTCGTCCGTCTCGCGCTCAATCTCAAGCAGGCGGTTGTATTTGGCGTTGCGTTCGCTTCTTGAGGTCGCGCCCGTTTTGATTTGACCCGTATTCATCGCGACGGCGAAGTCCGCGATAAAGCTATCCTCGCTCTCGCCGCTTCTGTGGCTCATCACGCAGCGGTAGCCTTTGCGCTGCGCTAGGCGGATCGTCTGCATAGTTTGGCTAACCGTGCCGATTTGATTTGGTTTGATCAAAATCGCGTTGCCTACGCCCTTGGCGATGCCTTCGCGTAAAATTTTCTCGTTCGTTACAAATAGATCGTCGCCCACGAGCTGCACTTTAGAGCCAAGCTTGCTCGTTAGCTTCGCCCAGCCCGCCCAGTCGTCCTCGCTAAGGCCGTCCTCGATCGAAAATATCGGATACTTCTCGCAAAGTTGCGCGTATCGCTCTATCAGCTCTTCACTGCTAAATTCCTTGCTCTCTAGTTTATATTTGCCGTTTTCGTACAGCTCGCTAGCTGCGACGTCAAGGGCTAGTTTGATCTGCTCGCCCGCTTTGTAGCCTGCTTTTTCGATAGCCTGCATGATTAGTTTGATCGGCTCTTCGTTATCGTTTAAATTTGGTGCAAATCCGCCCTCGTCGCCCACGGCGGTGCTATGACCGGCTGCGTTTAGAAGGCCTTTTAACGTGTGGTAAATCTCGCTCGCCGCTCGCAGCGCGTCGCTAAATTTATCAAATCCAAACGGCATAATCATAAATTCTTGAAAATCCACACTGTTGTTCGCGTGCGCGCCGCCGTTAATGATATTAAACATCGGCACGGGTAGCACGCTAGCGTTTGCGCCGCCTAGGTAGCGATACAAAGGCACGTCAAGGCTCTTTGCCGCCGCGCGCGCTACCGCCATAGATACGCCAAGCACGGCGTTTGCGCCTAAATTTGAGTAGTTATCGGTGCCGTCGAGCTCGCGCATCTCATCATCAAGCGCCTTTTGATCGAACGCATCCAGCCCGATCACGGCTTCGGCGATCTGAGAATTTACGTTTTCAACAGCCTTTAGCACGCCCTTGCCGCAGTATCTATCGCCCCCGTCGCGAAGCTCCAGCGCCTCGCGTTTGCCCGTGCTTGCGCCGCTTGGGACTATCGCGCTTGCTACGGTGCCGTCGCTTAGAGCTACAGTCGCCTTCACGGTCGGGTTGCCGCGGCTATCGAGTACTTCTATGGCATAAACATCTTCGATATAAATCATCATTCATCTCCGCTTTGTAAATTTTCATCCTCGTTGCCGTCACTTAGGCTCATACTGCCCATCTGCTCGCGAATTTTAGCAGTAATCTCTTCGGCCACCTCAGGATTGTTTTCAAGATACACTTTCGCGTTTTCGCGACCTTGACCCAGCTTAGTGTCGCCGTAGCTAAACCACGCGCCGCTTTTATCGACGATGTCGAGCTTAACGCCGTAATCGATCAGCTCGCCCACTTTGCTGATACCCTTGCCGAACATTATGTCAAATTCCGCGATCTTAAACGGCGGCGCCACCTTGTTTTTCACGACCTTGACCTTGGCGCGGTTGCCGATGCTCTCTTCGTTTTGTTTCAAAGTAGCGATCTTGCGTATATCGATGCGCACCGAAGCGTAAAATTTAAGCGCATTGCCACCAGTCGTGGTCTCTGGCGTGCCGTAGCCCATCGCGCCGATCTTCATACGGATTTGGTTGATAAAGATCACCGTCGTATTCATCTTGTGTACGACGCCGGCGAGCTTACGCAGCGCCTGGCTCATAAGTCGCGCCTGAAGCCCCACGTGCTGATCGCCCATATCGCCCTCGATCTCGTTTTTCGGCGTGAGCGCGGCGACGCTATCTACGACGATAAGATCGATCGCGCCGCTCTTTGCTAAGGTTTCTACGATATCAAGCGCCTGCTCGCCGAAGTCGGGCTGGCTGACGTAGAGATTGTCGGTATCGACGCCTAAATTTGAAGCGTATTTGACGTCTAGCGCGTGCTCGGCGTCTACGAATGCGCAAATTCCGCCCGCTTTTTGGCACTCGGCGATGATGTGAAGAGTAAGCGTCGTCTTACCCGAGCTCTCAGGCCCGTAAACCTCGATGATACGCCCCTTCGGCACGCCGCCGATGCCAAGCGCGATGTCAAGCCCCACAGAGCCCGTAGAGATGGCGTCTATCGGCTCGACCTGCTTATCGCCCAGCCGCACCAGCGTGCCCTTGCCGAAAGCTTTGTCGATCGATTTTAGCGCCGCATCCAGCGTCTTTTTCTTTCCCTCGTCCATGTTTTTCCTTAAAAATAAATTCACTTGATTTTACCAAATTTGAAATGAATTTTTGATTATTCGCTCAAATTCGGCGCGGCATCGGAATTTGAAATTTTTAAGGAGCGCAAAAGCTCTGCGCGGCAAGCGGAGAGCATTAAATTTAGCCTTTTAACGGGTCCTGTTTTTCACATTTTTATTTAGAAATTCCGCATTTTTATGAGGGCTGTAGCAAAATTTCACTATAATTTCGCAACATTTTGGAATCACGCCGCGCGCGAAATTTAAAGCGGAGCAAAAAGGATTAAATTTGAAGATTTTTAAGCATATAAACGTCGCTCACTCGCCCGACGCCGACGATATTTTTATGTATAAGGCGATTGATTTCGGTTGGGTGAGCTCCAAAAATCTAAAGCTTAGCGCCACCGCGCTTGATATCCAGAGCCTAAACGACGAGGCGCTAAAGGGCACTTACGAGGCCACGGCGATTAGCTTCGCGCTATATCCTCTTATCTGCGACGAATACGCGCTTTTGCGCACGGCGGTGAGCTTCGGCGAGGGCTACGGCCCAAAGCTCGTTAAGAAAAAGGGCGCGATTTTAAAGCGAAATTTCAAGGTCGCGCTAAGCGGCAAACACACGACAAACGCCCTGCTTTTTCGCATGGCGTACCCGCAGGCGCGCATAGTTTATAAAAACTTCCTAGAGATCGAGGATGCGGTCTTAAGCGGCGAGGTGGACGCGGGCGTGCTGATACACGAGAGCATTTTGGACTTTTCGGACGAGCTTTGCGTGGAGCGCGAGATCTGGGATATCTGGAGCGAGCTAGCGGGCGAAAATCTGCCGCTGCCGCTAGGAGGCATGGCGGTTCGCCGCAGCCTGCCGATAACGGACGCCATCGAGTGCGAGCGCGTGCTAACGGAGGGCGTGCGCATCGCCACCGCACACAAGCCGTTTTTATCGCACATGCTCATGGAGCGAAATCTCATCCGCGTGGACGATGCAAAGCTCGAAAAATATCTGAGCCTTTATGCCAACGAGGCTTCGATCGAGCTTTCGGGGGCGCAGATAAAGGCGGTAGATAGGCTATTTGAGCTTGGTTACGAGCGCGGATTTTACCCTGCGCCGATTAGCGCGCAGGAGAATTTTATCCCGCGCGAATATAACGAGATCCGTTTTGCGGACTGCGGCGGGCAAAACCCGATGTAAAGGTGGGCGAGGTTAAAATTTCGCGCAAATTTAACGCCGAGCTTGCCGCGGATCGCCGCCAATTTCGTCAATCAACCGCGTGCTGTGGCGCCATTGTCGCGGTGCGATGTTCCGCCTCAAATTTACGGCTATGCGGCGATGAAATTTTACGCGCGGAGGTACATTGCGCGGCTGTATTTTGTGCCGCAGGGTGCGAGCTGTGCGTGCGATGTAGCGCACCGCTGAAAACGTATCGCAAGCGAGCTAAATTTAATCGCAGCAGCAGCGTCAAATTTTGAAATAACGTTCGCGTTTTGCACCGTGCGGTGCGGCGGTATCGCTAAATTTTAAAACGATACGGGGTGAGCATGAAATTTTAAATTTACGAAACCAAAAAATGAAATTTAAAAGGCAAAATTTTGAAAACAAAGCAGATAGATTTTAGCAAATACACCTCCGTGCGCATCGGAGGGAGCTTTGCGGTGCAAATTTTAAAGGACGAGGCCGATTTTGCGGAGTTTGAGAGTACCCGCGAGCGCGCGATCATCGGCGGGGGCAATAATCTGCTCATCTCGCCCGCACCGCCGCACCTTGCGATGCTAAGCGAGGAGTTCGATCGCATAAGCTTAAGCGGCGATGTCCTTAGCATCGGGGCTGCGACGAAGTCGGGTAAAATTTATAATTTCGCCAAAAAGCAAAACATCGGAGGCTTTGAGTTTTTGCGCAACATTCCAGGCCAGCTCGGCGGGCTAATCAAAATGAACGCAGGGCTCGCCGGCGCGAGCGTTAGCGATAGCCTGCTTGCCGTGCGCCTGGCTCGCGGCTGGGTGGAGCGCGAGCGGATAAGCTTCGGCTACCGAAGAAGCGGGATCGAGGAGCCGATTTTGGGCGCCGAGTTTAAAATTTCGCACGGATTTAACGTCTCACTCGCCGCGGATTTCGCCGCCAAACGCGCCAACCAGCCAAAGGGGGCTAGCTTTGGAAGCTGCTTTAAAAACCCGCCGAATGACGCCGCGGGCAGGCTAATCGAAGCGGCGGGGCTTAAAGGCCACGCGATCGGCGGGGCTAAATTTAGCGAGCAGCATGCCAATTTCATCATAAATTTCGGCAGCGCGAGTTTTGAGGATGTGATGAGCCTGATAGAGCTCGCTCGCGAGCGGGTTTTGCAGCGCTTCGGCGTCGCGCTCGAGCTAGAGGTTAAAATTTTATAGTTCAAGCGTGGACTTCGCAGGCTAAGGCGGTGAGCAGCGTTACGAGCGAGCCTCTGCGCGCACGGCGGCGAGGAGATAAAAAGCTGTGTTTATAACGAATACGGCGTACTTGTGGGCGGTTTTGCCTAAGAGCATTTATCGTGGCGGTCTATATATTTTAACCCCTCCTTTCTGATACCGGTCGGTTGCAAGTCCGACCTTATTAAATTTTATCGCTCTTAGAGTTTTGCAATCGGACCCCTACTTGATCGCTCGCATCTGCTAACGGCGCAAATTCACACTATTTAGCTAAATTTTTGATATAATCTCCCGCTTTAAAAGCTAAAATTCAAAGGAAACATATGAAATTTATTTCTCACAAAATTTTAAAAAGCGCGGTTTTGCTGGCAGCATTGGGATCTTTTGCGACTTGCGGCGCCGAGACGCAACAACCTAACGGCTACGCCATAAGCGGCGCAGCACTATCAGCGATAGAGGAGGACAATAGAGCAAAAGAAAATTATCTAGTTATCGACGTCAGAAGCGCAGATGAGTACGCCGCAGGCCACATAAAACACGCGATCAACATTCCGCTTGGAGAGTTGGAAAGCAGGCTGGATGAGATAAATGCCTATAAAGATAAAAACGTCGTGCCTTATTGCAATACGGGCAATCGCAGCGGAAAAGCGCTTGATCTGCTTAAACAAAAGGGCTTTAGCATGCTTATGAACGCGCCCGGCGTGAAACAGTACGACTACGAGCTGTATAAGGTCGGCAGCATAAACGCGGAAGGGTTTTTGAAAATGGCAAATGAGCCGAACGTGCTAATCATCGACGCTAGGCAGAAGCAAGACTACGACGCGGGGCATATGAAAGGCGCGATAAATATTCCTGACGGTGAGCCTTTAGAAAAGTACAAGGACGTGCTTGAGGCCAATAAAGACAAAAAGATGATCACACACTGCTACAGCGGTAACCGCAGCGCCAAGCTCGCCAAAGCCCTAAACGAGCGAGGCTACAACGTCACAAATCTACTCGACGGCACGAAAGAGTATAATTACGAGCTGGTGAAATAAATCAGAATTGGCTCTTGAGGTAAAATTTTACGACCATTTTTTGTATTCGCCGCGTCTTTGTGATATGCAGCTTCGCGGCACCTGATAAGACAGATACCGCTAAATTTGAAATTATTTGCTCCGCCTGCTCATTAGCGCCTACTTTGCATAAGATTTGCCTTTGATACAAAGTGAAATTTTGGCTCCTCCATACCGAGGCGGCAATAGCGCTTGGAGGTTTAACTCCTTTTAGAGGATTTTTGAAATTTAAATCATAAAGTTGTAGCGACGGAGCAGGTATTTGGAGCTGAAAAATAGAAATTTACAAGCTAGCGCGGGTTTTGTGAAACGCAAAATTGAAACAGACTCTATAAAAGTTGCGTAAATTTTAAATGCAGCCGAATCGCTTAAAAATTTTACTTCCGAAAATGAAATTTCGCGCTAGTGGTGCGCGCGTTTTAAATAGCCTCACCAATTTCGATAAATTTGTGCTTTAGGAGAGGTAAGCAAAATCAAGACAGAATTCTAAAAGCAAATTAAGCCTGCAACGTATTTCTCGCTCCATCATTACAATGAATCGAATTTTACGCGGGAATCAAACGCACGAATTAAATTCTGCACGAAATTTTATTCAACCAAGAATTCCTTCTTATCGATCGTGCCATGATAAAAAATCCCGAGCGTATCATCAAAGGTCTTATCCAAAAATCCATCTTTTTTTAGTCCTGCTAAAGATGTATTGATTAGCTCTAGCAGCGCATTATTGCCCTTCTGCACGGCGATTGCGTTGTAAGTTTGCTTACCTAGACCATCCAAAGCAACCTGCGTTTTATTATCGATGATTGCGTATGCGTGCAGGATTAGGTTATCATCGACATGCACGGCATTTTTCGCCCTTTTGAAAGCGCGGTAGCATTTAGCCGAGCTGGCGCAGAAATTCAAATTCTTTCTGAAGCCCGCTTTGCGTAAGAAATTGTGAATAGGAGAGTGTTTTATGACAAAAATCCTCTTTTTGCGCAGCTGATCGAAGCTCGTGACATTTTCGTCTTTTTTGGCTAGCACACCTACCTGCACCTTAAAGTAAGGCTCCGAAAAATCTACTTTTTTCGCTCGCGTGGGCGTAGGAGTAAAGGTCGCAATCACCATATCCGCTTCATTGCGCTGTAAAGCGCTAATGCGTCTTGAAGCCGTGATCGGGATAAATTTTACCTTGCCAGGATTATCGCCGAAAATCTCCTTACCGAGCTTTTCGCCAAGAGCAATCTCAAATCCCCTATATTTGCCGTCTACGAGCGCACTAAACGGCGGCTGATCGTTATATACACCTATGCGGACGAGCCTATCCTTTTTGATCTGATCCAAAGAATTTGCAGATAGAAAACCAAGTAGTAGAGCCGCCAAAACAAATACTTTCATTTGCTCCCCTTTTAGTTGAAATAAGGCGCAATTATAATAAAAAGAAATTATAGCCAGCTAAAATTCTGCGATTTATGGCGCATTTTCATCTAAATTTATAAAAAGATGAAATTCGCGGAGAAATTCTATGTCCAATTTACAAACGAAATCTCATAAAAAAACTTACACGAGCGAAAAAGCTTTTAATTAAATTTATAAACAAAATTTTACGGATGGATTTCACGTTAGAACACCTTAGCGAAATTTGCGATATTCTTAAAAGTAAACGGCGAAATTCTACGCAGATTTAGCTAAGGGGCAAAATTTAGCACTGCATCAATCGCGCAAAAGCCCAAGCTCTTAAAATTTCGCTAAAAACTATGCCAAGATGCAAACCGTAGCAGTATAGCCTTAGATCGGCATTACGCGGATGTTTGGGCTAAGGTTTTCTTGCAAAACATTTTCGATCGCGTATAATGTACCGCTCGCACCGCTAGCGCAGCCGCTACAAGCACCTAGGTAGCGGATATAGATGTCCGTTTTGCCGTCGTCTGCAGGCCTAATGTCGATTACGTCGAGATTGCCGCCGTCCATCTGAAGCATCGGGCGGATATCCTCGTCAAGCACCCCTTCGACAGCCTTAAATTTACCGATTAAATTTAACTGCTCAAAGCTCATCTCGGCTCCCGCTTTCGCGCTAGTAGCGGCGCTCGCCTCGGCTTGAGCTTGAAGTCTCTCTCGCTCCATCTCCTCTCTGGTTTGCTTTAAAATATCGACCAGATAGTAATCCTTCTCCTCGTGTCCGCCCGGGCGCACGCAGGATTTGCAAAACGCACCTGCTTTGGTGTATTGCGTGATCTCCTCGACAGTATGGAGGTCGTTTAGACGGATCACCTCTTTGATCGTGCCGAGGCTTACGCGCGCGCAGTCGCACACGATGATCTCATCCTCGAAATGCGCGGGATCGACGCCCTTATAATTCGCTGCAGCCTGCTTGATGACATCGTATGCCATGACCGAGCAGTGCATCTTTTGCGGTGGCACGGCGGGCTCATCTGGAGTATCGCGCATCGCGTGCTCTACGTCTAAATTTGTAATCTTCACCGCTTGATCGACGGTCTTTCCGATGCAAAGCTCAGCCATCGTATCCGAACTCGCAATCGCCGTACCGCAACCGAAGCTTTTAAATTTAGCGTCTAAAATTCTATCGGTTTTAGGATCTATCAACCAATACAACCGCACCGCATCGCCGCAGCTCTCGGCGCCGAAGTCTGCGACCACTAGCTTACCGCCTCTAGCCTTCGCCTCCTCCTCGGTGATCTCGCCCATATAGCGAGGATTATTCATACGGTCCTGCACTTTTTGCGAGTATTGCTCCCAGATCGAACCGTTTATCAAACTATTTTTTGCCATTTTTTATCCTTTATTTTTCTCATAACCTTGCGGCGCGTAAGCAAACGTGCTTGAAATCCCGCGCAGACGGGCGACGGCTTTGCCTATATGCTCGATCGCGTAATCGATCTCCGCTTCCGTCGTAAAGCGCGACAGCGAAAGTCTTAGCGCCGTATGCGCCAGCTCCTTATCTGCGCCGATCGCTTCCATTATTGGGTTATTCTCAAGCGCTTCGCTCGCACACGCAGAGCCAGTAGAAGCGGCTATGCCCGCTTTATTTAGATCCCACAGCATCGCCTCTCCTTCGACGCCTTGGATCGAGGCGAGGATGGTGTTTGGCACGCGAATGCTGCGATCACCCACGACGCTGACGTTTGAAATTTGCAAAAGCGCATCCTCCAGCTTATCGCGAAGTCTGCTTACCTGAGTGCGCTCAAAATCCATAAATTTATTCGCTAGCTCTAAAGCCTTACCGAGCCCCACGATGCCCGCGACGTTTAGCGTGCCGCTGCGGCGCCCGCCCATCTGCTCGCCGCCGTGAAGTAGGCTCGTAAGCGGCTTACTATCTTTTATGTAGAGTGCGCCGACGCCCTTTGGAGCGTGAAATTTATGCCCGGATAGGCTCAAAAAATCCACATCCGCATCACGCACGTTCACCTTTATCTTACCTATTGCTTGCACCGCGTCGGCATGATATAGCGCGCCATGCTCGTGTGCGATTTGTGCGATTTTTTTTACGGGGAAGATCGTGCCGGTTTCGTTATTTGCCCACATAACGCTAACAAGCGCGGTTTTATCGTTGATCTTTTCGCTAAGCTCGTCAAGATCGATTAGTCCGTCTTTATCGACGCCCAGGCGCATGATCTTTACGCCGCAAATTTTTTCTAAAAAAGCACAGGTTGCGCTGATTGCGGGGTGCTCAACGGAGCTTATGACGATATTATCCTTCTCGCCGGTTAGAATTTTATCGTAGTAAATTCCTTTTAAAACCCAGTTGTTGCTCTCGGTCGCACAGCTTGTGATGACGATATCGTCCGCGTCCACAGCGCCGAGTCCTGCATAGAGCCTATCCATCGCAGTTCTTAGCGCGGGGTGGGTCTCGCTGCCGAAGTTGTGAAGGGAGTTTGGATTGCCATATTTATCGCAAAAAAACGGCTTCATCTCCTCAAAAACTTCGGGATCGACCATCGTAGTGGCGTTATTATCCAAATAAACGCGCTGCATAAAATTCCTTTCTAAAATTTGCCTGAAATTTAATCAGACAATTTCGCTCTTTTATCAATTTCGCACGATAATATAACATAATTGCTAAATTTTTCTTTAACGCTTACCGTTTTAAAAACCGAAAGTTTTCGGAGAATTTATTAGATCGAAAAATTCCTTACGCGTGTCGTTTCGGCTGATAAAAAGCCCTCGCAGCGCCGACGTAGTCGTGGTTGAGTTGATCTTTTGCACGCCGCGCATCTCCATGCACATGTGCCGCGCCTGCAGCACCACGCCCACGCCGAGCGGATGGATCACCTCTTGGATTGCGCTTGCGATCTGCTCGGTAAGCTGCTCTTGGATCTGCAGCCTGCGCGCGAAAATATTTACCATACGCGGAATTTTGCTAAGCCCCACGACCTTTTTATTCGGGATATACGCGACGTGCGCGCGCCCTATAATCGGCAGCAGATGGTGCTCGCAGAGACTATAAAATTCTATATCTTTTATCAAAACCATCTCGTTGTTGCTGCTCTCAAACAGCGCGTCGTTTAAAATTTCTTTTGGATCCAGCTCGTAGCCGCTAGTTAGAAACTCATAGGCTTTGGCCACGCGCTCGGGCGTCTTCGCAAGCCCGTCGCGCTTCGGATCCTCGCCTAAAATTTCAAGCATCTGCGACACGCAGTTTTCAAATTTAGCTCGGCTCTTTTCGTCCATTTTTAGCAATTCCTTAAAAATCGATGCGCGATATTACTCAAAAACGCCTTTTATAACGCTGATAAATTTTAAAATTCCGCGCGAAATTTTATCAATCTTATTATGTTAATGATAATATATTTAAATTTAAGAAATTTTTGTTTAAAATCCGCCGTTTCGATAAGCTTTATCTACAAGGAGTTCGGTAATGAAATTTAAGATGAGTTTTGGCGCGGCTTTGGCGCTTTTTTCCTTTGCTTGCGCCGAACAAAACGCCGCGGCAAGCTCCGCCTCGGGCGAAAACCTAGGCGATATCGAGGTCGTAGAATGGGCGAATAACGACGACGGTTACCGCGCCGTACGCAGTGAGATCGGCAAGACGACTAAGAGAATTTTAGAAATTCCGCAAACCGTAAATGTCGTAACGCAGCAGCATCTAAAGGACAAAAAGCCAGAAACCTTAGCGGAATCGCTGCAAAACGTAAGCGGCATAAGCTATGCAAATACGACGGGAAATATTTTTGATGCGATCATTAAGCGCGGCTTCGGCGAGGGTCGCGACGGCTCGATTATGCGCAACGGCGTGCCGGGCGCCGTGATGCACAACTACAATAAAACCATTCAAAGCGTCGAGGTTCTAAAAGGACCCGCGAGCATGCTCTACGGCGCGCAGCAACCGGGTGGTGTCATAAACATGGTAACCAAAAAGCCGCAGTATGAGTTTATAAATGAGCTTTGGGGCGGGCTAGGCAACCGCAACTATTGGGACGCGGGATTTGATACTACAGGACCAATCGCAGATAGCGGCTTTGCGTATAGATTTATATTCGATTACTACGCGAAGGATTATTGGCGAAATTTCGACGGTATAAAAAACACGCTCTTTGCGCCGTCGCTTGCGTATCAAGGAGACGATTATTCGATAAACTTAGGCTACACCCATAGCCGCTCTACCGATCCGGTGGATCGCGGCGCATTTTTGGTGCCGAGTACGGGTAAAATTTACGGCAGCGGCAAAGTCCGCTTCGACGAGCCGGTAAATAAACTACAAAGCAAGCTCGATACGGTTGATTTCGGCTTTGAGAAGGAATTTAACGAGGATTGGATATTAAAAGGCGCCTATGCTTTCTCGCGCAGCAAGCACGAATACGGCTACGTCCGTCCGAACAATCCATTCACTCCCCAAGGCCTTACCGGCACGACGCGATCGTATAACTACTACGATAATTTCATACACCGCACGCACGCAGCAAGCGTCACGCTAAACGGCAAATTTGAAACGGGTCCGCTTAAGCACGATGTCCTTTTCGGCACGGATTACAAAAACTACTACAGATACCGCCCGGGCGCGCTAAAAGGCACCGCTGGATGCATCAATATGCTTACCGGACAGACCGCTTCGGGCGCCGTCTTAACGAACGATAGAGAGCCAAAAATACAATATCAAAAGCTAAGAACGATTGGTCTTTACACCCAAGATAATATAAATTTAACCGACGAGTTGATACTTTCTTTGGGCGTGCGTAGGGAATTTTACGATCAAGTAGCCAAACAAAGCTGGCAAGGACCGAACAACACCGATCAGAAAAAGGCTGCTACGACCTATCAGGGCGGGCTTTTGTACCTGTTAAGCCCGCAGTGGTCGGTATATACTAACTACGCGCAAAGCTTCACGCCGCAGATGTCCATAGGCGAGGCGATAGGCGGCGATCTAAAGCCGGAGGAAGGCAAATCCGTGGAGTTCGGCACTAAATTTCAAAACGATCGCGTCACTGCGGGCGCGGCGGTGTTTAATATCGATAAAAGAAACATCCTGCGGACGGTAAATAATATAAGCGAGACGATCGGCAAGGCTCGCTCGCGAGGATTTGAACTTGATATAAACGGGCGTGTGACGCAGGGGCTTAGCATGTCGGCGAGCTACGCATACACCAAAACGAGGGTGCGCGAGGACGACGGCGCTTTTGCGGTACTAATCGGCAAACCGCTGGAAGCGACGCCGAAGCACCAAGCAAGCCTATTTGCCAACTACGATTTCGCGCATCTAGGCGCAAAGGGGCTTAGGCTTGGTGGCGGCGCGCGATACTTCGGCTCGTGGTACACCTATTATATGCGCACGAACCTACCGAACGTGCCCGCAGGAACGGCGTTTAAGCTGCCTCATGCCGTAGTTTATGACGCCTTCGTGAGCTACGATACTAAAATTTCGGGCTATGATACGAATTTTTCGTTTAACGTCAAAAATTTGACCGACAAAAAATACTACACCTCATCCTCAACCGGCACGACTACGAGCGTGATACCTATTCAGATGGGCTACGCGCGGCAGTTTATGTTTAACGTATCGGTAAAATTTTAGCCTCAAGCCCGCTTTAAATTTCAAGGCGGGCTTTTAAAAATTTTAAAATTTAAAAGCTGCGAACCGCTTAGGTTCGGCAAATTTTAGGAATTTATACTTTAAATAAGAAATTTTTTGATATATTACGAGCTATTTTTAAATTTTCTAAAGGAATTTTATGGAAGTAAAAGCAAAAATGAAAGACGCCGCAAATGCGGTAGCTGCGAGCAAGATCGAAGCAAAGCAGATCGCAGCCAAAGTAGAAGAGCTAGCTAAAAAGGCCTCCAAGCAGCTAAGAATCGACGGATTTAGACAGGGCAAAGTGCCTACCGCGGTGGTTTTGAAGCGATACGGCAAGCAGCTTGAGGGCGATGCAAAGCAGGAACTTCTTAAAGATATGATCGATGAGTCTCTTAAAATTTTAAAGAAAAAACAAGATGAAATTTTATCCGAGCCGGTCTTTTCTAAATTTGATGAAAAAAACGGCGATATTGACGTCGAGATCGAAATTTCTTTCAGGCCCGAGGTTAACGTCGAGGGGTACGAGGAGTTAATTCCTAAATTTAGCAGCCCGCGCGTTACTCAAAAAGAGATCGACGAGAAAGTGGCGGAATTTTTGCAGATGATCGCACCTATTTCTAAAACCAACAAAAAAATTCTAGCCAAAGACGATTTTGCAAAATTCGACTTCGAAGGCTTCGTGGACGGCAAGCCATTCGACGGCGGCAAGGCGCAGGACTACGTCCTTCAGATCGGCTCAAATCAATTTATCCCCGGCTTTGAGGACGGAATGATCGGGCTTAGAGTGGGCGAGGAGCGCGACGTAGCGGTTAAATTTCCGCAGAATTACGGCGCAAAAAATTTAGCCGGCAAGGACGCGATTTTCAAAGTCAAGCTTCACGAAATTCAGGCTAAAAAACCTGCCAAAGAGCTCGGCGAGGAGGAGCTAAAGCAAGCACTTCCGGGCGAGAAAGAGCCGAGCAAGGAGAAATTTGAAGCGCGCATCAAAGAGCGCATCAAAAACGATAAGCTTCAAAAGCTGATAAACGAGGATCTAAAGCCTAAATTTGCAGACGCGCTCGCCGAGAAATTTAACTTCGCGCTTCCAAAAGCGATCGTCGAGCAGGAGATTAATTTGCAATTTAACAACGCCTGGAGCGGCTTTTCAAAAGAGCAGATCGAGGAATTTAAAAACAACAAAGACGCTCTGGATAAAAAGCGCGAAGAATTTAGAAATGCTGCCGAAAACAGCGTAAAACTTACATTCCTAATCGACGAGCTAGCCAAAAAGCGTAAGATCGACGTGAGCGATCAGGAGCTCGTCCAAGCGGTCTATATGGAGGCCTACACCTACGGCGCCGATCCGAAGGAGCATCTAAATAGATACCGCAACAACGGCATGCTGCCGGCCGTTAAAATGGCACTTATAGAGGAGAAGCTATTCAATGATAT
This sequence comes from uncultured Campylobacter sp., assembly GCF_937996225.1. Taxonomy (GTDB): domain Bacteria; phylum Campylobacterota; class Campylobacteria; order Campylobacterales; family Campylobacteraceae; genus Campylobacter_B. The sequence goes on along the minus strand of NZ_CALKTC010000017.1, from coordinate 2,160 downwards.
TTTCTCCAAACAGGGCAAAAAAGAAGAGAAGGGCGAATAGATGGTGATTCCTTACGTTATCGAACAAACTAGTCGCGGAGAGCGCAGCTACGACATCTACTCGAGGCTGCTAAAAGACCGTATCGTAATGCTTAGCGGTGAGATCGACGACGCAGTGGCAAGCTCGATCGTCGCGCAGCTTCTGTTTTTGGAGGCGGAGGATCCGGATAAGGATATCTATCTATACATCAACTCCCCGGGCGGCGTGGTTACAAGCGGATTTAGCATTTATGACACGATGAATTACATCAAACCCGACGTAAGCACGATCTGTATCGGTCAAGCGGCGTCGATGGGGGCATTTTTGCTAAGCTGCGGAGCCAAAGGCAAACGCTATGCGCTTCCAAACTCGCGCATAATGATCCACCAGCCACTCGGCGGCGCGCAAGGCCAAGCTACCGACATCGAGATCCAAGCCAAAGAAATTTTACGAATGAAAGAAATTTTAAATGGCATCCTTTCGCAAAATTCCGGCAAAGATCTCGCGCAGGTCGAAAAGGACACCGATCGCGACTTTTTCATGAGCGCCGAGGATGCTGTGCAATACGGGCTGATCGATCAAGTACTTCAAAAGAGCTTTAAATAGATGATCCTGGACGTCCTTACCTATCCGAATAAAAAGCTATACCAAAGATCGACCGAGGTCGTGAAATTCGACGCGGCACTAGGCGAGCTTTTAGACGATATGTATGAGACGATGATCGCAAAAAATGGCATAGGCCTTGCCGCCATCCAGGTAGGAAGGCCCGTGCGCGCTTTGATCATAAATTTAGCCAATGAGGAAAAAATCCAAGACAAAAAAGACCTCATCGAGATCATCAATCCGCAAATTTTAAAAAAGGAAGGCGAGGTCGTTTACCAGGAGGGCTGCCTGTCGGTACCCGGTTTTTATGAGGACGTCACGCGCGCCGAGTTTATCACGGTGCAGTTTCAAGACCGCGCCGGCAATACCCAGCAAATGGACGCTAGCGAGCTGCTAGCCGTCTGTATCCAGCACGAGATGGACCACCTCGACGGACATCTTTTCATCGAGCGCATCGGATACAATAAACGCAAAAAATTTGATAAAGAATTCAAAAAAAGCCTAAAAGAAAAATCGAAATGAAATCCCTAAAATGCGCTGCCTTCACGGATGCTCTGATCCCCGTAGAGGTCGAGTCGACATTCGTGCGGGGGCTGCCGGGATTTAATATCGTTGGCCTTGCGGGAGCTACGATAAAAGAGAGCGAAAGCCGCGTAAAAGCGGCGCTTATGAGCTTAAATTTTAAATTTCCCGCATCCAAAATCATCATAAATCTCTCCCCCTCCGACACGCCCAAAAACGGCTCGCACTTCGATCTTGCGATCGCGCTTCTAATCGCGCTGCAAAAAGAGCGCATCGACGGCGATTTCTTCGTCTTCGGCGAGCTCGGTTTAGACGGCAGTTTAAAGAGCACGGCGAGCCTCTTTTCGATCCTGCTTTTTTTAAGCACGAAGGTGAAGCGCGCTAAAATTTTAGTGCCGCAAAGTATCGCTCTAAAGGCCTGCACGATCCCAAACTACGACGTGTATGCGGTGGATAGCCTAAGCGACGCGGTCAGATTTTTTTTAGACGAGGAATTCGCCGCAAGCAGGCTCATGCGAGAAACCCATCCGCTTTTTAAAAACGTCGTGGAGATTGACGGGCAAGCTTACGTTCCCAACCGCGATTTTTCGCTTGATTTCAAAGACGTCAAAGGACAAAAGCGCGCCAAGCGCGCAAGCCTGATCGCCGCGTGCGGCATGCACAACATCCTCTTTGAGGGCAGCCCGGGATGTGGCAAAAGCATGTGCGCAAAGCGAATAGCCAGAATTCTGCCGCCGCAGAGCCTAGGAGAAGTGCTGCTCTCGTGCGCTTACGAGTCGCTAAATAACAAAGACGTCGATTTCAGCGCACTGCGCCCCTTCCGCTCGCCGCACCACACCAGCACGCGCAGCTCGATTTTCGGTGGCGGCAGTAGCGGCGCAAAGATCGGCGAGGTCGCGCTTGCAAACGGCGGCGAGCTATTTTTCGACGAGCTGCCGCACTTCGGCAAGCAAATTTTAGAAAGCCTGCGCGAGCCGTTAGAAGATAATAGAATTTTGATTTCGCGCGTAAATTCC
>NZ_CALKTC010000016.1 GCF_937996225.1 uncultured Campylobacter sp. | reverse complement strand
CGGCGACTCACGGAAGACGCTAGGCTCCGACTGGCCCCTCAGGAGACGCGAGGCCGATTGAGCCAAAGAATCGATCCTGGCGTCCAACCGGTCATCATAGTCAGAGGCGTTTGCGGATCGCAGCCATGAGACTCCCCCGCCTCTCCATTTTCCTTGTTGCGAACCGTCTCGGAGCCCTTCAAGGTCGCAAAGTCCCCAAGATCCGCCGAATCATCCAAAGCGGGGTTTCCCTCCAAGGCCGCTGAATCCGCACCGGCCGAGCCTTCGGGGTTCAAAACGTCCTCGAGGGCAAGGGGCGCGAAGGAGGATCTGAGCGCGCCCGCCACAGAAACGTAGACGCCGTCGATCTCCCGCCTCGCGGCCTGCCAATCGACCGTGTACATCTGCCCCTCCGCGTTGCCCTGCCACCCTGCCTTCACATCCGGGGTCAACCGCGCGGGAAACCGCGCTACGAGCCGCATCCAGTCTTCGGGCGCGTGAATCGATGCTATCCGCGAACCGTCGCCCTCTGCGAGAACCCCGCGGTCCAATCGGGCGACGTCGCAGTCTCCGGCGTCGTCCCCGAACCACTGCTCCGTGCACGTGCGCCCGTCGACGACGCTGTCCTCCCACATCTCCCGGTCGAATCGACTTGCGGAAAGATCGCGGTAGCTATGAAGCACCGGCCACTCCATCTCGGAGGAGGGAAACCACGCGGCCCCGCAGATCGTCGGCGCCCGCGAACCCCATTCTGCAGCGCCGCTCGTTGCCGCAAGACCCGCCGAGCCTGCAGGGACTCCTCCGGGCCGTTCGACGCGGACGGTCGACGAGGCCGGAACCTCCTCATGCCAGGTGTAGGAGGCAGGGTCGAAATTTTCGCTCCACCATTCGAGGCCCGGCAGGCCGATCAAACGCTCGGCGATCCGGTCGAGCTGGGTGCGCAGGCCTTCGCCGCACAGGTCGTCGATCGGGATCTCTTCTTCGTACGAGCCGAAGGCGTAGCCGACCGTCGCGTCAGACAAAGCCATTTCGACGATTCGCGGGAGCTCTATTTCGTCGCCCGCCTCGAGCGCGCGCTCACACCAGGCGACGACGCCCGCGACGTAGCGCTCGACGCTCTCTCGCCGATCGGCTGCGGGACGGACGTGGCTTTCGGAAGAGCCGCCGTCGTTGGGACGGCCTTCCAAAGGGCCGCTGTCTTTCGGAGGGCCGCCGCCTTCGTGAAGCTCCCCGCCGTCATGTTTGTCGCCGTCGCATTTTTCACCGCTGGCCACAGACATGCTACGGGGAACGACGTTTCCTTTCGTGCAAGCAATAATCCATGAGCTCGGCACAGCCGCGCCGTTGGGAACGACGTCGCCGAGCAGCTTCAAATCGTCGGAGGCAAGGCCCCGCGTTCCGGCGCGCAATTACAAACTCCGTGGCTGCTTGCGTCGAAACAGGCGGCTTTTCGGCTCTTGAAATACGAGGCGCATTTGCGAGGGCAAGGACGCACAGCGTGGGCTTTAACATCATGCTGCCGTTTGAGCAAAAAAGCAACGGCTTTTTGACGCAGGGCGCGAAATTTTCGGCATTTGCACCGCGCAAAGGCGCTCTCATCGAAAACAGCGAAATTTTCGTCATCTTTCCGGGCGGATTTGGGACGCTGGATGAATTTTTTGAAATTTTAGTGCTGGTGCAGACGGGCTTTAAACGCGCACGGATCTATCTTTACGACGAGGAATTCTACGCGCCTTTGATGGAGTTTTTCCGCACTTCACTGCTAAAATCTGGTGCGATAAACGAAAGCGATCTGCAAAATTTTAAGCTCTGCGACAGCGTGGATGAAATTTTAACGGACGTGCGAACGGGAGAGAACGAATGAAAATTTTAGTCGCGATGAGCGGCGGCGTGGACAGCTCGATGTGCGCGAAGCTGCTGCAGGACGCGGGCCACGAGGTGCAGGGCTGCTATATGAAGCTACACGCAAAGCCAGGCTATCACGAAGCAAACATCGCTAAAGTTTGCAAAGTAGGCGAGTTTTTGGGTATAAAAATCCACATTTTGGATCTGCAGGATGATTTTAATCGCGATGTTTACGAGCCCTTCGTGCAGGCTTATATAGGCGGTCTTACGCCAAATCCATGCGCGCTGTGTAACCGCCGCATAAAGCTCGGCAAGCTTTTAGAATTCGCGCGCGAGCAGGGCTTTGAGCGCCTAGCTACGGGGCATTACGTCCGCATCGAGGACGGGCTTTTAAAAGCTGCGACCGATCTTAGCAAAGATCAGAGCTATTTTTTAGCAAACATCGATCCCGCCGCGCTTAAGTTTATGCTCTTTCCGCTTGGGGGGATGTATAAAAAGGACGTCAAAGAGGCCGCGCGCGCCTATGAGGAGCTTTCGCAGATCGCTTCTGCGAGCGAAAGCAGCGAGATTTGCTTTGTGGACACCACCTACATCGACGTTTTGAACCGTCATACGGGCACCAAAATGCCCGGCATCGTGCGCGACCGTACGGGCAACGCTATCGGCACTCACGAGGGCTATATGCACTACACGATCGGCAAGCGCCGCGGTTTTACGGTGCACGGCGCGCATGAGCCGCACTTCGTGCTAAGCATCGACCCGCGCAAAAACGAGATCGTCGTGGGCGGCAAGGACGAGCTGGCGACCTACGAGTTCGACACCGAAAATTTTAACGCCTTTTTAAGCAGAGATGAAATTTTAAATATGCCTGGTCTCGGCGTTAAGATCCGCTACCGCAGCGCCAAACTCCCCGTTAAAATTTCGCCTCGCAAAGACGGTGGGGTACATGCCGTGCTGTCCGCGCCCGCAGCGGGCATAGCTCCGGCACAGCTCGCGGTTTTTTACGACGAGCGCGACCGCGTAGTAGCAAGCGGATTTATAAAATAAAGTTTCTCGCATCCTATGCTCGCTTTTAGCGCCGCTTGGGGCTCGTCTGCTCGCAAAATAGCGCTTTGATCGCGCCGTTTGATCTGCACTTGCTCTGCTAAATTTCATATCGAAGTAAGATATTTACGCTTTTGAATCCAAGCCGCTAAATTTTATCTTGCGAGCTCGGCGAGCAAGTTTTATGCGCGTAGCTTTACGATTAAGCCTTTTAAATTTGCGCTCTGCCGCTGTGTTGCCTGCACTGCTAGCGAAATTTTACGGAAACCGCGGCGCTAAAATAAAATTTACGGCGACGCCTTATCCAAGCGCGCCGTGACGCAAAAATCGCGACCGATACAAAATATTTCACGCGTCGTCGCGACGGCGCGAAACGAAATTTGCGCGCTCCCTCTAAAGGAATTTGCGATTAAATTCTAAACCTACGCTAGAGCCCACGACGACGTTTAAATTTTATAAATTTATGCCGAAATAAAATCAAATTTTAAAATTTAGCAGCGCTTTCTACGCCCAAAGCGCGCTTAAACCGCCCTAAAATTCCACCCGCGTCTTTATCTCAAAAAGCAGCTCGCCGTCCACCGCTTCAAGCCCGCCGTTCTTTATCATCTCGCGAATTTTACTCGTGCCAAGGCTGCTTTTTTGAAGCAAAATTTCAACCAAGTCTAGATCCCTGATCTCATAAATGCACCGATCTATCAGCTGCGAAGAGCCCAGATCGTCGAAGTAGAAAAATCGCCCGCCGTTTGAATAGACCCAGCCGTATAGCCCGCCGTGCACGCCGCCGACCCTGCGCCACTCGTACGGCAGCTCGAGCGCGAAAAGTCCACTTTTGCGAGCGACCAGCCTGCGAGTGCTGCGACCGCCGCCCCAAACATCCGCGCGCTCCAAAAAATATATCCGCTCGCCGCTTTGAAATACGCTGCCGCTAAGCGCTCGAACCTCGCCCGCAAAGGGGTTGTCTGCCGCGCGCTTTTGCTTTCCGTCGTTCTCGTCAAAATAATAGATGCCGCCTGGAGAGGCAAAAAGTAGATGGTTTGAGTGCGCAAGCTGCCTATTTAGCGGAGTATAGGGCGCGGTAGCGGGGTCAAATTTCAGATCGTTCGCAAAAACATCGCCGCTTTTCGCATCCCACAAAAAATAGCTCAACCGCTGCCTCAAAAGTTCGTAATGACCGCCGTTATCGCGCGCGTCAAGGCGTAGATTTTTAAAATACACGTTCGCGCCGTCTGCGGCGTAAACGCCGCTAGCCCTTCCGTCAGAGCCTTTTATAGCCTGCAAGTTCGCAGCATCGGCGCCCGGCAAAATCTCTCCTTTATAAAACGCGCGAGAGCCCTGCGCAGCGTAATATACGCCCGCGATTTGGCGCAGATCCGTAGCGTCCATTCGTTTAAATTTATAGAGGTAGCTTTGCGGCTTAGGCGCATCCCAAAAAATATGCGCCAAGGTTTGATAAGTGAGCTTAAGAGTTCCCAGCGCGTCGTTTGGCACCGCCTCGCCGTCGCAAAAGTAGCTAACTTGCCCATCGCTTACGTATCCAAACGCCACGGCTTTCGTGCGCGCGGGCTCCAGCTCGCTCATCGCGATATTTCCGCAATATACGGCGTTTTTATCCGCCGCGACGTTGGAGCGGTAGCCGGAGCCAAAATCCAAAACCCGAAAGCTCGCCGCATCCGCGTCCGGTATCGTAAAATAGCCCGCACCCACCACGAGGGCGTAAATTTCGCCATCTTTTTTATAAAAATCGCTGTATTTGATCTGCTCATCATCCCGCGGCGAGTAGTCGTCTGCGGAATTTATAACCGCCGCCAGAATAAGCGCGCTAAAAGCCGCGAATACAAATGTCGCGCCAAGCGCGATCTTGCGCCAAAGCGGCATGCCTCGAGGCGCGTCTCGTATAGTCTTGCGATCTGCTTCTGCCTCGCGTGCCCTAGCTTTGCGTTTCTTTTGCGCGCGCTCGTCCTTTAGCTCTTGCGTAAAATCCTCATACATCTTTTGCCTCAAATTTAATCTCGCCGCAGATTGCGCGGCACTTGAAATTGTACAAAAGCGCGACTAAATTTATGAAATTTAACGCTACGGACAAATTCTGATTCAACTCTTTGCGGCGCTAATTTATTTTGCGAATACCACAAAATCTCTGGCAAATTTTAATTCAAATCGCTTCGTAGCCGCACAGAATCGGCGCCGTAACGCTTGCAAACACAAAATCCTCATCGCCCGTATTTTTCATACCGTGGCACTCTCCGCTTTTGGAAATGATTAGATCGCCCGCACAGATCGGCACCTCCTCGCCCTTGCTCGGATAAAACACGCCGCGTCCGCTTAAGCAGATCCACACGTCATCTCCGTCTGGGTGAATATGCGGCGCTACGACCTGGCCGCGTTTGACGATCCAAACCGCGCCGCAAGTGACCTCCGTAGTAAAAAATGTCGTTTTTACGGCTCGCTCGTCGCTACAAATAGCATCTTTTATATGAAAAATTCTTTGCATTTTCGCTCCTTTAAGTTCACCGCATCCGGCGCGGTTTCGGCGGAATTTTAGCATTCTTTTCGTGCAGCGAAAGTGAAATTTCAAGCGCCAAACTCGCAACGTAACCTTAAATAAAAATTTTAAATTCACATTTTACTGTGCGATTTTTTTGGAGGATTGAAGATCGCATCTAAAAGTAAGAAGACGCATAAGCAGGGTATTTGCGGATAGAATTTCGGCTTTAATTTAAGACGAAATTTTAAAAATTCTTATAAATTTAAAGCCGGCCTACGAGATAAATTTATTAAATTTGATATGAGCTTTGCTTGCGCGCTTTTACCACCCAGCTTAAAGCCAAATCGTAGCTTTTATCAAAAACCTCGCGTGGCGCAGACTTTACGGCAAGCGCCAAGTCGGTTTATAAAGCTAAATCGGCTTATAAATAGATGCTACTACCTCCGGCTTGTTTTAGCAGATACGCATTTTTGCACCTCGAATTTTTGCACATTTTACGATAATGTTTTTATAGCGCGTAACATACTGATCACGAGCCGAGCGGGAGTTCAAAGAGATAGCGTTAGAATTTTGCGCTATCTCTTAAATTTCAAAACTATTTTATCTTGCTTGGATCCAGCGCAATCTCGTCGTTTTTGATTACGCCGATACCCTTATTTAGCACGTTTTGCGCGATCTGTTTAGCTTCAGCTAGCGAGTGCATCGCGAAGGTGCCGCACTGAAATTTATTCAGCTCGGGGATATCCTTTTGAGAGCCCACGCCCAAAATATCCTTCATGCTCGCGCTCCACGCCGCCGCGACGGCGCTCTCGCTGGGCGCGCCGATCACGCTCATATAAAAGCCCGTGCGGCACCCCATCGGCGAAATATCGATGATCTCGACGTCTGCGCTATTTAGGTGCTCGCGCATGAAGCCAGCGAAAAGATGCTCCAGCGTGTGGGTACCGCGCTCGCTCATGATCTCTAAATTCGGACGGCAAAACCGCAGATCATAGACGCTGATCTTATCGCCGCTTTTGGTGCGCATGCTCTTTGCGAGCCGCACGCCTGGGGCATTCATGCGGGTATGATCGACCTTAAAACTATCTAACAATGGCATATTTTCTCCTTAAATTTAGATCACGGCGATTTTAACATAAAATTCCGCACTTTCAGGCGCACAGACGAAATTTTAGTTACAATTACGTTTATTTTAAGGAGAATTAATGCCCTACATAAACGTCAAAATCACCAAAGAGCGCGGCGGCTTAAGTCGTGAACAAAAAGCAAGGCTCGTAAAAGACCTAACCGATGCCCTGGTAGCCGTGCTGGGCAGGGGCGAGAAAACTACGGTCGTTACGATAGACGAAATATCCACTGACAACTATGCGATCGGCGGGCGGCTAGTAAGCGAAATCAGAAAGCGGCAGAGCTAAGCTTGAGCGCCAGACTAAATTTGAAAAGCAAAATTTTAGAATTTTAAAATTTTCAAGCGAAATTCTACGCGGCAGGCTCCGCTTTTAAGGGAATAAAATTTGCGATAATCCCCGCTTGCAAGATGAAATTTTACGCTAAATTCCATGCTGTAAAATTCAAAAAACCAACCGAGCGAAAATTTTAAAGCGGGTCTAATAGTGAAATTCTTTGAAAAATAGACAAGATAGAATTTATGCAAGTTTTAAAAATTTTACCAGATAAATTTTAAGCCTTGCAGGTTTAAAATTTCGCAAAATATAAATAGACGATATTCTTAGCGAACTAGCGTTCCCAAATTAGCTTTTTGCCGAAAGTTAGGGTATTATCGGTCATTTTCATCCAATCGATTCTGATTGTAAAAAAATCGGTCTCCATCGCGCGCGCAAACGGGAAGCGCTTAAGATATAGCGAGGTTTCGCGCTCATCCGCGCTACGGATATGGCCGCAAATCTGCACGCCTTTGATCCTACCTACAAATTTCGTATCCAGTGCGACTGTAGCCGCAACTCCGCGGTTGGCAAAGACTGCTTTGATATGCTCGGAGTCGTTCGCGCTTGCGATGATGAGCTCCTTATTTTGCGGATCGTAGGCATAAAATGCACTGCAGCAATATGGCAGATTATTGCGCAAAACTCCGAGAGATAGAAGTTTCATCCTGCCTAAAAACTCGTCGAATTTATCCTGAGCGGCACACATTTTAAGCCTCCTTTTTGCTAGATTATACAATGATTTTCTTTTATTAGCTATAATCGCGAGCCAAAATTAGGAGAATTTTTATGGAAAATTATAAAAAAGTAAAAGAGATGTTTTTGATGCAGCAAGCCCTAAACGACGAAACAAATGGCGTGGGCTGGGAGGACGGCTATACAAAAAACGGCAAACTTATCAACTGGAAGCGCTGCATTTACATGGAATGTGCAGAGCTCATCGATAGCTTTGCGTGGAAGCATTGGAAAAATATCTCTGCAGCGCCGGACGTGAATAATATCGTTATCGAGATCGTTGATATTTGGCACTTCGTAATGAGCTATATTTTAGAGCAATATTACGGCGGCAAAGACATCGACCACATCGTAAGCGACGTCACGGCAGTAAGCGGATTTGCGGAGTTTAGCTCCTACGCCTACGATGTGCGCGAATACAGCATCTACGAAATCGTAAACGACATCGAGCTCATAATCCACGAAACGAGCGGCTTTGAGCTGCAAATCGGCGAGCTGCTGACCGATTTTTTTCGCGTGGCGATTAAATGTGGCGTGAGCTTAGACATTCTTTTTGCCAAATATATCGGTAAAAACGTGCTAAATAAATTCCGCCAAGACCACGGTTATAAAGAGGGTAGCTACCGCAAAATCTGGGGAGACCTTGAAGATAACGAGGTGCTAATCGAGGTGCTATCAAAAGGCACAGTAAGCGCAAACGAAATTTACGAGCAATTGCAAAAGATCTACGACGCGACGAGGTGAAGTCTGGATTTGCGCGCGAGATTTATCTTTAAGATTTTAAAATTCCATCTATAAAATTTCGGCATGCGAATTTTAAAAAAGGGCTTTGATTTGAAATTCTGCAATTTTGAGCCTGAAATTTTACGTAATGCTTTGCTTGCATACAAGTAGCAAAATTCCGCGCAGCAAGCAAATAAATATTCGCAACAGGTAAAAACATAGCTAGATCTGGCCTCTTTTTTACGCACGATAAACAAGCAGATTAAACGCGGGCGGGTAATCAAAGCATAAATTTCGTATTATAATGCAAGATGAGCCGGTTAAAAAAAGCGAATGAGCCAAGCGAGCGGATCAATGAGGCGCGGTGCGGCAGTTAAAATAAACTAAGCTCAAATTCCATCGCAAAAGTCGCTAAAATAACGCAAATAGGAGCATACATGGGTAGAATTTTTAATTTAGCAGAGCAGGATTTTTTTACGCGCAAGTTTATTTTGCTCTCGCTACTACCGCTTGTGTGCTCGCTCATAATCTTAGGCACGCTCGCGTTTTTCGGCGGTAAAGAGCTTTTTGACGCGCTTTCGCAGGGCGCGCAAAGCGGCGATTTTAGCTTCTTGGACGAGCAGCGCTTCCCAATAATTGCAAAAATTCTAAGTTTTGCTGCTACGAAGTGGATTATCGGCGCGATTTTTTCGGTGTTTGCCAGCTTTGCGGTACTGATGCTTAGCGTGTTTTGTGCGCTTATCATCGCGGCCTTTTTGACGCCCGCAGTCACTAAAGAGATCAACGCCCGCCACTACCACCTAATCCGCGCGGATGAAGCGAGCACGGCGCGAGTACTGAAGCTGATGAGCCTTGAAATTTTAAAATTTTTAGCGATTTTATTTATCTGTTCGGTGCTTTTGTTCGTACCGGTAATAAATTTATTCATAATCAACGTGCCGTTTTTTTATATCTATTACAAGCTGGTTCTAATCGACGTCGCTTCAAATGCGTTAAGCGCGAAAAGCTTCGAGCGCTCTTATAAAATGGGTGGCGGATATAAATTTGCCCTAAGCGCTTTTATTTTTTATCTGCTGTGTTTAATCCCGCTGGTAGGATTATTTTTCCAGCTATTTTTCATCATCTTTTTGACGCACGTAGTGCTGATAGACGAAAGCGCCCGCAATAAAAATCGCTAAAGATTAACTAAAATCAATGAAAAATTTTGAAATTTTGTGATGGAACTTATATTTTCTCATTATTTCTTTGTAAAAAGCATATTTTTTTCAAACATTATCACTTTCTGCTAAAATATCATGTTTTATGTAATTATATTTTGGAGTAAGTTTTAGTTTTTCATTTAATTCACAAATTTTAAAAATAAAGTTTATCTCATTATGAAGCATTTTATAAGTACTAAGTTTATTTTCAATATTATAATTTAGAGAACTCTCTTTAAAATCTTTTTCCTTTAATTCCACATATTCTGCAAAAACTTCATTGTGTTTGCTTAGAAAATCATCTGTTGCATAATAAAGCGAAACAATTTTGTAATTTCTTTTTTTAAAAAGTGACATTAAAATCTCTTCCAATTTATTTAATTTAAGCCTAAAGGCTATAACAAAAGAAAGATAAAATCATATTATTAAAAATATTATAATAATGATAATAATTAAATAAGGCATAACAAAGACATTATTTGATATTATAATTATTTTAATACAAAATTAGCAAAAAAGCAAAAAAAGTATTGCTTTTTGAAAAATATTTGTTATAATGTGCTTGACAAGTGTTGCAAGATATTATATTGCAACATTTTTTAATGAAAAAAATATTTTTTAAATTTTTATTTATGAATTTTATAAAAGCCTCTATTAGAGAACTGAGACATGTAGTTTGGCCAACAAAAGAAGACACAACAAAGTATTTTTTAATTGTTGTAATAACTTTGCTACTTTTCGGGATTTATTTATTTATTTTCTCAACTATATTTTCAGAAGGTTTACTTTATTTGAAAAATTTTGTTTCTTAATTATTATCTTTTTAGATTATGTCAAAAAAAGCAGAATGGTATGTTATCCAAGTTATTTCTTGAACAGAAGAAAATGTTAAAAGATCACTTTTTCAAAGAAGAGAAAGTTTAGCAATGGAAGACTACATAATTGATGTTTATGTTCCTACTCATGATGTAGTTTCTGTCAGATCTGGATGACAAAAAGTAAAAAAACAAAGAAATTTACTTCCAGGTTACATACTTGTAAATATGGTTGTTACAAACGAAAGTTGGTATATAGTCAGAAACACTCCAAATGTAACTTGATTTTTATGAGCTTGAAATATCCCAGTTCCTGTTTCTTGAGCTGAACTTGAACAACTAAAATGAAAAGTTCAAGAAAAATCAGAAACATTTGAAACAAAATATAAAATATG
>NZ_CALKTC010000015.1 GCF_937996225.1 uncultured Campylobacter sp. | reverse complement strand
ATTGGTTTTTCATCAATGCCACGGAAAACGAACTCAAAGGAAGTTGCGGAGCCGAAAATTTAGAGGAATTATTGGAGCATGTAGTAAAATGGCTAACGGATTAAAATTTAGCGAAAGCATTATGAAAGAGCTATATAAAATTTATCTGAAAGATAGTAAAAAGAGCTTCGTAGCCACTGGAAATACTACTCATTACGACGGCAATAAAATTTTACCGCAGCCGTTTGCTTTAAGTATCGCTCAATACGACGGCGATAGCGGATTTTATCTGTTCTATCTCGACGAATCGGGGAAAGAGCAAACCGATACCTATCATGAAAGCATAGAGGGTGCGTTTAAGCAGGCCGAATTTGAATTCGGCGTAAAGAAAGAGGATTGGGTAAAGCTTTAGATTATGTAAATAAAATATCGCCAACCGATTAAATTTAGAAAGGAGATACTATGAAATTTAAAATTTTCAAGCCAAAGCTTTATGAAAAATATAAGGATGTGGTTATAGAGGTGTGAGGGTGAATACAACATTGATGGCTAAAATAGATATTTTATTAAATTTGATAAATTTTGCTAACGATATGCTTAATGAAAGTATGCCTCCGACGACAAGTTATGGTCGAATAATTACCATACTAATGAACTGTTATTCTACTGATGACAACTATCTCAAAAAAGCATAGGAATAAAAAATGAGCACTAGGATAGGTTTAATACTTTTGGGCGCATTTTTTGTATTTGAAAGCATTCTTGGCTGCTTCAGCGGAAAGATGTATTTTAAATACGGGGGCTGGAGCGCAGTTGAGCCGGTCTATATTATCAAGATTTTTATCATCGGCATATTGTTTGTTTCTGCAGGAATTTTCATAAACAAAAAAATAGGTGGAGTGATTAATGCCTTGATAGGCTTAAACCTTTTAATAATATCTATAGAAATTTTTACAACGCAAGATCCAGCAGGAATACAAAGCAAAATCGGATATCCTTTTCTTATCTCTGGATTTTTGGTTTTACTTATTAGTATCTCGTTTTTTTACCTCGCCTTCCGCTCCGAAAAGAGCATAAAAAGATATCCGCAATATATGTGGTGCAAAGACTGCTTTAAATTTTACCGATACGAGGACGTCAAAGATACGGATCAAATTTGCTCATACTGCGGCAAAAAGCTTACGGAGTATAATGACGGCGACTATTGGCGAAGAAACGCTCCTCATCAAGGTGTTAAAACTCCGAAGATCAAAAAGCGTAAATTTAAAAAGCGATGAAATTTTGATTTGTTATAGAGGAATATATAAAAATGCTAAATAGAATTTTTGCATTAATCGGCTTTTTTGCTTTTTTCGCATGGGGGCTAGCGGCCGCTTTATTGGGAAAAGTCGATATAAAGCCTGGCTTTATGGCATCGGTAAAGCTTGAAAGCGCGTATCTGCGTATAATAATTGGAATTTTATGCTTTGCGGCGTGCGCTTTCTTTGCGTATCTCGCCTTTCGCTCCGAAAAAAGCATAAAATATTATCCTAAATTTATGCGCTGCAAAGGGTGTTTTAAATTTTATAATTTCTCGGACGTTAAAGATAGGAGTGTTTGCCCTAAATGCGGAGGCGAGCTGCAAGATTATGCTGAGATAGAAAAGTGGAATCAAGCGGAAAAGAATAAAAAGCTTGAAAGATATTATAAATTTGAAAAAGAGTGGCTAAAGAGGGTGAGCCATGATAAAAAATAATTGATGCGCAAGCAAAATCAAAAAGTCTTAGGAATAAAAAATGAGCGCCAGGATAGGTTTAATACTTTTAGGCGCATTTTAGACGGGTATGATTTTAGGGATTTGGCTAAATTTTAAAATTTCAGCTAGATTCGCTTCGCAAATTTGCCGCTTTAAGAAATAAAAATCGCTAAGGAGTCTAAATTTAAAACCGAAATTTTACCGCGCTACGTAAAACGTTCAAGATCAAAATTTCATCCAATCTAAGCCAAAATTTTAAAAAATCTATCTTTAATCTTTGAAATTTATTATTATTTAATCAAGAGAAATTATAATATAGCATTTGCAAATCATTCGCAAAATTCTAATTTTGAATAGGGGAGAGTGATGTTTAAGAAATTTTATCTTTCAAATGCCGCGATCGCGCTAAGTTTGTGCGCCGCATTACAATTAAACGGAGCCGAAAACAACGCCACGTCCGAAAATATCAGCGCGCCCGGCGCGGGAGCCGTAAATTCCGCAGCCCCTAAAAACGCTTCCGGTGCGAACGCCACGAGGCTGGGCACCATCGTAGTTACCGCGACGGGCTTTGAGGATATGCTTAAAAACGAGGTTCGCAACGTCTCGGTCATCACCGCGGAGGATATGGAAAACCGCGGCTACCGCGATCTGCGCGAAATTTTAGAAAAGGCGCCGGGGGTTAGCTTTCACGGCGATACGGTCGATCTGCGCGGACAGGGCCAGAAGGCAAATACCTCCGTCAAGGTCCTTCTTAACGGAGTCGCGCTCAATATGATCGACACGACGCCGACGAGTATCCCGATAGATCTCGTTCCTATTGAGGATATAGAGCGCGTGGAGATCATCCCCGGCGGCGGTAGTGTGCTTTACGGCAGCGGCACCAGCGGCGGCGTGATAAATATCATCACAAAAAAGGGCGCCAGATACCCATACGCCAATGTCTCCACCAAGATCGCGTCGTATAATTATAAAGATCTAAATTTAGGGCTCGGCGGAGGCGTGAGCGATAATCTGTTTCTAAAAACCGCCGTTAAGGGCTTTAAGCAGCGCGGATACCGCAAGGGCGAGAAAAATACCGGCTACTACGGCTCGCTCGGGATGCATTATAAAATTTCGGACGATCAAAGCATCTCTTTCGATCCGAGTTTTTATCGCGCCAGAACCTATTCCGTGCCTACTCTGGGTCTTGCCAAGCTTAAAGCGGATCGCCGCCAACAAGGAGGTGAGAGAACCTTTACTAAAAGCACGCGACTAAATTTTGACTTGGATTATGCGGTGAAATTCGGCGATAGATTTGAAGCAAATTTACAGCCTTATTACCAAGATATTAGAATTTTGCAAAAGGGATTTGTGATGAAAGATCGCAAAGAAGGGGCAAATTTAAAGGGCAAGCTCGACTACGACAGCGGCGAGTTCATAGCGGGATATGATTATCTCAAAAACAAGGGCTTTCGCAAGATTGACTATATCATTCCGATGAATCCTATGATGAGCCGTTCACAGCTTACGATCTTTGATATGCAAAAGCTTACCCACTCGGTCTATGCTCTAGAAAAGCACAATTTCACCGATCTGTTTTCGCTTAGTGCGGGCGGGCGGTTTGAGCGCGCCGAATACAAAGTAGATCGCAGGGTTTTAACGACTAGGAAAATGATGGGAAACATAATCTCGCAGACGCAAAATAGTACCCGAGTAAGCGATCATAAAAACAACTACGCTTTTGAGATCACGCCGAATTTTAATTATTCCAAAGACGGCAATCTATATTTTAAATTTGAGCGCGGCTATATCTCCCCAGGTCCTAATCAACTCATCGATAAGCTCGGTCGCAACGGTCCTTACGTGCTTAATAACCTCAAATCCGAAACCTTTAAAACCTACGAGATCGGTCTTAAAGATCTGATATACGGGCAATACGTAAGCGCTACGATCTTTTGGACCGATACGAAAAACGAGATCGTAAACGAAACCTTGGGCAGCTCGATCACCGACGGTTGGCATTTTATCAATATCGACGAGACGCGCCGCAAGGGCGTGGAGCTGTATGCAGAGCAAAGCCTGCTTTCAAATTTAAAGCTCAGCGAGACCTTTTCATACGTGGACGCCAAGATCCAATCCGGTGCGGATAAAGGCAAGCAGGTTCCGCTAGTGGAGCGCTCGAAGTTCGTTTTGGGCGTCGATTACGAGCCGATTAGAAATTTAACGCTGATGAGCGATTTTAAATATTTCTCATCATCGCACGACACCAACCACGATAGGATCGACTCGCACACGATCGTAGATCTGGGCGCTGCGTACCGCTTCGCAAGTGGGTTTTTGATAAGCGCCGGAGTCAAAAACGTCTTTGACGAGGAGTACAATTACAACCAAAATTTACGCGCAGACGACTATACTCCGGCTCCAGGGCGCAACTATTACGCGGAGTTTAAATACACCTATTAGCGTGCGTTTAAATTTAAGCGAGGTTTGAGCTGCGAAATTTAAAATTTACGGGCGGAATTTAAAATTTCGCCGCAGCGTGCTTTGCCGCCGCGAGATTAAATTTAATAAAAGGAGCGAAGATGAAACCGGACTATAAAAACTGGGTGCCTAAGGGCATGATCGTGGGCTTTGCCGCAGGTGCGGGCGTAGCGCTAGTTTTGTTTTTGGTTTTCGGCGTTTGCGGCGCTTTTGTTGGCGGCGTGCTAAGGTGGTTCCTTGCTGGGCTTTTTGGTGCCGCGGCGCTGGTTTTGGGCTGCTTTGCGATCTACTGCGTCGTGTGGTACCGCGCGTTTGATTACGGCGGCAAACGTCAGCTCTCTCGCGCGATCGTAGAGGGCACGGCGAAATACGTGGATCTACCCGAGGGCGGGCGCGGGCTGGACGTAGGCTGCGGCAGCGGCGCGCTAACGATCGCCGTCGCCAAGCGCAACCCGCACGCATCGGTGCTAGGCGTCGATCGCTGGGGCTTTGAGTACGCGTCTTTTAATAAACAGCTGTGCGAATCCAACGCGCGCGCCGAAGGGGTGCAAAACACTAGCTTTGAGCAGGCCGACGCCACGCAGCTGCCCTTTGAGGACGGCAGCTTCGATGCGGTTACAAGCAACTACGTCTATCACAACATCATGCGCAAGGACCGCCAGGCGCTGCTTTTAGAGACGCTCCGCGTGCTTAAAAAGGGCGGCAGCTTCGCAATCCATGATCTTTTTTCGCGCGGAAACTACGGCGACATGGACGCTTTCATCGCGCGGCTTAAGGAGCAGGGCTATGAGCGGGTCGAGCTTATAGATACGACGCAGGGGCTTTTTATGGGCCCGCGCGAAGCCAAATGGCTGATGCTAGGTAGCTCAAAGCTTCTGGCGGGTAAAAAATAAAAGCCTTTTTAAATTTTAAAATTTGAGTTAATTTAGAATTCCTAGGCGACGGATTTAAATTGAGGCCCCCGACCGCTTTTAAATTTTGAAATTTTATGTTTTGAGCGTGCGGCAGGGCGTGAGTTCGGGCGTAGAGCTGCGCTATGATAAGATTAAAATTTCACGCTGCGAAAGAGTGGTGAGTAAGATGATCCTTCGGGTAAATTTGACCGCGGATAAAGCGGATTTGATGCTGAACTACTATCTTTAAGATAAGCTTTTGTTTAAAAAATATATAATCCACATTTTATTTAATTTCAAAGGAGAGACTGTGAAAGGAACTATTTTGGCTAAGGGCATTATCCTTGCCGCAGATGAGAGCCGCTACTCATACCAGCAAGAGGATGTGAAATCGGCAAACGAGGAAGGCAAACCAGTCGTTTTGAGTAAAGGCGATGAAGTTGATTTTATCGCAGAGGGGCAAACTGCAAAGGAGATATACCTTACAAAAACAAAGCTCATTAACGTAGATTTCTCTAATTTTTCTCTTGGGGATGATAATTTATCAACCATCAGAACGCTTGGACTAGCGGGATCGGCGCTACCGATTTTAGGCGTTATTCCGTTTATCGGTTTAGTTTTCGTCATCGCAGGTTTTATATGTATATTGCTCGCTATCATCAAGCTTTCAAATAAAGCCGCCAGCCCTACGCTTAAGAAAAACTACATCATTTATCTAGTAGCCACCGTCGTAGCGACCATACTTATCTTTATAGGTGTGACTATGGGGGTATTCGCACTGATAGGCGCTAGCGCTAAATATGGCGGTGCCAGCGGTATCGGCATAGCCATCGGCGTCATTTTCTTCATCGCCGGCATAATCAGTATGATCTATGCGTTTTTTAAAGAATTCCAAGTTTATAATGAGCTTTCAAGAATATCGGGCGATAAATTTTTCCTCTATTACTTCATTTGCACGGTCATCGGTGCGCTAACGGTCGCTATAGCTATCGGATATTTTATACTTCTGGCGGCGTTTATCTTACAAATCATCGCTTGGTATAGGCTACGAGAGATTAAGGCGGCTTAAATTTTTGTATTTCTGATCGGCGGGTAAATTTGCGCGGGGAAAACCCGCCGATAAATTTTAATTTTGCGGTTTTATTCGTAAATCCGCATTGTAAATTTAATGGCCCCGTGCTATTTTAAATTTAAACGCGATATAAGCTAAAGCAGCCGTAGTCGGTGCGTACGGCCAAAAATTCCTCGCCGTTTATACGCTCAAATTTCGCTTCGCAGCGCTTCACGACATGCGAGAGCTCAAAGCTAAGCCGCAAATTTCCGCTTTTTAGATCGACGATGCGAGCCTTGTCGTAGTTTATTAGCACCAGCCGCAAACCGTCCGCGCTAACGCAAAGCTCGTCCGCCTCGGCGCATTCGCCTCTTAGCCACGCGGGCTTTAACCGCTCGCCGCTTGCAGCGTCAAGGCAAACTAGCTTGCTAGTGTAGCGCTCCTTGCCCAGCATCGAGCCGTCAGCCAAAAAGCAAATTTTATCAAAAACCCCGAAATCGCCTTTTATCTCGTTTAAAACTTCTCCGCTTAGCGTGCTTAAAATTTTGATCTCGTTTTGCTTGCAATGAAGCGCAAGTCGCGTGCCGTCATCGCTAATCGCGGCGCACAAGATCGGCGTATAGCTTTTCATTTCGGATTTGTATTCGGCCAGAGGCGAAATCTCGCCGCCGCGCAGAGTAAAAATTTGACCGAACATCGCAAACGCCGCCGTATCTTTCGCAGCGCAAACGAAACTCGTAAATTCTTTGCTGTTTTTAAAGCTTAACCCTTGAGAGAGATCGCTAAATTCGCCTCTTGCCGGGTCAAATTTAAAGATAAAATGATCCAGATCCAAAAGCAAAATTTCGCCCGCACGCTCCGCCTGCCACGCAAGCGGCTTTGGCAGGACTATCTGCTGCTTTACGGCGCCGCTTGCGTCCAGCCTGATGAGAAAGTCATCCAGCGCGCCGCCATCTTTGTAGCCGCCGCATTTATAGACGAAAAGCTCACCTTCCGCGCCCGCAAAGGCTAGCGCGCCCGTGTATCCGCCGCCGATATAGACGTGCAAACTCGCTTCGCCCGCTTTCGCGTTTGCATTTTGCAGGACATAGCCCTTCTTTAGGCTCTCCCACTCCTTTTTCGCGCAGGCTTTTTGCGCCTCGCCAGCGCTTTCAAACTCCTTTTGCGTCTGCCTAGTTTTGCCGTTTTTGATGCTCTCGCTTAGCAAAATTTGACCCTCTACGCGCAAATTTAGACGGTCACCGCCGCTTAAATTTATTAAATTTTTCATTTTCGCTCCTGCGAATTAGTTTTAAAAATTATCGCAAAGCGGCGCTTAAAAGCCGCTAAATATCGATAACGCCGAGGTGCGAGAGTAAAATTTTAACCCCGATTAGGATCAAAATCGCGCCGCCTAAAACGAGCGCCTTTGAGTGCAGATATTCGCCCGTTAGCTTGCCTGCGTAGCACGCCGCGACGCACAGCGCGAAGCAGATGAGCCCGATTATGCAACAGGCGTAGAGGATGTTTATCTCGCCAAACGCAAAGGTCACGCCCACGGCCATAGCATCGATGCTGGTTGCGATCGCGCCCAGCACCAGCTCCTTTGTGCTTAGACGTAGAGCTGGCTCGTCCTGCTCGCGGCGGGATTCCGCGATCATCTTAACGCCTAAAAACGATAAAATTCCAAACGCGACGAAGTGATCGATCTGCGCGATAAATTTTACAAAATTTATCCCCAAAGCATAGCCCGCAAGCGGCATTATAAATTGAGCCGCCGCGTAGAAAAACGCGACGCGCGCGATCTGTGCAAATTTAAAATTCGGATATTTCGCGCCGTTTGAGATACTAAGCGCGACGCTGTCCATCGCAAGCGCAAAAGCGATGAGTAAAAGCTCCATATTTAGCCCTTTTGGTATTATAAAAGCGTTGATTATACATTAAAATTTTCGAAATAAAATAATCAATCTTTAATTAGGGAAAAACTTTGCTTAAAAAATTAATCCTTTGTTTATTGCCGCTATTTGCAACTGCTAGCTGGGAAGAGGTCGCCGTAAAGGGACTAGACGTGATGCTTAGTGCGGGCGCAGGCGATAGTGAAAATTTTAAAAACTCACTAAGCACTTTGATAGAGCGTGCCGCAAATGAATACGAACGCACTGGCGTGCAGGATTACGAGCTCGATCTGCCTAGCTACATTACCGAGCGCGCGGGCAAAAAAAGCATCGCCGTGCAGAATATGCAAAGGCTGGCGAGCAAGAAGCTAAGTCTTGCCGTAGAGCCGATCAAAAAGCTCCTACTCGCTAAAATAAAAGATATGTCCAAAGCCGATACCAAGGCAGTAATGAGCGGCGAGATGCTATTTAGCCACTATCTGCGCACAAACGCCTTTGATGAAATTTACGAAATCATTCGCCCTTTGGCACGTGAACTAGGAGCCGACGCGAGCTTTGCTAAAAGCTTTAAAAGTGCCGTCGGACGCGAGCCTGGAGACGATTTTAGTAGCGAATTCAGTAGCGCCTTCATCAACGAAAGCTTCGATTTTTTAAGCAAAAACGAAAAGGAGTTTCGCAAAAACTCTGGCGCGATTTTAAACGCCATAAAGACGATCAGATAGGCGCGCAACCACGATAAGATCTCAGCGAAATTTTACTTTAAATTTATGAAAAATTCTATCTTGGAGCCCGCGGAAAATTTTAATTCAGAACCCGCTTTAAATTTTATCTTAGATCCGGTGCACGAGCGCGCGAAAAATACAGCTTTAAATTCTGCTTCAAATGCGGCGTTTGCGTGCGTAAAAAACATAGCCCACGGCGGTGCGGTAAATTTCGCTTTCGCTTGCCACTTCAAAAGAAATTTCAAATTTCAAGACGCGGCCGCCGAGTTAAATTTTATCCGCGAAAGAAATTTAAAATTTTATCCCGCTTCGGCCGGTTTCGCCGCACGCAATCGTGCCTCGGTCAGTTTTGCCGTGCATAGTCTCGTAGCGCCCTATTCCGCTCCGCGCGTCAAAAATCCAGGGAGAAAATCCGCTTTAAATTCCGCAGCTCTTGCGTTAAATTTAAAACCCGCGCAGGATATGAGCCGCACCGAAACCGAAGCTTTAAATTCCGCGAAATCCTCCAAAACAGATCCTTGCGAAAATTCCGCAAGAAATTTCAAGCGAAATTTTATAATAAATTTTACGAAAAATTCCACTCATAGCGGCGTAAATAGCGCGGGTTTGTCGAGCCGCATAAGTGTCGCAAACGATCCAAATTTTAGCCCCGCAAAAAGCCTCGCCGATGCTCATACGCGACGCTCCGAGAAAAATTTTACCGAGAACTTTGCGAATGATCTATGCTCAGCTAGCACGCCGCAGAGCTTTAACTATGGCGCCGCGCGAAGCCTCGGCGCTCCGCAAAATTATAATGCTACACAGAATTTTAACTCCGCAAAAAATTTAAATTCTACGCAAAGCTCGAATTCCTCGCAGAGTTTCGGGCAAAATTCCAATTCCGCGCAAAGTCGCGCGCAAAACCCCGCTCCGCCTAGCAGGCTGTGGGATTTAGGGCTGCTTTTCGTAGCGATCGTTTGGGGTTGTACCTTCGTGCCGGTGCAGCGCGCGCTGCATAGCGGCGATGTTTTCAGCTTTTTGTTTTGGCGCTTTTTGGCGGCGAGCATTTTTACCTACCTCGCCTGCCTGCGCTTCGGCGTCAAATTTGACCGCGGCACGATAGGGCGGGGCGTATTTTGCGGGCTGATGCTATTTTGCGATTTTTCGTGCCAGACCATAGCGCTTGATTATGCGCTATCATCAACAGTGGCGTTCATTTTGGGGCTCAACGTCGTCATCGTGCCCTTTTTAATGCTTGTGTTTTTCGGCAAAAAGGTCGGTGCGAGTGCCTTTGGCGGCGCGGTTGTGGCGCTTTTGGGGCTGTATTTTTTAAGCGGAGCAAGCGGCGCGGTGGGATTTGGCATAGGCGAGCGGTTGACGCTAGTTTCGGCGTTTTCATACGCGCTTCATATCGTATTTACGGGCGTCTGCGCGCGCAAAAGTAATCTCTACGGCTTTGTGATCGTGCAGTTTATCTGCGTCTGCGTCTGCGCGCTGATCGCGGCAGTTTTTGTCCCGCACGCCGAATTTGAAGGCGAGATAAAGGTGCTTGGGAATTTGATCTTTTCGCCGAACTTTGATTTTGTTTTCGCGCTGGTTTTAACCTCGATCTTTGCCACCGTCGCGGCGTTTGTGATCCAAACGATGGCGCAAAATCGCGGCATAAGCGAGATAAAAACGGTGCTTATTTTCGCGCTGGAGCCCGTAAGCGCGGGCGTGATGGGGTATGCTTTCGGCGAGAAGCTAAGTGCGCTTCAAATTTTAGGCGCGGCGCTGATACTAGCAGGTATCCTGCTTAGCGAGCTGGGCGGGCTTTTAGGCGCGAAGTTTGCTAAAGATCGAGCTTGCGAAAAAGCAGACCGAGGCGACTAGGATTATCGAAGCGCCGCTGGTTAGATTGAGCTTAAAGCTCAAAACAAGTCCCGTCGCGCAGAAAAGCGCCGATAGCGCGCAGCTTATCGCCATCATCGAGCCTAGGCTTTTTGAGATTTTTTCGGCGATGAAGGGCGGGATCGTCATCAGCGAGATCACCAAGATTAGCCCCACGATCTGAATCGACGCGACCACCGCAAGGCTCGCCATCACTACGAGGACGTAGTAAAAAACACTCGTATTTACTCCGCGCAGCAGGGCAAATTCCTTATCGAAGCTGATCGCTAAAAACTGCCTGTAAAAGCACGCCGTAAGCGCCGCAAACGTCGCGTCGCAAATGCCGATGAAGATTAAATTTTCGTGATTTATCGCTAAGATCGAGCCGAATAAAAAGCTCATCAGATCGGATTTGTACCCAGGCGTGAGATCGGCGAATATTATCCCCAGCGCCATTCCAAACGCCCATATCGCGCCGATTACGGCATCGAAGCGCTCGGTATTTCGCAGCGTGACGTAGGCGATGAGCAGCCCCAAAAACAGCGCAAATACGCTAGCTCCCAGTACGGGCGAGATGCCTAAAAATAGCGCGATGCCGATGCCGCCGTATGCGCCGTGCGCGATGCCGCCTGCTATGAAGCTCATGCGATTTATCACGACTAAAGAGCCCACGACGCCG
The DNA here is from genome assembly GCF_937996225.1 of uncultured Campylobacter sp. GTDB lineage: Bacteria > Campylobacterota > Campylobacteria > Campylobacterales > Campylobacteraceae > Campylobacter_B. The sequence continues at coordinate 31,940 of NZ_CALKTC010000015.1, read as the reverse complement.
CAGACTATACTGACCAAAAGCCCGCCGAGTAGGGCGTTTTGCATGAAATCATAGGATAGAATTTCAGCCATTTTTGCACTCCTTGCAGCAGCATTCGTTAAGCGCGAGATCGACGGCGCAAAAGTGCCCGTGCTCGCGTCGCAGGTGATCTAAAAATTCCGCTCTGCCCCCCGGATCGATCTCGTGGGTGTGCGCCGAGCCGTTTGCGACGTAAAGCGCGCGGTTTGCGTAGTTTAGCGCGAGTTGCACGTCGTGGCTGATTAAAATTATGCCGCAGCCGCCCTCGTTTAGGGATTTTAAAAGCTCGTAAATTTGAACCTGCCCCATCGTATCTATGCTCGCTAGCGGCTCGTCAAGAAGTAAAATTTTAGCCTTCGCGCACAGCGCCCGCGCGATGTAAACGCGCTGTCTCTGCCCGCCGCTAAGTTCGCTGATACGGCACCCTGCAAGGTCTTGCATGCCTACGCGCCCCAGGGCTTGCATGGCTTGCTCGCGCTCGGATTTAGAGTAAAAGCCGAAAATTTTCTTATCTATCAGCCCCATTAAAACGACTTCGAGCACGCTTATGGGAAAGCTTTTGTTTATCGCGATGAACTGCGGCACGTAGCCCATTTGCGCTCTGGCAAGCGCGGGCGATCTGCCTAAAATTTCGATCGTGCCCGAGCTTGGTCGCAGCAGCCCCAAAAGCAGCTTCAAAAGGGTGCTTTTGCCGCCGCCGTTGGGCCCGAAAATCGCCAAAAAATCGCGCAGCTCGTAGCTTAAGTTTATATCTTTTAAAATTTCGCGTTTTTCGTAAGCAAAGTTTAAATTTTTTATCGTCACGTCCGCCATGAACGCCCTTTCGCCTAGATTTTGAAAGCATTTATTATAGCCCAAATTCGGAAAAATTGCCAAATTTTGCTATTATTACAAAAAATTTAAAGGCAAGCGGTGGAGAAAATCGGCGAAAAAACACATGAAAATAGCTGGGATAAAAAGTCCGAAAGTTACGCTAAATTTAGCGGCGAGTTAGGAGATTTCGGCAAGCGGGTGTTTGAGATACTGCGCGGCTGGGGGGTGAGCTTTGCGGGTAAAAGCGTGCTTGACGTGGGCGCCGGTACGGGGGTTTACTCGCTGTATCTCGCGTCGCTGGGCGCCAAGGTCACGGCGATCGATAGCTCGGAGGGGATGCTGCGCGAGCTAAGGCGCAGCGCGGGGGAGTTTGGCATCAGCTTGCAAAACGTATTAAATTTAAGCTTTGCGGAGTTTTGCGAGCTGCTTGGCTCGGGCGGCTTTGCGGACGGGGCGAGTAAAAATTTTAAAATTTATCCGCACTCGCAAGACGAAATTTCAAACGCGCAAGATCAAGAAGCGCAGGCTTTAAATTTAAAAGACGCTGTGAGCAAAAGCCGCGAGAGCGAAAATTTTAAAATTCCCGCAGTTTTTGACATCGCGTTTCTTACTATGAGCCCCGCGCTAAAAAGCACGGAGGATTTTGGGGCGTTTTTGGCTTTGGGCGAGCGAAAAATTTATCTAAACTGGGCGAGCGAGCGCAATTCATCGATGCTAGCGCCGCTGTTTGAGCGCTTCGGCGCAGGAGCTAAAAGACTTGCTACCGCCGCCGAAAAATTTGAGGCGCTGCTTGGCGCGCGCGACATCAAATTTAAAAGCGAAATTTTAACTGAAAAGCGCGAGCAAAAACGCAGCCTACAAGAAGCTGTGCAAAACGCCGCGTGGCACCTGCATATGGACGGCGCGGAGGCTAGCGAGCGCGAGATCGAGGAGATTTTGAAAAAGCGAGCTAAAGGCGGGGTGATAAGCGATGAGATCGAAGCGAGCTTTAAGCTGTTTTATATTTAGTCTGGCGCCGGTTTTGGGGCTTTGCGGCAATCTTTTCTCGCCGCTTGAGATGCCTAAATACGATCCGCAAAAGGCGCGGCTGGGCGCAAAAATTTTTACCGATGTAAGATTTAGCGGCAAAGGCCGCTCCTGCGAGAGCTGCCATAACTTCTATCTAAACGACTCAGGCGCTTCAGTGCGCGATGGACGCGTGCCTACGCTCATAAATTCTTATTATTTTGACCGCTATTTGGGCGATTATAATTTCGCGGGCTTTGAAGCGCGGATCGCAGCGTCGGTCTTTGGCACGAACGAGCTTGATGCGAGCGAAGATAGAATTTTAAAGCTTATTAGGAAGAATTTAGCCTACAAGCAGGCTTTTAAAAGTGCTTACGGCGAGGCGAATACGGCAAACTTCATTGATGCGCTAAAGGAATTTTTAAAATCCAAAACGGCGATAAATTCCAAATTTGACCGATTTTTGCGCGGCGAGGTTAAGCTAAATGATGCCGAATATAACGGATATGTGCTTTTTGTGCGGCTGTGCTCGGCATGTCATAACGGCGTTAGCCTTGGCACCGGCAGCTTTACTAAAATTCGCCCAAGCGCGGAAGAGGAGGATGCGCCTAGGCATAGGTTTACCTCCGACGGATTTGAGTTGCGCCGCGTGCCTAGCTTGCGCAATATCACGCAAACCGCACCTTACGTAAACGGGCAGACGGATTTGCGTCTTGCGGTGCGGCAGATCGCAAAGGATCTGTTAAAATACGATCTTAGCGATGGGGAACTTGATGCTTTGATGAGCTTTTTAGCTACACTTAAGGGTGAGATGACGGAGGCGCAGGATGAAAGATAAGATAATGTGGACTTTGATGGTGGGGATTATGATATTAGGCATAATCATCGCCGGGAATTATTTCTCGTCGCTAAGAGATGTAGCGAGATTTAGCACGATTTCGCGCGAGCTAGCTTTGATCGATAACGCCGATAACCGCTTAAATATATTATTTGATGCAAAGATCGCAAGAAGGGACTTTTCGATTGCAAATGCCGATATGCGCGGCATCTATCAGGTACTGCAAGCTCTACAAAAAGACAAAATCATCGATAAAATCGGACTTAGCAGCGATGTGCGCGCGATCGGAAGCGCTTTTAGCGATAAAATTTCACTTTTGGACGAGCTTGGGGCTTTAAATTCGCAGAATTTAATCCTTTTTCAAAGTCTGCAGCAAAAATTTTTATCCAGTGGCGCAAATGCGCAAAGAGCAAATCTCTACTCTCAAATTTTAGGACTTAACTATAAAAATCGCTCCGAGATCTCTGCTTTAAAAAGCGCGTTAGAAAGCGCAGATGCGTCAAGCCCCGACGAAGCTGCGTTTATGGGAATCGCACGGCAAATTTTAAGGAATTTCGAGCGGCAAAATATCATTGTAAGCGATAATCTCTCGTTGCTCAACGAGCGCTTCGCAAGCCTGCGCGAGCGATTTTCTTACGCTAGCGAGGAATTTTACGGCTCGTTTATGCAAATGACGATGCTTTACACGGCGGTGTTTTTGTCGTTTTTACTGCTTACTTACATCATAAATTCCGATGCTTTGCGTAGTAAACGCGCCCTCGCGCCCTATCACGCACTATGCGAACAAGCAGGCGAAGCGATAGTTTTAGCAGATCAAAACTTTAAAATTTTATACGCTAATAAAAGCGTGCTTAACTTAAGCGGCTACGAACAAAGCGAGCTGGAAGGAAGCGATCTTGGAGTTTTGATGCCCAAAGATAAAGGGATCGAACTTCCTGCGATGGTAAATAAAAGCGCCAAAGATACGCGCCTGCTTCGTAAAAACGGCGAACTAGCCGATGTGAGCCTAAGGCTAGCAAATATCGCCACCGCATCCAAGCCGCCGCTATATGCGCTTTACGCTCATGACATCGGCGAGCGCGAGGTTATGAAGCTAGCTCTTGCGAGCGCGAAGGAGAGCTTAAACAATCAAGTCTATATCGATCATCTTACGGGCCAGGGCAACGAAGCAGCGCTATATGAGCTAATAAACGCCGAAAAAACGGGCGTAGCGATCTACATCACTATCGTAAATTTTGCAAATTTACGGCTTTTTTACAAGGCGGAGACGACGAATGAAATTCTGCGCTCCTTTGCGCGTACGCTTGCGATGTGTATCGAATCGCACGAGATCAAAGCCAGTATCTTTCGCATCCAATCGGATGAGTTTTGCCTATTTTACGAGGGACTAAATGTCGCGCGCGACGTGGAGATCATAAATAAATACTTCACCGACAAGGTTTTTAATCTCCATACGACCGAGGGCTTTGCCTCCGCGCCTTTAAATATCACGATGGGCGTGAGCGAGCGTGCAGACGTAGCGGGCGGCGCAAATAGGGTCTTTCAGGCGGTCATGGCGATGTATGAGGCGCAGAGCAAAAACGAGCACGTGGGCTTTTATTCGCGCCCAAATGCTATTGAGGAAAAATATCTTCAAAACCAGATTATGATCAACACCATTCAAAACGCGATCAAGAAAAATCAAGTCTTTGTGCTCGTTCAGCCGATATTTGATATCACCCACCGCGATCCTAGTGGTAACACATACGGCACCGAGGGTGGCGACTATGTTCCCTTAGTATATGAAATTCTAATCCGCCTAATCGACCGCTCAGGCAAGACGCGCTGCCCGGGTGAGTTTATCGACATCGCAAAGCAAACCTCGCTCTACATCCCGCTAACTCAGGTCGTAATAAACGAAGCCTTTCGCTTGCTAGACCGCTTCGCAGGGACTTGCTTTAGCATAAATCTTTCATATTTTGACATCGCAAACGAAGGTATCAAGGAACTTTTAGAGCGCAAGCTCGCATCCAGCCCAAACGCTTCAAATTTATTTATTGAAATTTTAGAAAGCGAGGAATTCGACGATTACGAGAGCCTACGCAGCTTCATCGCCATAGCCAAAAACTACGGCTGCAAGGTCGCGATAGACGATTTTGGCAGCGGATACTCCAACTACTATAGAATTTTAACGCTCGACGTGGATTACATAAAAATCGACGGAGCGCTCATCAAAAACATCGCAAACGATAAAAACTCGCGCGCTATCGTCGAAACCATCGCTAACTTCGCGCGCAAGCAGGGCTACGAGCTCATCGCCGAATACGTAGAAAACCATGAAATTTCAATCATCTTAGAAGAGATGGGGATTAAATATATGCAGGGCTACTTCTACAGCAAACCGATGGAGCCCTCGAGGATAAAATTCTAATCTCATCTCGCCGCGACTTTATAGCCCGCCTCTTTAAATTTATAGCCCAAAGATCGCCTTCGTAAGGCGATAAATTCTGATTTAGCAAGCCGCTGCTTTAATACGGAATTTATCTTGACAAATACTGCGCGAAATTTATTACGAACTTATGGTGCGCCTTGTAGCTAAGATTGCCGTAAAAGCTTACGCATGGCAAATGAAGTGGAAGCTAAATTTAAAATTTAATAGCGTATTTATAGATAAAATTTTGCGAAGTTCAAAATTTTAAAATTTCAAGCCGTAAAATTTTAAAATTTGAAATGTGCTAGCTGCAAATTTAGGGCTAAATTTTAAAATTCCGAATCCCAAACCCGCCTGCAAATTTTAAAATTTTATGGCGCAAATTTTCAATTCATTCATATAGTAAACATTTCGCGCGAGCTTTTCAAAAATAAAAATTTTAACGAGCTTTGCTCTAAGTAGCGATAGCGCTTTCAAATGCAGGCGGAATTTTTAAGTGCAAACTTTCTTGCTTTCAGCGAGAATGAGCTTAAATTTTAGGTTTTAGCGCATTAGCTCAAGCAAATTCGCTCTAAGCCTTCATACTCCCCGTATCCTTAAATCTTTGATGCCACGACAGCGCCTCGCTTAGGATGTGTGGAGTATGCCCCGCACAGGGCTGCGCACATGCCCGCTCGAAATAATCTCTCAGCGCGTCTTGGTAAGTGGGATGTGCGATGCTTATCATCGCGCGAGCACGCTCACGAGGACATTTACCGCGCAGATCGGCGATGCCGTATTCGGTTATGATGACTTGAGTGTCGTGCTCGGTATGATCGACGTGGCTCACGAACGGCACGATAGCGCTGATCGCGCCGCCTTTAGCGAGCGATGGGCTCAAAAATAGCGACAAATATCCGTTGCGAGCGAAGTCGCCACTACCGCCAATACCATTTTTCATCTGCGAACCCATGACGTTGGTGGAGTTTACGTTGCCGTAGATATCTGCCTCGAGCATGCCATTCATCGACACGACGCCGAGCTTTCTGATAAGCGCTGGCGAGTTGGAGACATCTTGTGAACGTAGTATGATGTGCTTGCGGTAGAAATCGATGTTTTTTTGAAATTCCTTGACACCTGCGGGGCTAAGCGATAGCGCTGTGGCACTTGCAGTGCCTACGACGCCTCTTTTGATGAGATCTAGCATGCCGTCTTGGATCACCTCGGAGTAGCATTGCAGCCCTTGGTAGCCAGCATTTTGTAGCGAGCTAAGCACGGCGTTAGCGACATTGCCGATGCCCGATTGCAGCGGCAGTAACTTCTTTGCGGGAAGTCTGCCACAAGCCTCCTCGTTTTTTAAGAATTTTACGACATTGCAGCCGATCGCACTTGAAATTTCATCCACGGCGGTGAAATTATTGACGCGATCATGCGTCCTAGTCTCTATGACAGCGACTACTTTGGCAGGATCTACATGCATATAGGGGCTGCCTACGCGATCGCCTACGTGCTTGATCGGCAGATCCTCAGCATGCGGCGGCAGGCGCAGATCCGTAACGTCGTGAATGCCCTCCAGCTCAAGCGGCTGATAGTAATTCACTTCTAAAATCACGCGATCGGCGATATCGAGCCAGGCTTGGTTGTTGCCTAGCGATGTGGACGGCACGAGCTCGCCGCTTTCTTTAATCGCCACTACTTCGATCACGGCAAAGTTTAGATGCGGAAAAAAACCCGCCTTAAGCTGCGCGGCAAGGCTTGATAGATGCACGTCCGTGTATCGCACGGCGCCGCTATTTATCGCACGGCGCATATCGGCATCCGTAAAAAACGGCGCACGAAAGCTCACAGCACCTGCTTTTGCCAAAACTCCGTCTAAAAGCGGATCGGTCGATGCGCCCGTAAAAATTTCGATTTGATAGGGCTCGCCTTTTTCGTGCAGCGCCGTCGCTCGTTGCGCCAGAGCTTGCGGCAGAGCTAGCGCGCAGCCCGCCCCAACAAAGCCGCTAAAGCCCACCGATGCGCCATTTGGGATCAGTTCGCAGGCTTTCTCGGCGCTCATAATTTTTGATTTTAGATATTCGTTTTGCACGCGTGAGTTCATTTTCCGTCCTAGCCGTGATTTGGGAGAAATTATAATATTTTTGCGCTAAATTTCAAAATCTAAAATTTCGTGCGCGAGCTAGGCTATAGAGCAAAATATGAGGCGCGGTCGGTTGAGATATACGCCGCCAAACGCTTCCGATCAGGCTTTTTTTGCTTCGGCGGTTTGAAATACGCGCTTGCACAAGCGCTCGGTAAATAGGGTTTTAGCGTGATTGAAGCTTGGTTTAATGATCTAGCTACGATATCATTAAACGCTTATCTCGCACCAAATCTTGCGGAATTTAGGCGCAAAATTTCATCGCATAATTTGTGAGCTGCGATATTTGAATTTAAGCACCCCTTACAATTTAATCGCTCGCCACACTTAAATTTAAATCTCCGCTTCGCAATTTTAAAATGGGTGTTTTGAAATTTATCGCTCGTGGCGTTTAAATTCTGCGTCTAGCGAGCCTTGAACTCATATTTGAAATTCCATCGCTTGCGGTGCACGCATTTGCCCGCCGCACCTATATTTTAATCCGCATTAATTGAAATTCTAGCTGCCTGAAATTCTTGCCACCACGCACAAGACGGCAGTTTAAAATTCCAATTTCGCGCTTTTTTTGGAGCGGCTCGACGTAGATACGCAAAATTTTGATATTTTACGCTTGCAAAATTCTAAAAATTATATCATCGTCACGGATAGATTGCAGATTTTGTTTAAATTCTAGTTCTTAAAATTTTAGCCTGACCGTCACGCACGATTTGCAATTCAAAGAGCCTTGCCGCGTAAATTCTAATCTCTCTGAGCCCAAAAATTGACGCCGCTTAATACATGAATTTAAACGCGTTTTAGAATTCAAAATTTAGCCCGCCTTGTTACCATTTTCGGTCGAACTCTATAAAATTTCGGCAAATTTTATACTCGTGGAATTTTAAAATTTTATCGCCGTAAAAGCCAGTAAAATTTTATTTCTGCGGCTTGCCGTCGCCGAATTTTGCGACTATCTCCTCGCTGCAGCTTTCCTTAGGCGCCCAGCCTTCGCGCTTCATCCGCGCCAGATTGTCGCACGCCTCCTGCGAGCCGCCCTCGCAAAGCTCGTCGTATATCACGAGGCTGCGGCACTGCCCGCTCGCGAAGCTCTCCAGTGTCGCGGCGTTGCCTAAGCAGGCTCGCTCGCGCAGATCGCTCATCGCGCGCCCGCCTGCGCTACCCGTTTTGCCTCCCTGCTTCCGCTCGGCGAGGGCGGCGAGCTCGCATGCGTCTGCGAAAAAGCCCTGTGCTTTGAAGCGGTTTCGCACGACGCCGCGACTGCCCAGCTCGTATCTCATCGCCATTTCGTAGCATGCGGCGGCGTCCTTTTTGCTGCATTTTGCTAAAAGCGCGCCAGTTTTTGCGCCGCTAAATTTAAACTCTTTGGCTTTGCCGTCTGCGTTTGCCAAACTAAGCGCCAGCGCCGCCGCCAGCGCAAGCTTTAAAGCTTTCATCTTTGCCCCTTTTTTGTTTATCCGCTCGCACGCTTCGATTTACCGCCTCATCGCACACTGCACTCGCACAGCCCGCTAAAATTTTAAAGGCTCGCGCGCTCTGTTTGCGCTCGAAGCCAGAAATTTTGCTGCTTTTGTCGTGCTAATTTTTCGGCAGCAGATCGAGCACTGCGCAGGCGCGCTTGTTGTGCATTTTGCATGCCCTATCTAGCGCTTGCCCCGAGAGCTCAAAGCTTTGAGGGGTGCCGATTCCTTGGAGATATTTGACCGACAGCTCGTAGCACGCCTCGCTGCTGCCGGTCTCGCACTGCTCGCGAAAAAGCTCAAACGACGCCACGACGTCCTTCTCCACGCCCAAGCCCCGCCCTAGTGCATCTGCGTAGAAAAAGCACGATAGCTGATCTTTGCGCTCGCAGCCGCTTTTCAGACCGTGCGCGACGCGCTCGCAGGAGCCTTCGTCGCTTTTTACGATGCAGCTTTGCAGATCCGCCCGCGAAATTCCGTCCGTTTGGATGACCGCATCGGCGCTGCTTTGCGAGTCGGCGCTTGCTTCGTCGCTCTTTATAAAGCGCGCGTTTTGCGTGGCAGTCTCGCCGATACTCGTTATTTTGTCTGTTTTGTCCGCCGCAGAAATTTTATCTGTCCGCCCGCTCTCGTCGCAGTTTGCCGCAATAGCGCAAAATAGCGCCAAAAATAGAATTTTTTTCATACCCGCCTCCGTTAAATTTAGCGCCATTTTAATTAAAAATGCTGAATTTAATGAAAATGCGCCTCTGCCCTAAATTTCAGCTTTGTGTCGCAATGTGTTTAAAGCGCGAAATTTAAAGCGCGGCGCCAAAGCGATCGATCACAGGCTTTTTAGTGCCGCGAGTACATTTTGCGCGTCCTGCTCGGGTTCAGCGATGCGGCTAAAGCGCTTTATCTCCTTGCCGTCTTTAAAAATCAGGGTTTGGCGGTGGTAAAATTTCTTCCCGTCGCCGGTAGTGAAGGTTTCGAGCCCAAGCGGCACTTCAAGCTCGAATTTTTCGTCGTTTATGAACTCAAACGAGGCGCCCGTAGCGCGCTTAAACTCGCTCGTGCCCGCCTCGCCCATACTGCCTACGGCGATAAGCTCGAAGCCTAGGGCTTTTATCTGCGCAAGCGCGCTCTCGTAGGCCTTGCATTGAAGCGTGCAGCCCGTAAGCCCCGCCACGCCGTGCAACTCTTCCGGCAAAAATTTGCCGCTGCTGCCCATTTTTGGGTAGGTAAAAACTACACAATTTTTCGGTAAATTTATCATCTCTCGCCTTTTGATCGAAATAAGGTCGCAAAAATAGCATAAAAAATCTTAAACCCGCTTAACGGATGAAATTTTAATCGCGCCGTTCGCGTCTTTAAATTTAGCACTTTTTGGAATTTGGCGTTTCTTGAAATTCGGCGCCTCTTGAAATTTAACGCGGCGCAAGCGGGTAAATTTTATCGCTTGTGGCGGTAGCTTGAAATTTTAAAATTTAGCCTGCGCAGCGCAAAGCTCGCTATGAAATTTCACTCGTTGTTTCCCGCGATCGTTTCGATGAGTTTGCGCTTGTTGCGGCGGTTGTAAAGCACCGACGAAAGGAGCGATAGCGCGATGAATAAGATCCCCACGGTGCCGGTTATGATCTCGCTTACTTCAAATTTCAGCTTGGCAAACATTATAAACGCCAAACACGCGATGGCGTAGTGCGCGCCGTGCTCCAGATACGCGAAGTGCGACAGCGTGCCGTGCGCGACGAGATATAGCGTGATGGAGCGCACGAACATCGCGCCGGCACCTAGCCCCAGCATAATGATGAAGATATTATCGCTTAGCGCAAACGCGCCGATCACGCCGTCGAAGCTAAAGCTCGCGTCCAGGGTTTCTAAGTATAAAAAGCCCGCAAGGCCGTTTTTTACGCCGTTCGTGCCGAAAAGGCGGTCGAAGCAGGAGATGAGTAGATAGAGTAAGATCGCGCCGAAATACGCCGCACCGAGCGTCGCCGAGTCCGTTTTAGTAAGTAGCACAAGCCCCGCGGCTAGAGCGATCAGCGTGGGCGCGTTTGGAATGCGCTTTAAAAATCGCACGAGCCCATTATTTTCGATTATGCCCAGCCAGTGTAGCTCGCGCTGCGCATCGAAGAAAAAATCGCAAAAGACCATCAGCAAAAACGCGCCCCCAAAAACGTAAATTTGCGCTTCGTTTTTGCTTAAAATTTCATGGTAGCGCTGCGGCTGCTTAAGCGCCAGCACGAGGGTTTCCCAAAGACCCAGATGCGCGCTTGCGGCGACGATGAGTACGGGAAATAAAAACCTCATTCCAAAAACCGCGATTGGAATGCCCCAGAGGATAAATCTGCTCTGCCACACCGGCGCCATATCTTTTAGCACCTTGGCATTGACTATGGCGTTGTCGAAGCTGAGGCTGATTTCGAGTGCGCACAAAAGCGCACAGATATAAGCGGCACCCGCGCCGCCGATATAAAACGCGATAGCAAGCGCAATTAGGCTTACTACAAAAGAGGAGTAAAAATATTTCATCGCTGTCCTAGCCGATTTTTTGCGCTATTTTAGCAAAATTTAGCCCTAAATTCTATATAATTGCAAAAATTCCAAAAAAGGCAAAAGATGCTTACCAATCCCGTATTTATCAGTATCTGTGTGATGTGCGCGCTATGTTTGCTGAGGTGCAACGTAATGCTTGCGATCCTAATCGGCACGATATGCGCCGTGCTCTCAAGCAATATTCCGCTGGGCGATGCCATAAATTTATTCATAAACGGCAACCCCGAAAACGCCGGCAGCCTCGGTATGGGCGGAAATTTAGAAACCGCGCTCTCATATCTGCTGTTAGGCGTCATCGCAAGCGCGATCTCAAAGACTAACCTAACGGCGATCTTGGTGCGCGCGGTGGCAAATTTAATCAGCGATAAAAAATATATCTTTATCTTTTCGATTGCCTTTTTTGCGTGCTTTTCACAAAATTTAATCCCCGTGCATATCGCCTTTATCCCGATTTTGATCCCGCCGTTAGTTAAGATCATGAACTCGCTAAAGATCGATCGCCGCGCCGTAGCGTGCGCGCTGACGTTCGGCTTGCAGACGCCGTATATGGCGCTGCCGCTGGGATTCGGACTTATCTTTATGGGGCTAATCGAAAAAAATATGAACGCAAACGGCATCGCAGTAAGCCTAAGCGACATATCGAGCGTGATGTGGCTAAGCGCCGTGCCGATGCTCGTGGGGCTAGTGCTGGCCGTGATCTACTACCGCAAGCCGAGAGACTACGCCGAAACCAAACAGAGCCTGGATGCGCATTTTAGCGAACTTAAGATGGGCATGCGCGAATGGGGCGCTCTAGCGGGCATTGCGGTGTGCTTCGCGGTGCAAATTTGGATCAAATCCCTTCCGTTTGCCGCGCTTAGCGGAATTTTAGTGATGCTTGCGAGCAAAGGCATCGAGTGGAAGAAGCTCGATAATGTATTTGACGAGGGCGTGCATATGATGGGCTATATCGCGTTTTTGATGCTGATCGCTGCAGGATACGGCACGATCTTAAAAGAAACCGGCGGCGTGAACGAGCTGGTGCACGTAGCGAGCACTTTAAGCGGCGGCAAGCTCGGCGGCGCGCTGCTGATGATCGGCATCGGACTGCTCGTGACGATGGGTATCGGCTCGAGCTTCGGCACAATCCCTATCATCGCTACGATATACTGCCCGCTAGCCGCGCAGTTGGGCTTTAGTACGGCGGCGACGATCTTTATCATCGGCGTGGCTGCGGGTATCGGCGATGCGGGCTCGCCTGCGAGCGATAGCACGCTTGGGCCTACCGTGGGGCTGAATATCGACGGCGGACATAGCCATATGTGGGATACCTGCGTGCCGACCTTTATTTTCTTTAATATCCCGCTAATCATATTCGGCATAATCTTTTCGATGATGTTATAGATTGCAGAATTTACGCGGGTTTCGCGGGCGGAATTTTAGAATTTCGCCCGTGCGGCTTTACTTTTAAATTTACCCGCGCGATTTTGCCAAATTTATTTGCGTCGCTCGCGCAATCTACTTAAATTTAACCGCTCGCGGCGTGTTGATGAAAATCATTGCTAAAATTTGAAATTTCGCATAAAATGGGCGAAATTTCATAGCAAGGAGCGGTGGTGGAGCAAATTTATCCTTACGTGCAGATCGTCCACCTCATCTGCGCCATTATCTTTTTGGGCTACATATTTTTCGACGTCGTGATTTTTTCGCGGCTTAAAGGCACGCTAGGCGCGGATTTTGAGCGCGTTAAAAAGGCGATCGGCTCGCGCGCTATTAAGATTATGCCGGTTTGCCTTTTTACATTGATAATTACCGGCGGAATGATGATGAGCCGCTGGGTCGGAAGCGCTAACGGCGGGTATTTCGGCACGCCGCTTCAAAAAATCTTTATACTAAAAGTCACGCTCGCGCTCATCATCGCCGTGTGCGTAGCGATAAATTTAAGTTGCCGCGCGATGGGAAGACCCGCGCCTCAGTTTTTGCGAGCTAACATCCACAAGATCGCTTTTGTATTCGGCTTCATCATCGTGCTTTGCGCCAAGCTGATGTTTGTAGTATGATTTAGGGCGCAAAATTTAGCGCTGGCCGCGCACTTTTATCGTGGAATTCTATAGCGCGGCAAAGATTTAATTTTGCTTGCTTTTAAAATACGACGCTTGCTAAAAATTTTAAAATTCCACTTTGCTGGGCGGGAGTAGAAATTTAAGAATTTTAAATTCCACTATGTCTGCACTAAAGCGCGAAATTTTAAAATTTCACTCCTTTCTTGTGCTGTTTTGTCAAATGCAATCTGCAAAATTTAATCTCATAAAATTTTAAAATTTCATCGCAAGCTTTAAAGTGCTCGTAAAATTTCTCGCCCAATCCTACGCTGAAAATTTTGTAAAATTCTGTGGCTTTAAAATTTTGTAAAATTTTAAATTTTACCGCTAGGATGCGGATGAAAATTCTAAAAAAGCTCGCGCAAAATCGAAGCAAACAATGAAAAAGCGAATTTATTTGACGACTTTACTTACTATTTAATAATCATTAAAGATATAAAAAGCTAAAATTGCTTTTTGCCTGCGGGCGAATTTAATGTCTGCTTGCCATTCGGGCGGGATTTTAAGGTTTCCCGTAGCCGTGGCAATGGTTTTGAAATTATTTATGAGAAAGGAAAAAGGATGAAGAAATTTCTCTTAAGTCTGCTTGTCGCAGCTTTAGCTAGTAGTGCGCTTTGCGCCAGATCGCTCTCCGAGATCAAAAACAGCGGAGTACTTAGAATAGGCGTTTATGACGCGCAGCCGCCGTTTAGCAAGATAGAAGACGGCGTGCATCAGGGCTTTGAGGTCGATATGGCAAATGCCATCGCCAAAGATATGCTTCCATCAGGCGGGAAGGTGGAGTTTACCTCCGTGCTTGCAAATCAGCGTATAAAATTCCTACAAGAAGATAAGGTGGACGCAGTTATCGCAACTTTTACCGTAACTCCGGAGCGCGAGAAGCAGATCGATTTTACGACCCCGTATTTTAGCGTCAATATAGGCATTTTAACCCGCGTCGAAGATAAGATTAAATCTTTAAACGAATTGCAAGATAAAACTATTTTGGTTCTTAGCGGCGGTACCGCAGAAACATACTTTGAAAAGCAAGGCTATAATATCGCTAGATGCGATAACGCAAACGCTTGCTACAAGGCGCTAAAAGCTGGACAGGGCGACGGGTATGCCGATGATAACTTAGTCGTGCTGGCTTATCCGGTATTAGATAAAAAGGTTGAAGTAAATATCAAGAATTTAGGCACTTCGGATTTCTTAGCCATCGGCGTGAAAAAGGGCAATTCGGAGCTTTTAGATTTTCTAAACGGCGAGCTAATCAAGCTAAGCAAAGAGGGCTTTTTCAAAAATTCGTTCGATAATTTCATCGAGCCTTACTACAAAGGAACTGCAGAGAAAAAGTATTTCTTGCTAGACGATCTTTATAGCTTGCTGTAATTTTTAAAAAGGGGGACGCTATGAAAAAGATAATCTTAGCATTGATGCTGGCTGCGTGTTCGCTTCTTAGCAATACTTTGACTCAAATCAAAGAAAAAGGGGTTATTCGAATCGGCATAGATGGCTCGTCTCCGCCGTTTAGCGTCGCTAAAGATGGCGGATATAGCGGCTTTGAGATACTCTTAATCGAAGGGCTTGTTAAAGAAATTTTTGGCGATAAAGGCGGCAAGATAGAATATGTCGTAACTTTGGGCGATGATCGTATAAAAGCGGTGCAGGACAACAGAGTCGATTTAGATATCGCGCTTATCTCGGTTACGAAAGAGCGTGAGAAGCTGGTAGATTTCTCCGATCCATACTTTAGCGTAAATATCGGTGTGCTAACTCGTAGCGACGATAATATCAGAAAGGTCTCCGATCTAAATGGAAAGACTATACTGGCGCAGCCCGGCACCACCGTGTTTGATTACTTTACGAAACAGGGCTATAACGTAGCGCCGTGCGATAGTGCAAGCGAATGCTTTAACGCTCTAAAATCGGGCAAGGGCGATGGATACGCAGACGATAATCTGCTTGTGTTCGCTTACGCCGTAGTCGATCGCAAAGTCGAAGTAAATATCAAGAATTTAGGCTCGACGGACTTCCTGGCCATCGCAGTGCAAAAGGGCAATACCGAGCTGCTTAACGCGGTAAATGCGGGACTAATCGAGCTAAGTAAAAAGGGTTTTTTTACAAAAATTTTTGATGAGAGTATTGAGCCTTTTTATAAAGGCACCATTGATAAAAAGTATTTCTTGCTGGACGATCTTTACAGCTTGTTTTAATTTAAAGTGGCGATGGATGGGAAATTCTATTCGCTTGCGAAATTTTAGTAAAATTTAAAGGAATTTTATGAAAAAGATTATATTTGCGTTGTTAATCGCTTCGTGTTCGTTATTTGCTCACTCTTTAGCGCAGATCAAAGAAAAAGGGCTCATTCGTATCGGAGTGGACGGCTCACTGCCGCCGCTTAGCGTCTCTGAAGATGGAAGATATAGCGGTTTTGAAATTTCGCTTATCGAAGAGCTCGTGAAAGAAATTTTCGGCGATAAGGGTGGTAAAATCGAATATGTCGTAACTCTGGGCAATGATCGTATCACAGCCGTGCAAGATAACAAGGTCGATTTGGATATCGCAGCCATCACGGTTACGAAAGAGCGCGAGAAACTAGTGGATTTTTCAAATCCTTACTTTAGCGTAAATATCGGCGTGCTAACCCGTAGCGATGACAATATCAAGACAATAAACGACCTGCAGGATAAAGAAATTTTAGCAGAGCCCGGCACTACGGCGTTTGATTATTTTAATAAGGAAGGCTTTAAAGTTATCTCATGCGCTAGTTCTAGTGAATGTTTCCGAGCGCTAAAATCCGGTCGCGGCAGCGGCTATGCAGACGATAATATGGTAGTTTTGGGTTATTCGGTTGTAGATCGCAAGGTAGAGGTAAATATCAAGAATTTAGGCACGACGGACTTTTTAGCTATCGCGGTGCAAAAAGGCAACGATGACTTGCTAAACGCCTTAAACGACGGGCTTGTCAAGCTCAGCAAAAACGGCTTTTTCAAGAAAATTTTCAACGACAGCATTGATCCTTTTTACAAGGGCAAGGCTGAGAAAAAATATTTCTTGTTAGATGATCTTTATAAAATGTTTTAATTCAAAGGACGAAATATGAAAAAAATTCTACTAAGTATTTTGCTGGGTGCTGGTGCGCTTTGCGCTAATTCCCTAGCAGATATCAAGCAAGCAGGCGAAATTCGCATAGGCTTGCAAGATTCCCAGCCTCCGTTTAGCTTCGATGATAACGGCACGCTGAAGGGCTTTGAAGTTGATTTGGCAAACGAGCTAGTCAAAAATCTATTCGGCAATAAAAAGATCAAAATCGACTTTATCGCCGTAGCATCTAAAGATCGCGTTCCCTCACTGGAGCAAAATAAAGTCGATCTCATCATATCCAAGCTCACCGTCACAAAAGATCGCGTTCAGAAAGTTGATTTTTCCTACCCGTATTATTCAGTGCAGATCGGCGTGCTAAGCCGTAAGGATGATAATATTTCAAGAATCGATCAGATCGCGCATAAAAAAATTCTAAGCGTTAAAGGCACAACTGCCGAGGAGCACTTCAAAAACGCGGGCTATGAGATTGCGACATGTACCGACGCGAATGAGTGCGTCGCTAGGTTAAAGGCTGGCGAGGGCATAGGCTTTGCCGACGATAATACGGTCGTACTCGGATACGCTAGAAACGATGCCGCGTTGGATGCAAAAATCATCAACCTTGGCAAGGTAGATTATATCGCCGTCGCCCTATCTAAGGGCAATACCGAGCTGCTTGATGCGGTCAATAGCAGCCTGGTAAAAATGTATAAAGCGAAATTTTTCCATAAGGCTTTTGACGAGGATATCAAGCCATACTACAGCGGTAAGATCGATAAAAAGCACTTCACACTCGATGAGGTTTATAGCCTGTTTTAATTTAGATGCATCTAAAATTTTAAGGTGCCCCTTGGCGTCTAAACATACCCGCAGCTGCGATATTTGATCGCAGCTCGCTTTTGCTGCCAAGATTTCGGCGGCATTTATAATTTAAATTCCGTATTTTTACGGATCCCGGTTGCGATATAAAATTTTATGATGTTTTGATATGCGGTTGTGAAAGGGCGCGGCTTATAAAAGATAGCCGGTCGCAAGAAATTCTAATCCGAGTAGTAAAATTTTATATCCTTTTTCAGTTGCGTCGGCAGTATATTAAATTTAGCCCTAAAAATTTTAGAAAAATGCGATAAATTATTGTATCCGACCATTTTAGCGGCTTCGTTTACGCTGATTTGATCTAGACTTAATAGCTCTTTTGCAATTCCAAGCCGCTCATTTGTCAGCATCGCATAAATGGTCGTGCCAAAATATGCTTTAAAATCCCTTTTTAGTGCAAATTCATTCGTGGCACAAAGACGAGCGAGCTCCTTAATGCTAGGTGGGTTTTGCATATTTTCAAGTAATATTTTCTTTGCTTTTTGAACTGTTTTTATGCGATTTTCATCAAGGCTAAGCGCATTTTGGGGCTCATTAAATTTATGAAAACTTCTATAAAGCATCTCTAAAATTTTACTTTCCATAAAAATTTCGCGCATTTTGCCGTCGTATATCGCGGCATTTTCGATTTCTTTAAGGATGATATTTTGCACGGCGCTCGTTTTAAATTTCTTCATACAAACGGCCTGATCTAAATTCAAATTTTTTAAAATTCCCAGCTCATTTGCAAAAACGGTGCTAAGCGCTATGCAGGAGCTTTTATAGTGTTTATTTTCAAGCTCGTGAACGCCACGCAATTTGCTTTGCATAGTTCCGAGCCAAAACTCACCTTTATTCAAGACGAACTGATCTTTATCCGATCTGAAGCAGATAGGATTTTCGCCCGTATTGAAAAATAAAAATGAATAGCGGCTGCCCCGTTCGTGGCGATGCAAAAGGAAATCTCTGCAAATTATATCGCTGCTATAATATCCTATCTCTCCGCCCGTATAAAAAGAGCTAAAGCCAAATTTTATGCTTTCGCTTTCAAGCTCGGTTTTGTTATACCTGCATTGCTTGGACGGCTCAATGTCGTTAGATATTTTTTGTAAAAAATCATCTAAACTTATCTCTTTACTCATCTTATCCCTTTAGCGTTTAAAAAAATCCCTCTACCGTTTAGTATTTCTTGATAATGCGTATCTTATTATAGTAAAATGAGTTTAAATTTTAATAAGAAAAGGGGCGTTTGTGCACGTAATATATAAATTATCGCTGATTGCTGCTATAGCGACAGCCGGGATATCGAGTGAGATAGAAAAACAGGACAAAAGCGTAAATTTGGGTGAAATTACCGTAGTCAGTGCTACGGGCTATCGGCAAAATATTCAAGACGCACCCGCTTCTATCTCCGTTCTTACGCAAAAAGAGATACAAAAGCGCAACTACCAAGATATCTCCGCAATGGTAGAGGACTTGCCGAGTGCCTTTACCGCAACGCTAGGCGCTGCATCGAGAAAAGGCATAAGCCTAAGAGGTCTGTCTCAAAAATATACGAAAATTTTAATCGACGGCAAGCCCGCGACCAGCGATAGTGCTTATAAAGGATTAAGAAGTATTGGCAGTAGCCAGAATTTCTTGCCTCCCGCAAATGCGATAGAGCGCATAGAGGTCATCCGCGGTCCTATGAGCTCGCTTTACGGCAGCGACGCTATGGGCGGAGTAATAAATATCATCACCAAGGGCTTTTCAAATGAGCCTAGCGGCAATGTAAACGGATACTATACTTTCGCTAAAAAATCGCAAATAAAAGGTGATTATCAAACGGGTTTTTATCTAAACGGAGCTATCGTCCCGGACGTGCTAGGTATCGCACTTTACGGCAGATTTTTTGAAAAGATAGAGGATAAAGAGCCTTATGCGAATAGAAATAATGAAGAGACGAATATAGGCGCAAAACTGATGTATAACGTAACGCAAAATGATGAGGTAACGCTTGATTATCGTAAAGTAAATAATAAATTTAGGCGTACATATGGGCGTACGCGAACAACCTCGGGAGGCAATAACGATATTGCGAAAGAGGATATGAAAGGCTACACCGCAAGCCTGTCTCACCAGGGAAAATACGATAAGTTTATGATAGATAGCTATGCAAACTACGATAGCATGAAAGAAAGCGGCGCCCAGGATCTGCGTCTTAGAACGACTACGCTAAATTCTAAAGGCTCATATTTTTTCGATTCAAATGCTTTGAGTTTGGGCGTGCAATACCGAAGCGAGAGATTAAACGAAGCCGCCACTACCGCAGATGAGGCAAATGTCAAAAGATGGGATTATTCGATCTACGGCGAGGATGATTTTTATCTAACTGACGATTTAACACTAACCGGCGGAATCAGATATAACCGCGATAAGGACTATGGCGGCCATATATCGCCGCGCGCTTATGCCGTTTATCGTTTAAACGAAAGTTTTTCTATTAAAGGCGGCGTTTCGACGGGATATTCAACTCCGGATATTAAGCAGCGTAGCGAGGGCCTTGCCCTGCCATTTGCAGGAGGCCAGGGAGCGCAGATCGGCAGAAGCTCTTTAAAGCCTGAAAGCAGCATAAGCTACGAAGGCGGGTTTTCTTATGACGATAACGATAAATTTAACTTTAGCGCTACTGCGTTTTATACCGAAATCAAAGATGGAATTTCTACTAAATTAATTTGCCGTCCAAGACCGGGAAATCCTTGCGTACATAACGGCAAAACTTACAGACGCGGAATTTGGGATACTATAAACATTGGAGAAGCCGAGGTTAGGGGTCTAGAGCTAAGTAGCGATTATCAAATTTTAGATAATTTGAAGCTGCATGCAAACTACGCCTATACGAAATCCGAGCAAAAAACGGGTAGCGAGAAGGGCAAAACCTTAAATAATTTTCCAATCCATTCGGTAAAGCTAGGATTTGATTACGACGTAAGCTCCAAGCTAAACTTATGGTCGCAAATAAATTATTATAGTAGGACGCGCGATAGCCTAAGCTACGATGAGGATATCCGCTCATACACGCTTTTTGATCTGGGCGCGAGCTATAAAGTTACAAAAGACGCAAGTTTAAATTTTACGCTTTATAACATATTCAACGAATTTGTACTAACGCGCTCGGGAAATTACCAAATGATGGTCGTAGACGGGATGAAGGCGCAGGTTGGATTTAACGTGAACTTTTAAATTCGCGGCGCATAAATTTCGTCCGCGGATTTAAAATTTAAGGAAATTAATGGCGATTCTAAAAAGGAAAAAATTTTGGTTCAACGTCCATCTTGTTTTGACGCTTATATGCTGCGTGCCGATCTTGATCGTAGCCCTTAGCGGCGCTATTATCTCGTATCACGACGAGATTATAGATGCGTTAAATCAAAGCAAATCTTTCGTGAGCCCAAGCGAAAAAGACGCTCTTAAGCCCGCCAAAATTTTAAATATTTTCAGAAAAGCCAAGCCCGGTTTTACGCTCAGTTATTATAGAATTCCTCACAATAAAAATGAGGCGATTAGGCTTTCCGGCACAGATTCTAGCGGCGAGTTTAAATCATATTTTATAGATCCTTATAGCGGCGAAATTACTTC
The DNA here is from genome assembly GCF_937996225.1 of uncultured Campylobacter sp. Classification (GTDB taxonomy): domain Bacteria; phylum Campylobacterota; class Campylobacteria; order Campylobacterales; family Campylobacteraceae; genus Campylobacter_B. Next base: position 11,128 of record NZ_CALKTC010000015.1, on the reverse strand, counting down.
GGAAAACATAGGCGATACGTTTATCGGCGTAATACTAAACCTACATACCAATCTGGGATTTGGGCTAAGCAAAAACGAAGCTCTGCGGCTAATAGGCAAAAATATTGTGGCGCTTAGCACGGTTATGTTTATTTTAGTCTTAATTTCAGGCGTGGTGATCTATTATCCTAGCTTTAGAGGAAAGATTTTACGCGCATTTAGGATAAATTTTAAAGCGAGAGGTTACACGTTTTTATATAGCTTGCACGGCGCGGTCGGAGTTTTGCTGCTGCCCGTTTTGCTTACGATAAGCGCTAGTGGGCTTTATTGGTCGTATGATTGGATAGCCAAAATCACCAACAGAGCGCTAGGGGAAAAGGAAATTTTTAGAAAAACGAGCTTTACTGAAGTGCGAGGATTTTCGCTCGAGGATGAAGATAAAATTTTAAATTTTCAGACGGCATTTGATATTTTTAAGCGTGAATGCGGTGAAAACTACGAATTCTTCAATATTATCGCCCAAAAAGATGGAGAAAATTTTATGATCTTTTATTTCGATAAAGGCGAGGAGGGCGAAGAGCATATGAATACGATGAGTGTAAACGTTAAAAAGGGCATCTTGCGGCATGCTCGCTATGATGATGCGAAAAGCACCATGCCGCGCCCGTTTGCTATACATAAAGCCGTTTTGAGCGTGCATTCGGGCTATATCTTCGGCGAGGCGGGTAAGTTCTTATTTTGCGTAGCGGCGATTTCAGTGTTATTTTTTATAGTTACGGGATTTTGGATGAGCATAAAAAGAATTTATAAGAAAAGATAAATCTACGAATTCAAAGCGGAGAGATAGCTTATCCGCGGCGTAAATTTAAAATTTTATCCGAAGTGGTATCGCTTCTTTTCAGTTAATAAAATTTTATATACAGCGCTTTGAAATACTGCGTGCAGAGTCTTTGTGGGCCTTGTGCCGCATCTTGATTTTGTTAAATTTGCTTCGGCGTTTTAACTGCATTCATTTACCGCTCATAAAATCCCTGATATTTTGCGCGATCATTTTTATCAGCCGTTTGCGAGCCTCGATGCTCGCCCATGCGATGTGAGGCGTGATGACGACATTGCGGCGATTTTTCACACGCAAAAGCGGATGATTTGCCCTCATCGGCTCTGTTTGCAGCACGTCAAGCGCCGTGCGCAAGCCTCGTTCGTCCACGGCGCGAGCCAGCGCCTCCTCATCTACGATGCCGCCGCGGCCGAAATTCATCAAGATCGCCCCCTCTTTCATCTTCGCAAGCTCCGTCTCGCCGATCAATCCCGCCGTTTTTTCATTTAGCGGGGCGTGGATCGAGACTATGTCGCATGCTCTTAAAAGCGTGTCCAGGCCCACTCTGGCAAACTCGCCGCTATCATTCGCGCCGCTAGTGGAGTAGTATCTCACGTTTGCGCCGAACGCGGCGGCGATGCGGGCAACCTTTGCGCCGATCTGTCCAAGCCCGATGACGCCGAATTCTTTGCCGTAAATTTCGCTGATCGGCGCGTCAATGTGAGTAAAAATTTCGCTCTCGCACCATTTGCCGCTGCTACCGTAATCCGCGTAGTATCCGAGCGCGTTGGTTAGCGCAAACAGCGACGCGAATGTCTGCTGCACGACGCTGTTCGTCGAATAGCCGGCCACGTTTTTCACCGCGATGCCGCGAGTCTGCGCTGCCTGCATGTCGATATTATTCGTGCCCGTGGCGCTTACGCAGATCAGCTTAAGCGCGGTTTGCGCCATGATCTCGTCCGTGATTAGGACTTTGTTGGTGATGACGACATCGGCACCGGCTAGGCGCTGCGCGGTTTGCGCAGGCTCGGTCATCTCGTAGCTTTCAAACTCGCCTAAGCTCGCGATCTCGCTAAGATCGGCATCGCCTCCCAGCGTCGCGGCATCCAAACATACGATTTTCATATTTTCCCCTTTGCGTTTAAAAATTTTAAGTCGTAGCAGCGCGGCTAAATTTAGCCGCTAAATTCCATTGCGCGATTCGGAGCACGGCGCTTAAACGGTAAATTTTAACCTGCAAAATTTTACTCTCGCAAAATTTAACTATCGTGAATCCTGCCCTCGCAAAATTTAATGCTCGCAGCGCGCGCGGCGTTAAATTTTAAAATTCTAATTTCATGCCGAAGCAGGCGGTAAATTTTACCGCCGCTGAAACCTGCGTCTAAATATTTGCGCCGAAGCGAGAGACAAATTTAATCGCTGCTGCCGTTCGCGTTTAAATTTTAAAATTTAGCTCGCGCAAAACTTGCTCTACGCGGAATTTTAGTTCACGTGAATTTGATCTACTCAAAATTTTATCCGCGCAGAATTTTGGTCGCGCCGCTACGTTAAATTTCGCCGCCGCCGAGCGATAAAATTTACCGCCGCGATAGCCTTACCGCCAAATTTATCGCCAAGAGCCGCCGCCTTAAAATTTCTCAAATTTTATAAAATTTGCCACGCCGCTACTTCGCGTCCTCGATGTAGTGCCCCACAAATTTTGAGAGATTATTGAGTATCTCGCCGCCCTTGCGGAAGCCCAGCGCACAGCCTTCGTATGCGAAAAACACCCCCGCTTGGTAGCTCTGGGCGCGCTCGTCTTTGTTCAGCTCGTAAAATTCCTGATATAAAAATTTCTGATTTTCATACTCGCCGCCGTTTTCCTCTATTTTTTTGCCGTCCGCGTCAAAGATCGCCACGTTCGCCCCCTCGCGCGCCAAAAACGGCTTTTTGATCATCTTTTTGCCGATGATCGGCGAAAAGGAGCTTTGCAGCAGCAGCGGGTGGTTCGGATACAGATCCCACAGGATTTTCATAATCCCCTTGCTTTGGAAAAGCAGCGTGTATGCGGGGTTTAGAATGATCGCCTTTTGATTTTGCACGATGTTTTTTAAGATGAGCGCGAGCTCGCCCTCCTCGATCGCGATCGCCTCCCAAGGGATCAGCTTGAACCAATACTCGTAGTTTTCGCCGTCAAAAAACACGCCCTCTTCGTCGTTAAATTCCACCTCATCCACGTAGGCAAAGCGCGTCTTAAAGCCCGCATCCTCCGCGGTCTGCTGCAAAAGCTTCGTCGTCTTTTCGTCCTCGACGTTGCCCGCGACGCTGCTAAATAGAATTTTCCACCCTTCGTAAAATTTAGAAAAGTCCTCGAGCTCGCCGTCAAGCACCACGAGCCGCTTAAAATTATCGCGCAGCGCGTCGTAAAGGTCGTTGAACTGGCTCGCCTCGTCCATGCCGTTTTCTTTCAGCATCGCCCACTGGATGATCGCCGTCTCAAACACCGCCGTGGGCGTGTCGGCGTTAAATTCTATCAGCTTGATCGGCTTGCCGTCCAGCCCGCCCGCGAAATCGAAGCGCCCGTATAGATGCCAGTGCACCTCGTTTTCCCAGCTTTGTTTGATTAGATCTACGAGGTTGAAGGGGATGCCGAGCTCGTGGAAAAGGTTGTTGTCGATGACGTGCTGCGCGGCCGCGACAAACATCTCGTATAGCTCGTTCGCCGCTTCGTAATACGCATCCGCCTCCGCAGCGCTCACGCGCACGATCTCGTCGCTGACGTAAGGCGTCTCGTCTGCGTCCGTGTGCCAGTAAAAGCCGAGCTTTTCGAGATATTCGTTGCTTAACGGCGTTATCTTTTTTAGTTGCATTTTTATCCTTTTTTTAAAATTTTAACTCATCTGCGCCGCGATTTTTGCGGCTTTTGCTAGTTTTGATACGCATACCTTCGCGTAAATTTAAAGCGCGCAAGGCGCACGGCAAAATTTAATCAGCGTAGATCATATGCGGCGGTCGCGCGTAAATTTTAGCCGCACGAAAAGATGCTCGAGGCTAAATTTAAACGGCACGCAGACGACGCGGATCATGCGCGGCAGAAGCGATAAAATTTAGCCGAGCTTTACAGCGCGTTTTTGAAAAACCTGCGTCAAATCAATGCTAAATTTGGCGCAAATTTTAAAATTCTACGCGCTAAATTTAACTCGTCGCACAGAGTCGCCGTATATTTCAAAGCGCGCTTAGCCGCCGAAAAATCCGCCGCTCTTGCCGCTCTTGCTTCCGCCGAAAAACCCGCTCTTGCCGCTTCGCGCCTTGGCGTTTTGCTGCTTTGCTTGATTGAAGCTATCGACGCTTCTGGAGTAGGCGCTCGGGCTTTTGTAGGCGGTTTGGCGCTGGCTTTGATAGGCGGGGTTGTTAAACAGCTTGCCGCCGATCCACGAGCCGATGATGGCGCCCGCGGCGCTTGCCAAGATCGCTTCGCCCAGGCTCATACCGCCGCTGCTAAGCTGCGCGTTTTGATTGGTTAAATTTGAAGTGCCGGCGTCGATTTTTGCGTTTTCTTCGGCTAGAAGGGCTTTGGTTTCCTCATCGCTTAAAATTCTCTCCGTGCCGTCGAGCGATTTTAGGATGATCTGGGTCTTTTCGCTCGGAAATTCCTCTAAAATTTTATATTTTCCCGGCGCGATCTCTTCGAGCCTGACGAGCGCGCCCTCTTGCAAGCGGACGTTTTGCTCCTGCTCCTTATCGTCGCAGCCCGCTAGCGAGCCCGCCGTAACGAGGCCGAAGCCTCCTGCTAGCGCGTATGCCGCGATTTTGCGTAGTTTCATTTTTTTCCTTTCAATGATTTTATATCTAAGCTTTGATTTATCAAAAGCTCGTTTCCCTCGACGCGGATAAACTCGCTCTTGCCGATGTTTTCGATGATTAGGCTTTGCGCTTTGAGGCGCTTTTTGCGTTTGAGCGATTTTACGAATTTTGCAAGGCTCGTCCATTCGCTACGATCGAAGGTTTTTTCTTTGATTTCGACATCGTAGGGTTTGGCCTCGCGGCTTTTGCTCGAAAGCAACGGTTTGTCGAAAAACGACAAAAAATACCTGAGCTTCTCGTCGCGTTCCTTATACATCAGCTTGATTTCATCTTTCGAGGCGATTAAAATTTCCTCTTTTTCTTTGTGAAGCCTGTCCTTATCGCTTTGCAGTGCTTCGATTTTACCTTTTAGCTCGGAGATTTCTTTGATGAGATAGTCGATGAAGCTTTGGGTACCAGCTGCGCCGCTGGCGCGCGAGCTTTTCGCAGAGCTTTGCAAAGCGGGCTCGCTTTGTTGCATTTCATCATCTAAAAGCACGTAGCGTACGCCTCCGCTTTCCTCGGCGCGCAAGGAATTTCTACGGATGCGGTTGTAGACGGCTTCTTTTGAAATACCTAAAATTTCGGCTGCTTCGCCGATCGAGACTTTTTTCATACAAAGATGCCTTTTAGCGTTTTAGGTAATTATTGCTAAATTTGCCTAAAATAGGCATTAAACGCTTCGTTTACGAAGATAGATTCCGCTTTACCGCAGCTGGTGCGCGATAAATTCCGCTCGCTTGCAAAAGCCGCGTAAAATTATTTTTTTGCTGAGGTTTTAAAATTTTAGCCCAATAATGTTGCTTAATTAAGTATATTTTTTATACACTTACAAAAAATTTTAGTATTTCAAAGGAGGCGAAATGCCCGAATCGCCTAAATATAAAAAATCCGAAATTCGCTGTAAGCTCATTTTAGATGCGGCGCTGGAGCTGTTTTTAGCCAAAGGTTACGAGGCTACGAGCTTAAGCGATATTATCGAGCTTAGCGGCGGCTCGCTATCGTCGGTTTATAAGTATTTTGATAACAAAGAAAGCCTATTTTTGCGCATCATCGAACTGCAAAGTAAAAAGCTCGACGAGCGAATGAACGAGCGCATGCGAATCAACAAAGACCTAAAATTGCGTGAGTATCTGCAGGAGTTTGCAGGGATTTATCTGGAGTTTCTTTTCGCTCCGGAGGCAATAAAATTCTATCGATTGATACTTTTCAGCGGCTTTAACGGCGCGCTCAGCGAGAGCCCAAAAATCTTTTTAAAAAGCGGCGTGCTAGGTTCACCGAATGCGCTAGATGAGTATTTGGCGGCGCATGCGGACGAGTTTGCGCCCGGACGCACGGCAAAAAGCCTAGCGCTATATTTTTGCTTTTTGCTTAGAGAGCCGCATTTTAGTAGGTTGCTGTTTTTCGACGAAAAGCTAAATTTTAAAGCGAGCGAGCTAATCAAGGACCGCATCGATATGTTTTTGCTAGGCGTAAAAAAGCGCTAGTGGCGGAATTTTACGGCGTAAATTCCGCGCTTTTTGCACCTTTAAATTTTATGAGCGGTTTGGGACTTGGATTTTGTAGCTTGGATTCTATCCGTTACCAAGCGCTATAAAATGCCACGTATCCCGCGCTTAAAATTTTAATTCTATCGATGCAAAATTTTTGAAACGATTAGAGCTGAAATTTTTATTTTCTGTATTAAATTCTGTGCCGAAGTTAGAATTTTGCCGTTAAATTTCGCGCCTCTTGCCTGCGCCTTTAAATTTGCGCCACGCAGATTTTAAATTTAATAAAACCTCTTATAATCCCGCGAAATTTTAGATCAAAAGGATAAAAAATGGATTATGATATCATCGTAATAGGCTTTGGCAAGGCGGGCAAAACCCTTGCCGCAAAATCCGCCGCGCTGGGCAAAAAGGTCGCTCTCATCGAGCGCTCGCCGCAGATGTACGGCGGCACCTGCATCAACGTAGGCTGCATCCCGACCAAGCGGCTAGTTACGGCGAGCAAGGAAGCAGGCTTCGTAAATTTCAGCGTGCTCGGAGAGTATTTCGTGCTGAGCATGCAGAAAAAGGACGAGCTCGTAGAGGCGCTGAGGGCGAAAAATTTAGCCATGCTAAAAGGTAACCCGAATATCGACGTAATCGACGGCGAAGGCTCATTTACGAGCGCAAATTCCGTGCGCGTGCTAAGTCCTGACGGACAAACGCGTGAAATTTCAGCAGGAACGATCGTCGTAAATACGGGCTCGAGGGAGGTCGAGCCTAGCTTTGAGGTAAGCTCGCAGATCGCTTATAGTAGCGAAGAAATTTTAAATTTAAAGATCCTACCGAAGCATCTAGTAATCGTCGGCGGCGGATTTATCGGGCTTGAGTTTGCCTCGATGTTTGCGGGATTTGGCTCGAAAGTAAGCGTGCTGATGCGATCGAAATTTATGAAAAACGAAGATGAGGACGTGGCTGCCAGCGTCAAATCCGCTCTGCAGGCCCAAGGCGTGGAGATTATCGAGGGCTGCGAGTTTTTGAGTTTAAACGATAGAGAGCTAAAATTTAACCTCGCGGGCGAGAGCAGGGTAGTCGCGGCGGATGCGTTTTTATACGCCCTTGGGCGTCGCGCGAATACGAGCGAGCTAAATTTAGCCGCTGCGGGAGTGCAGACGGACGCGCACGGCAATATCATCACGAATGAGCATCTGCAAAGCTCAGTTGCGAGCATCTACGCAGCAGGCGACGTGCGCGGCGGCGAGATGTTTACCTACACGAGCTTAGACGATTTTAGGATCATTTTTAGCGCGCTTTTCGGAGACGGCGCGCGCACTACGAAAAACCGCACGCCGCATGCAAGCGTGCTGTTTACCCGTACGCCGCTAGCTCGCATCGGCCTTAGCGAGCGGCAGGCAAGAGCAAGCGGACGCGAGATCAAGGTACTGAAGCTTTCGATGGCGGCGGTGCCCGGCGCCAAAGTCGTAGCGCACGACGAGGGAATGATGAAAGCGGTCGTGGGCGCAGCTAGCGGCGAAATTTTAGGCGCGGCGCTTCACTGCGTAAACGCGCACGAGATCGTTAATGAGCTGGCGATCGCCATGGCGCTGGGCGCGAAGGCAGACTTTTTCAAAAACCAAATTTTTACGCATCCTAGCATTAGCGAGGCGCTGAACGATCTTTTCGGACAGTTTTAAATTTGAAATTTAACGGCGCTCGGGCTTAGCGATGCATGGGCGCCCTAGCTAGGCAATGTCCTACCCCAAGCGCCCGGAACAAATTGATCGTGAAATTTAATGCGCCGAGGCGAGTTAAATTTAGACTGGGTTAAATAATTTAAACCCTTGTCGTCCGCTTCTTTCTTGGATACCAAAGTTGGCTATAAAAGAAATGATTGAAATAGTTAATTGATAAAATATCCGCGTTTAGGAATAGTAAGATTACAATCTATTTGGCACTCGGTAAGAGTATACGGATAAAATTTCTTCTCGCAGTTTATACAGGCAAAAACGATTTTGTCCGTCGCTTCGTTTAACATAACTCTATAATCGCTAGGCGACCATTGCGGGCATTCGCACGCCAAGTCCAAATCCACGCTAACTACCAAGCTATCAAATACAATCGAGTTTAATTCCTCGTAGACCAGTCTTAAGCTCTTTTGATCTTTCAGCGCTTTAATTTTATTTATCAAGCGGTATCTGTCCGATTTGATGATCTTTGCGCCAAAGAGATCCTTCGCTTTTCCGTCGCCGTAAATTGATAGCTCGGTAGGATAATCTTTAAAATTTAACTTTAACAGCTCGTCCAAACCGCAACCGTCGTATTCTTTCATAAGAAACAAAATTTTATTTTCAATAAACTATGTCGCTATGCAGCAGCATACTTGCTCGGGATTAAAAGGATGTAGATTTAAAATTCTATTTTCTAACGATAAACACAAATTCCTAATTTTGGGCTGCATTATTTTATCCTTTATTTCTACCTATATCGACGATCTCGACAAAATTTTAGCCATCTTTTCTTTATACTTAATTTTATATTTAGAATTTCACAAATTTAATATCTTTATTTATCCCCAAATATCAAATAGGCTAAATTTTTACTCAAATTCCCATACGCAACTATCCAATATTCTTGTATGATATTTTTGATTTGTAAGTTATCGTCCAGAAAGTCTGCAAATATTTTAATCCTATCTTTGTCTACTGTGTCTAGCTCTTCATCCTCTTTCTTAAACGAAGCGACAATTAAATGCGACAGAGCAATCTTGTCTTGGAAATTTAATGTCTTGTCTTCTAGTAAATTTAGCATTGACGTAATTTTGCCGATGTCTGCTAATTCTAGCTCCCAATCCTGCTCATCTCCCGTCGAATCTAACCCCAAAAGCTTATTTAATTTTATCGCACTTTCTTTTCTTGCGAAATAATCGGTCATTTTATTATCCTTTATATATGTTTTTGCCGCGATACTTAGACAACTGCGCCATCTAGCAGTTTCCTAGAATTTTGCAAAGCCCATACGAAATTTTCGAGCTCTACGCAGTCTTTTAATTCAAATCCAAAATTTAACAAACCTACCAATAGGGCGCCACCTTCTTTTATGACATGCGCTATTAGATTGCCTTTATGTTCTATACTCACTTTATTCTCATATCTTGTAAATTTAAAGATATTTTTCGAACATCTTCCGTTTCTTTTTGAAAATTTCTCAAATTGCTCCGCAAAATTCGGTCTTTGATTCCCATCTTTTAGCCATAATCCCCCGGCATATAGCGCCCATATAAGCTCGTAAAAATTGATATTATGCCGAGTCTCGGTAGCAGCGACTAAAAGCTTATTTGTTTCATGGTTGATCTGTATTAAAGGCTCTCTGTCCATATGCCAAATCTCGGCTACTACTTTTTCTCTATCCGGCACGGAGGCAATTAAAAATTCAAATTCATTTTTTATCATATTAAAATCCTATTTTTTGTTTTTTACTACCTAATTTAATTTGAATGTTCTATCATTCGAGCCTAAATCATATTTACCCCATTCTTTTATGACATCTTGAGCTATACTTTTTATGCGGAATTCCTGCCCTTTTAAATTAAGCATCTATTTTTCTCCATAAATTTTTCTATTAAGCTTATCGCATCTAAATCAAATTTCTATCCATATCAAATATTTTGGGATAGTTTTTATAGTTTATTTCGATATAGTCGCCTTTTTTAAATTTTGCAGCTTGCGTTGATAAAACCTCTAAAACTACAAATTCAAATCCAAAAAATAGCTCATCCCACCCCTCTTCTCCTTCTTCGAGACCTGGATCGCAGCATCCTTCAAAATCATCATAAAATCTGACTTTGTATATATTGTTTTCATCAAGCTCAATGATAAACTCTCTTTTGTTTAGTTCATATATATTTCTCGCCAAATTTTTCATAATATCGCGTTCGTTGTCCGAAAATCTTAACAAAAAATTCTCGTAAATTTCTCTTCCGCTTAGCATCGCACTCCTTTTTGCAGTTTAACAAAGAATTTGTCCGCTTGAGCCTTTTAATCGGCTTCTTGGCTATTGTATTTCGCACTCTCGATATTTGCAAGCGTTAATTTCGCTAAAGGATTGATAAACTTAGCGATACAATATTTATTATCGCATGTAATCACGCTTTGACGCTTATCTACTTTCATTGCGTTGGAACAATTCGGGCACATTACATAGCCTTCGCCCAAATCAACGCCAATCGGAAAATTTAGCCCTCTCTGCTCTTTCAAAAATCTAAAAAATTCCTCTTTCGAAATTTTGATATTAGAAAATAATCTAAAAATTTCTTCTGCCTTTTGCCTTATCTCGCCTTCTTTAAAAAATACGTTAGGAGCCTTTTTAAAATCTTCATCAAACTCAGAAAATCTACCCGCCATCATATCCAATTCTTTTAATGCCTGCTCTTCTGCTTTATTGGCTACAAAATATAGAGATTCCAAATCATACATCTTATAAAATTCATCGCAAAACAGCTCTATATCGCACCAATCGGATAGAAATCCAGCTATTAAATAATACAATTGCTCATTTTGCTGCATATTTCACCTTATTTTAAATTTCATCGCTATTTTTATTATTTATACTTTTTAGAATTTCATGCAATAGCTCGTTTTCGGCGGCATTTTTCTCATCTAATATTGATATGCCCATAGTTGCTGGAGTTATCTTAGATAAAAATAGATTTACAAGCTCTGTTTTTTCATCGATTCCGTATGACAATGTAACTATATCCAATAAATTGTGCCGTTCTATAAAACTATCAAAGATATCTTCTAATCGCGACGCTTTCTCTGCGTAGAAGAATATCCACTTTACGCCTATAAGAAAATCCGTTGTGATATTACTAAAGATATCTACCTTATCCATAAAGTGCGATCCGATAAGCAAATATATGTCCGAGCCGCTTTTGGACAAAGAGTTAAGCTCATAAATAGAACCGATATTTTTGTAATTTAGCATTTTATTCCTCATCGCGCTGATTTTGCACCCTCTTTAGCCACTCTTTTTCAAATTTATA
>NZ_CALKTC010000014.1 GCF_937996225.1 uncultured Campylobacter sp. | reverse complement strand
CCATACCTATTACCGCGTTTATACGCTGAACTATTACATCCACCATTTTATCTACAGCACTTAATACGGCTGCAGGCATTGCAGTAAAAGATTTCACTACGCCCGCACCGAGGTATAAAATACCCGTGCCCATCAGCTCAAACGAGCGGTATACGTCTCGCCCGAATTCTATGATGTCGGAGCGATTATTTTTAATGAGATTGGCGAAATATTCAATCGAGCCGCTTATGCCGCCCGTCGCATCCGAAACCTTGTTAAAGTCGTCGGCTAGGAGCGAAATTTCGGTTTTCAAATCTGTAAAGGCGCTACCGACGGTTACAGGCAGTTGCGAAAAATCCTCGTCAATCGTCTCTTTCATCTTAGAAAACGCATCAGATAGCGCCTCTGCCGTCAGCTTGCCCTCGCTTCCTAGCTTTCTAAGCTCTCCTACATTTACGCCTAAGCCCTCCGCCATATACCTTAGAAGCGTAGGGCTTGCCTCTGCGATCGAGTTAAATTCATCGCCTCTTAGCGCGCCGCTACCCATAGCCTGTCCGAACTGTTTTATCGCAGCCGCGCTCTCCTCCGCACTAGCGCCGCCTAGTTTCAAAGCTTTAGTGAAACTCGATACCATATCGTTGATTTCGCTTGTGGATTTGCCTAGGTCTTTCAGCGCAGGCGCCAATTTGACGTATAAATTCGTAGTATCTTCAATGTCCGAATGCGTTTCGCGCGCCAGAGCGTGCATCGCTTTTTGTTGAAGCAGAAATTCCGACATTGAGCTAGTAGCCATTTTTAAGCGAGAGTTCATATTGCTCATCGCGTCGGCGGTTTGGACGAATTCTTTTATTAGCGCAGATCCTGCGATTGCTGCCGCCGCCGCTTTAACGGCTAAAAGCGAGCCGCGAAATTGATCTGCGCTGTTTTTTGCTTTTTTTACGGCGCCGTCAAGATTGTTTAAATCGTTTTTAGCCCCGCTTACGCCCGATGTTTTGATAGATACGGTTAAATTTGCTACGTCCACTTCTCGCCTTTCTTGGCTGAATTATAGAAAATTTTTAAGCGAGCTTTGGTTTTGGAAAATTTTAAAATTTATGGTATACTGTCACAAATAGGTAAGCGAACGGCTCGTCAAACAGCCCAGCTTCTTAGCAAAGCATTACCGCCCCTGGGGATAGAAACCTGTGTGAGGGTGTGGGTGGTCTCACCGCTTATCTATTTTTTTAAGGCTTTCATCGTAGCATCCCAACGCTTCTTATTTATATGAAAAATAACGCCGTCGTTTATGTTTATGCCGATGTCGATCATTTTCTTTTTCTCGTCGTCTATTGACTTGCCGAAAATTACACCGCTAGTTTTAAATGTAGCTTCTTTTATAAATTCGGGATTTTGTAAAGCATCCGTAATTTGATTTTTTAAATCATCTTTGTTGATAAACATTTCAGGGTGCTTTTCGTATAAATAATCAATGCTACCCCGTATGCTATCCGTTTTTAAATTTATTCTTTTTGCTAGTTTGCGCGGAATATCAAAATGCTTAACATTCCTAGTGTCATATTCGTTTAACCTCTTCTTTTTATAAATATCACTTAAATCAAGCTCTCGTCCCTGCTGCGTGATAAGATCGCGCATCGTGATCTTGCCTTGCAAAAAAAGCTCGGCGCG
>NZ_CALKTC010000013.1 GCF_937996225.1 uncultured Campylobacter sp. | reverse complement strand
TTATCTAGCTCCATATCATCTTTATCAAAGAAAGAATTCAACGCGAAAAATGCCGCCAAAATCGGCAGCACCTTTACGCAAAAGAGCAAGCCCAGAGCCGCGGCTATGATGATTTTTAAAGCTTTAGCCAAATTTTCTCCTTAAATTTTATAAGCCGTTTAGGCGTGACGATTAATTTGCGGCGAGAGCAAAATTTAAACGCCCGCCGTGCAGCGTAAATTTTAAAATTTCAAATTTACGTCCAATTTTCTATTTTAAGCCCGCTTATATTTTTAAAATCTTTTTCGTTATTCGTAACGAGCGTGCAGCCGCGCGATAATACATTCCAGCGATCAACATATCCATATCTCCTATTTTACGATTAGCCGCCGTTAGCTCGCGGCGCACTGCACCATATGCCTGAGCATCACGCATGCCAAATGGCAAAATATTAAAATTTGAGATAAACTCGTCTATTGACCGTCAATTTAACTCTTTGCGCTTAGAATTTTCTGCACCAAATCTCAGCTCGGCAACGGTAATAAGCGAGATAAAAATATCCGATCTTAGATGTTTTGTCAGACAATCGAGTATTTTAGGAGCGTATTTTTCGTCGTTATTTATCAAATATATACAAATATTCGTATCTAAAACGATCATTTATCGAATCCAAACTCGCGCTCGCTCGGGATCTGTTTGCCGCGCTTGATCTCAGCGTCTTTAAATTTTGCCAGCGTCGCAAGCAATCCATCCCACTCGCCGCTACGTTTGGGGATGCTAAGCGTTATTTCGGTATCACTAAGCTCTTTTATCGCAAGCTCCTTAACGCCCTCCAAATTTAGATATTTCGGGATACGAAGCGCTAAGGAGTTGCCGCTTTTAAATACTTTTAAAGTTTTATCGTTAGCTGCTTTGACTTTCATCTATGCTCCTTTTATTTATTGGTTTTAGAATATATAAATTTTTAAAATTTAGCCCAAATCTCGCTACTGCCTATATTCAAACTCCTCGCTTGGGAAGCTCTCGTCCTTCACTTCGCGCGCGTATTCGCGCACCGCGCCTTTTACCAGCTCGGCGCCGTCTAAATAGCGCTTAACGAATTTCGGCCGAAACTCCGTGAAAAATCCACACATATCGCTCCACACAAGCACCTGTCCATCCACGCCCGCACCCGCGCCGATGCCGATGACGGGCACGTCGGTGCCGAGTGCCACTTGATTTGCGACCGCAGAAATCGTGCCCTCCACCAGCAGCAGCACCGCACCCGCCTCGACAAGCACTCTAGCGTCGTTTAAGACTTCGCGCGCGCCCTCCTCTCCGCGTCCGCTTACCTTGTAGCCGCCCATAAAGCGCGAAAACTGCGGCTTAAGCCCGATGTGGCTCATCACGGCGATACCGTTTCGATTAAGCAGCGCCACGGTATCCGCCATATGCGCGCCGCCTTCGATCTTAACGGCGTCGCAGCCGGTGCTCTCATAGACTTTGGCGCAGTTTTGTAGCGCGAGCTCTGGCGTCGCGCACGAGCAAAACGGCATATCCACGACCATATACGCTCGCTTTAGCCCCCGTCTTACGGCGCGCGCGTGATAGATCATCTGCTCCACGCTTGCGCCCAGGGTCTCGGAGTGCCCGCCGAAGCTCATATTTAGGCTGTCGCCTACGAGTACCATATCGACCTCGTCGTCGAAAATTTTAGCAAAAAGCGCGTCGTAGGCAGTGATCATCACGATCTTTTCGCCGGATTTTTTCATCTCATATAATTTAGAAAGCGTGATTTTGGACATTCTGGCTCCTTTGCTCGGTTGAAATTTCGATGCAATTTTAACATAAGCCGAATTTGACATTTATAAAATTTTAAAGTAAAATGCGCGCGCATTCTTTCGGGGGTGACTTGGCTTCGACGGGAACGGATGGGTCAAGGCGGCATGTCGCTTTGGATACAGCGTATAAAATCCAAACTAAATTTAAACGCAAACAACGTTAAATTTGCTCCTGCTTACGCTAAAGCTGCGTAAGTCCAGTCGAGCCCTGCTCTGCGCCGATACTATCTAAGCGCGGCGGCGGGTAATCTGTGATAGCGTAGCTCTGCGGCGTGACGAGCCGTAGGGTGAAATCCTAGTCTTTGCGCCGGCGGGTCGTTTTGGAAAGTGAGCGAGCCTACGCGAGAACTTCACTTTTGCTAAACATGTAGAGGCTTTGGTCGTTTGTTTTCGGACTGCGGTTCAATCCCGCACACCTCCACCAATTAATCTATTTTTAAATTTTAATCACTTCTTTTTAGTTGCATTTGGTTCCTGCGCGCAGGCGCCTATCTTAAATTTTAGCCATTCAGGCTCCTTTCATTTTTATTTTAGATATAATCTTTTTCGAAATATTAGGAGTGTTATTAGGGGCTTTTTCGCATTAAGGGTTTCCCATATGAACAAGGCGTATATTTTGCCAAAATTCGGCGGCAGGGGCGTCAAAAGCATCAAGAAGTACAAGACGCGATACGCAATATTATAGAAGAGGGGAAAAAGAAATGAATAAATTTGTTATGCTGTCATTGGCATATGTTGTTTTGCTAGCGGGGTGTAGCCTAAGTAATCGCTTTTTTATTCCGGGTACAAATTCAGATAAAAGTACTTGCGGTTTTATTTTTCATGACTATATACCTGATGATAAATTTTATATACCGAGGGGGCTCCGAGGATTTTTTAGATATATATTCAAGAGCTAAAAGCCAAAAAAGCGGCGAATATGAATATAAGCTAGTAGAGACTTTATCTCACTATTATAAATGGCACATCGACTATGGTTCCGATAGAATCTTGTGACGATAAGTGGTGTAAAATTTACTATCCTTGCGGCTATACGGAGTATTATGTCAAGAGGGATGAAATAGAGCAGCTTTGGCCTAACGGTCAAAAGACTTGGAGATCTAAATAAAAGATAGGACGCATTTTAAGTAGGAGAAGAGATGAAAAATTTTGTTATATCTTTTATCGCGTTATGCCTATATGGGCGCAGCCCTACGATTTTAGGGCATAAAATCACTTTTGCAAAACACAAAGACGATGCCTTTTATGGCGAATGTGGCGAAAAAATAGATCAAAAAATTATATATAAATTTAAAGATGGCGTTATTCGTAAAATTTTCTATGAAGATAAAGAGGAATTTGCTTATTATGATGAGATAGTCATCCCCATCCAATCCTGCGAAGGCGAATGGTGTAAAATTTACTACCCTTGCGGTGAAAGAGGGTATTTCGTAAAGAAAGACGAAATAGAAAAATGGCAATGGCAATAATCTTATACTTAAAAGGAGCGAATTATGTTATTTACAGATGAGGATTTTGTAAATATCGTGCCGCGGGACTTGTTAGAGCGCGGCATAAATTTAAGAGAGGAACTCGGTTTTTATGAAATCGCTTGGAAATTCGACGATGTAATGGAGGTGCTAAAAATCGCAAGAGATAGAGATATGCTTATCGTCGGAGGGGATGTATATCGCCTAAGCGGCAA
>NZ_CALKTC010000012.1 GCF_937996225.1 uncultured Campylobacter sp. | reverse complement strand
CGCTAGCGCTATTTGCTTGGCCGCCGATTACTTGGTAATTTTGCGCTTTTAGCTTTGCGCTTATGGATACGGAGTTTGCGCTAGAGTTTCCGCTTCCGCCCGCTGCGCCCCAAATTCTACCACTACCGCTTAAAGTAATAGTGCTTGTGCCGCCGTAATAAGGCGCCGTTATATTGACGCTATTAGAGTTACTTTGCCCTGTGGAGGATTGCGCGCCGAATATATCGAAGCTCCCTCTAAACATGCCGCTTTTGATAGTTATTCTATTCGATACGGCATCACCGCTACCGCTTACTATGCCGCCTACGATTACGTTTGTAACGGAGCTGTTACCGATAGTGCCTCCGTCGATCGTTACGGCATTAGAGGAGGCTTTTTTATCCGCTCCGCTTCTGCCGCCGATGATATTGTAATGTCTATTTGAGCTACCGCCGAAGTTATCGGCATTTCCCGTAATTTCGGCGCCGTATTTTACAAAAACCTGATTTCGCGTCGCTTCGCCTTCGTTACCCGTTTTTGACGCCGCTATACCTTGCCCGCCCACGACCAAATTTACTTTAGAACCGTTTTCTAAGCTCACATAATTATCTGATACGCCCTTGGCCTCGGCACCTATTGCGATACCCACGTAAGCGTTTGCGCCTCTAATCGTAAGTCTATTGTTGGAGGCAGAGTTTAACTCAGTAAAGCCAGCGATCCCATCGCCGCTTCCTCCGCCATAAACCACGCTGCCGGAATAATCCGTCCCGCCGCTTGCAACGCCCGTAATCGTCGTAATATTGCCGTTTGGGCTGGTACTTCCGCTGCCGCTAGTATTGCCGCTAAATCCCGCTGAATAGAGGTTATTATGGGTATGGATAAGCGGCGGATTAGAATCTGCGTTACAAAGCGCTTGTGCGGGCGCTAGTGCGAGCACCGCTGCGAGGCTAAGCATAGAGGAGCAGATGGATTTTTTCATATATTGATCCTTTGAAATTCATAAAGTTTGCGATTATACATAAAAATAGATCAGTTTGCAATATGAAAATCACTGATCGGTTTTTAAAAGAGGGGGCTACATTTTTAATTTTAAGTAATAAAAATTCACTCTTTGTGCAGAATAAATTCCTGGCTGAAAAATTTAACCTTTTTTTAGTGGGGGGGCATTTTGAGCGGATTACAAGTGGTAAAAAATCCTAGCAAGAGGATTTTTAGTAAAATTTGAAATAATAAAAATCTGAGCTAAATTTATTTTAGCAATTCCAAGCTACGGTAAAATTTATGCAGGGAAAATTTTAAAAGGACGAAACAAAAGTCTGCGCGCTGCAAAACCTACGTAGAATTTATGCAGGATAAATTTTAAACGAGCGAAATTTTATATAAATGCCGTTTCGCCCGCGAAAAAGCTTTTTTGAAAAATTTAAACGAGCAAGATTGCGCGATAAATTTTATGTGATCCCCGCTGCAAGAGCTAAAGCATAGCAAGCAGGAGATAAAATTTACGTGATAAATCTTGCGTGATAAATCTTGCGTGATAAATTTTAAAATAAGCCGCAAATCCTACAAGAAGCTGTAAATTCCATCTAGCAAGAAATACCTTTTATCCGCAGCGCCGTGATAAAATGGGTTAAAAGTCCCCTCGTATGCCTTTTCAAAAAAGCCCTCTTTGCTTAGCTTTATAAGCTCTGCATTGACGAAGTCTAGTAGCTCTTTATTGCCCTTCTGCACTCCAATACCCATAAAATCGGGCTTGCCTAGAGTTTTAAGCGGTACTTCTACCTCGCTATCGACTACCGGATATGCCATTGCGATGAGATTATCGGTCGCGTAGGCGTCCACGTCGCCGTCTTTTAGCATGCGGTAGCACTCCCTGGCGATCTTACAAAATGTAAAATTTCCAAAGCCTTCTTGTTTAAAAAATGCCTCGCCTGTACCGCCGCTTTCGAGCAAAATTCTTTTCTCTTTCAGATCGGCTAAGGATTTTATTCTATCGGCTTTGCGGGTTAAAACTCCAAGATTTACCGAAAAATACGGTGTTGAAAAATCGATCTGCTGCGCGCGTTCAGGCGTAATGGTAATCGTAGCGATGACGATATCTACGCGGTTGTTTACTAATGCTGGAATTCTATCCTCGACCTTCATCGGCACAAGTTCGATTCTGCCGCCTTTTTCGCCGAAAAGATCATTTGCTATGGCCTGCGCCATCGTAACTTCAAAGCCCTCGAAAGTTCCATCGTTTAGCTCACTAAAAGGAGGCTGTCCGTCGTAAACGCCGATGCGAACGACGCCTTTTGATCTGATCTGTTCCAAACTATCGGCGAAAGCAACGATAAATGGTAGCAACATTGCAAGAAGCAATTTCATGGCAAATCCTTAAATTTAATCTCTCTTCCGCTTTCAAACTAAGCAGAAAGTTTTATTTACTAAAATTCTAAAAGCCGGACTCAAAATTTAAAGCAAGCTCTTAGAGCATATTGTAAATTCCATCTAGCAGAAAATATTTCTTATCCGCTGTACCGCGATAGAATGGATCAAAGCTCTGCTCGTAGGCCTTTTTGAAAAAGCCCTCTTTGCTCAGCTTGATGAGCTCTGCATTGACGAAATCAAGTAGTTCTTTGTTGTCTTTCTGCACGCCGATGCCGATGAAATCGCTAGGGCCTAGGTTTTTAAACGGCACTTCCAAAGTATCATCGATGACGGAATATGCAAGCACGATGAGATTGTCGTTTATATAGCCGTCCGCATCGCCATTTCGAATCATTTCGTAGCATTCCTTAGCCGAAGCGCAATGGCCTAAATTTTTAAATCCCTTGGTTTTGAAAAATTTCTCGGCTACTGTCGCATCGCCTTCGAATACGATCTTTTTATCATGAAGCTGTGCGATATCGGTAAAAGCGTCGGCTTTGCGCGTTAATACGCCCAAATTTACGGAGAGGTAGGGGAGGGAGAAATCGATCTTTCTTTTTCGTTCGTTTGTGATGCTAAATAGACCGATCACCAAATCAAGCTTATTTGCCTCTAAAAATGGAATTCTGTCATTTACGCTTAGTGGGATGAACTCGATTTTGCCCTCTTTTTTGCCGAAAATTTCTTTAGCAATAGCGTTTGCAAGATCGATTTCAAATCCTTCAAATTTGCCGCCATTAGACTCGCAAAGCGGTGGATGGGCGTCGCGCACTCCGATGCGAATGACGCCGTTTTGTCTGATTTGATCTAGGCTATCGGCAAAAAGCGCCGCACAAAATAGAGCTGCTATAAAAAGTAGTTTCATTTTATGTCCTTAAAATGGGATTTCGCATATTATCCGCTTATAATAAATGGCATTTTAGTCGAAGGCGTTAGATAAAACACTGCTAAATTCCGTCCTAAAATATAGCATAGAGCCCATCTAGTAAGAAATATTTTTTATCTGCAGCGCCTTGATAAAATGGCTTGAAAGTTTCATCATAAGAACGTTCGAAAAAGCCCTGCTTGCTAAGTGTAACAAGCTCTTTATTTATCAGATCAAGCAATTCGGTATTACCTTTGCGCACCCCAATGCCTAAGAATTCCGGATTGCCTAGATTTTGGATTGCTACTTCTAAGTTATCATCGATAATGGAATAAGCTAGTACAATGAGATTATCGTTAACGTAAGCATCGGCTTTGCCTTGCTTAAGCATATCGTAGCATTCGGTAGTAATGGAGCAATGGATTAGATTGTGGATTTTATTTTTATACTAAAAATTTTCTGCCGTAGTCCCGCTACCCTCTACTAGGACCTTTTTGTTTGAAAGATCGTCTATACTTTTGATGCCGTCGCTTTTACGTGTCAAAACTCCCAAACTCATCGAAAAATATGGATACGAAAAGTCGATTTGCCTTTTTCTATCTTGCGTTATCGTGATGGTCGCGACTGCAAGATCTACCTTATCATTTTGTAATGCAGAGATCCTATCGCTGGCATTTAAAGGGACGAACTCGACTCTACCGCGCTTATCACCGAATATGCTCTTAGCTATAGCATCTGCAAGGTTGATTTCAAAGCCTTCGAAATTACCACTTTTTTCATCACTAAAAGGTGGCCTACCATCACGAACACCGATTTTAACGACTCCGGCAGATCTGATCTGCTCCAAACTGCCCGCAAAAACACTGCTGCAAAGTGCAAAAATAATGCAAAAAAGTAGCTTCATAAACTATCCTTTTCTTAAATTTAATATTATCCCTTAGATATTGCGTGATTTTACCCTAAAATAGTTAAACATAACTTCAATTACATAATACGGATTGCTAAATCGGTAGTAAGCGAACGAGATTTATAATTTAAGAAGCGATAGATAAATTTTATGAAGTGAAATTTAGCCGTAGCGAAATGTGGCGCAGGAAAGTATAAAATTTGCTTGGGTTGAAATGCTGTTTTGTGTTATAGAATTTTGCGGTATTTTAAAACTATTTTTCGCCAACTTCTACGATTTTGCTTAGCACGTATTGTTCTAGCTCGCGTCTAGGCACGTCATTTTTGAGCGCTTCGTTGTAGATATTTTCGACTATGCGGCTGTATTTTTCGTAAGGAAAGTAGAGGAAATGGTTCGCCCAAGCGCGTTTGATGAGCTCGTGGGTTAGCTTTTTTCTAGCCCACGCTTTGAAGCAATCAAAGCCGATAAAAACCGCCGACGTCGCTATGATCGTAAATAAAATGGAGAAGTGAAAGTCGATCTTTTCAAACATCGCGTGCGTCAGCGTTATCAGAAACATAACGCAGACGAATGCGAAGCAAGCGAAGATAACGTAGGATTTGCCGTAGTTAAATTTAAAATTTAGCTTCGAAGGATCGACGAGCATTCCGTCGTTAAATTCGGCATTGGCTTCGAGCAGATCGCGGAAAAGCACGGGTTTATGCGATACATGAAACATAATATCTAAAAGCTTGCCTTTAAAATTTGACCTATCCATCGGGGTTCCTTCGATTTTTGCGGCATTATATCTTAAATTAAATTGTTATAAGATAAAATAGCGCGAAATTTCAAGGAGCGATTATGTTTGAAATCAGCGGAATGAGCGGCGATGAGATAGTCTATATTAACGGCAAGCTTTGTAAGGCCAAAGAAGCCGCAATAAGCCCTTTTGATCGCGGTTTCGTGCTTGGAGACGGCATCTATGAAGTAGCTCCCGTGGTAAATTCTAAAATTTGCGACAGAGCGGATTTTTGGGAGCGCTTTGAGCGCAGCGCCGCGCAGATCGAGCTAAAGATTCCGTATTCTCGCGAAAAATATGAGGAAATTTTATATGAGCTCATCGCGCAGGGCGGCGTAAAAGAGGGCGCTTTCTACACTCAGATCACAAGAGGCGCGGCGATGCGGGATTTTGATTACGTCCGCGGTATAGAGCCTAGCGTCTTTGCTTTCGTCTATCATACGCAAATTTTTGATAATCCGCTCGCAAAAGAGGGGATCGAGATCGTAAGCCTGCCCGAGATCCGCTGGCATAGGCGCGATATAAAATCGATCTCGCTTTTAGCTCAGTGCATCTTAAAGCATGAGGCCCACAAGGCGGGCGCTTATGAGTGCTTTTTGATCGAGGACGGGCTCGTTACCGAGTGTTCGAGCTCCAGCGCATTTATCATCAAAGATGACGTCCTCATCACGCGTCCGCTTTCAAACGACATACTGCCCGGCATTCGCCGCAAGGTGATCTTGGGTCTTGCCGAGCAGGCGGGGCTTAGCGTGCAGCAGCGGGCGTTTGGAATGAGCGAGGTTTACGAAGCCGATGAAGCCTTTATCAGCGCGGCGACGCTGATGGTGCTGCCGATCGTAAAAGCTGACGGCAGAGCGATCGGAGGCGGTGCGGTCGGCAAATACGTACCGCGCCTGCGCGAGATGTACGCCGCGCGGCTAAGGGCCGAAGCGGGACTGCAATAGAGCGGTCAAATTTAGCCCGTTAAATTTAAACTACGCGGGCTGATTAAATTTTGCTTTCCAGCTCACCGGTTATGCGGCCCAGCTCGCTTACTAATTCTAAAATTTCAGCCAGTTCGTATTGGTGAGCATACGCCGTTCCGGTAGTTGGAGGTACGCTAAATAGCTCTGTTTCGAAGCGGTTCGGCGCGCCGTTTAGAAATAGGTAAAATTTATTATCCATAAACGCCGCGCTTATACTAAATTTATGGTAGTATCGCTTCAGCTCATTTAGTCGCTCCATCAACGTAGGCGTCAATAGATAGCGAGCTTCGACTTTATCACCGGTAAAGACGCGAAATTCGCTATTAAAAACGACGTTGTCCATTAGCTCCTTCTCGCCTAAAATTTTTGTATTTAGCTCGCGGCTCGCTAAGATGGTTTTGGCGTAAAATCTCTTGCCGAATTCGCATATCAGCACGCTACCGCTAAAATCCATATACGCATCATATAGGCTCATCGCAAGCGAAGCTAGCTTCACATAGGTATTGTCTATGCCCAGATCGTAGTTCTTTTTGATTCTAATTGCCTCGCTGAAGCTAAATTTTACCCCATCCCATTCGCCTTTTATCTCATCTTCGCTGATAAAATCGGAATTTGCAAAGATTCCTGCTCTCCTGAATTCCTTCGCGCTTATGCCACGTCCTGGCGAATAAGTAAGCTGCGGATACGCCTGCGAGATCGCCGTGCGCACCAAAACTTTTTTGTAAAATAGTTTATATTCATAAGCGGCGTCTGCAATGCCGTCGTAAATGCAAGCAACATAAATAATCAAAAGCACCGCGTAGATAAGATAAACTTCGATCATCTTGTAATCCGTATCATCGTCTGTTTTAAATACCGCATCGATCGCAAACATCATAATAAATGGGAACAGATACAAAAATACTATCTTGGCATAGATCATCACTACCTTGCAAATACACTTTTTTTGTTTGGCTCTACTTAGCGCTATCGCCCTGTCTAGTTGCATGCGTTTCCTTAAATTTTTTGATCCGAAATTTTATAAAATTCGTTCTCTTGATAAAATTTCACCACGGCTTCGTCCGCGCTTGCGTTGCGCTGCAAATACCGCAGCAAGGGCTCTGCGCGCGTATATATCACCCCGAGCCCCGCAAGGCTCGTCGCTCGCGAAAGCGCCACGTAGAGCTGCCCCTTGGCAAAGATCCTGTCGATGTCGCAGATGAGCTGCGAGATGCTCATGCCTTGGGATTTGTGGATCGTGATGGCATATGCGAGCTTGAGCGGGAACTGATAATACCGCGCCAGCACGACCTGCTCGGCATCTGTGCCGCTTGCGGCAATTTCGCTTAGTTCGTATGTTTGCAGCCCCACGCGGCTTAGTATGCCCGAAGGCTTTTTTACGACCACGCTTTCGATCTCGTCGCCGGAGCTTTTTTCGATCTTTTCGACGACGCCTTGCTCGCCGTTAAAAAACTCGCCGCTTTTATTTGCGGTAAACAGCACCTTCGCGCCCTCTTTTAGCGTCAGACTTTGCGGTGCGTTTAGCGAGGCGATCCATTTTTGAATTTTCTGCTCGCTCACTCCGCTTTGCAGCGCCTCATAAACGCCTTCAAAGCTGCTCTGCGGCGCATTAAGCTTAGCTAGTCTGGCGTTATTTATCGCATCTACTTCGGCGTTTCGTCCCGAGATTATCGTGGCGTTCGGCTCAGCTTGCGCGGCATCGATGAGCAAAGATCGCATCAGCTCCGCCGTCTGCTCGCTTGGGGTGCCGAGCCGTAGCTCGCAAAGCAGGCGGTATAGCGCCGCATCCGCGGTGCGCTTGGAGCCTATCATCTCGACGTAAAAAAACTCGCACTGCCTCCACGCGTAGGAGCCGAAGGCGTAATCCGAGTCGCTAAATAGGCTCGCGCGCGGCGCGCTCTCGCCCTCTTTGCGCACCGGCGGAAGTTGATAAAAATCGCCCGTAACGAGCAGCCGTCCGTTAAATTTAGAATTTGAAATTCTAAGATAGATCATCTCGAAAAGCTCGGCGCCGATCATCGAAATTTCATCGATCACGATAAGATCCGCGAGGGCTAAAATTTTTCGCAGCTCGCTTAGCTTGCCGCTTTGTTTGCGATCGAAGCCCTTTAGCTCCTCGTGGTTTTTGCAAATGCCGAAGCGGAAGAAGCTATGCGCGGTCACGCCGCCGATTTCTACGGCGCTGATGCCGGTGCTACCCAGAACGATGACGAGCTTGCCACGAGCGCGGTAATCCTTGATGAGCTCTTTTATTACGTAGCTTTTGCCTACGCCTGCGCCGCCCGTGATGAAAATATTGCGATCTTTTAGCTTTTGGATTATGAAATTTATCAAGTTTTTTCCTATTTTTTGGCAAAATTATAGCCAAAATTTTTTAAAAGGCATTTTGTTTGAAACGACTAGTATCTCTTATCTTCGCAGCTTTGGTTCTCGCAGGTTGCGGCGAAACCGTCGGCCCGCGCAAGTTTATCCCGGAAAATCCCGCGGTTTTAGATCTCGAATACGCTCAAAACAGCGAGCGGCTGCCCGCTCCTGCGTCGGTGCAAAACATAAGCGGAAGCGCGTTTAAGAGTCGCTATTTTAAAATTTGGTTTGACGATGCGCCGATTAAAGCCGAAATCGATACGTTTTGGGGGCTTAATTACGCCAAGGGGCGCCACTTTGACGCCGCAGGCAGGATATATAACGACGCGGTCTATCAGAGCATTCGCGCAAACGCCAATGAAGAGGCATTTGGGCTGATATCCGCGCCCGCTATAACGGTAAAAAACGCACTGCTGCGAAATATCCCAAGCGATCTGCCGATTTTCGGCGATCCGAGCGAGCCGGGGGAGGGCGAGCCGTTTGATTACGCCGCAAATTCCGCCGTGGGTGTGGGCTATCCGATGCTGCTGTCGCATTACAGCAGAGACGGCGCGTGGGCGTTCGTGCGTAACGACGGCGTGTGGAGCTGGATAAGAAGCGACGCGATAAAACGCATCAGCCCTCAGCAGGCGGATATCTACGCAAATTCTAAATTTATAACGATCCTGCGCGACGGCGCCGCCATTTATGATGAAAGCGGCGCGGAGCTTTTTAGAGCGCGCACCGGCACGATTTTGCCGTATGATTTTAGCGGCGAGCGCGATCTCGGCGGCACGCTCGGCGTGCGGAGTGTATTTAGCGGCGAAATTTTAACGCAGTTCGGCGGCAAGAGGTATTTCGTTAGCGCGGAGGATGCGAGGCTTTGGCCTGCGCCGCTTGATGAGCAAAACTCAAAGATCGTAGCCGCTAGCCTGCTCGGGCAAAAATACGGCTGGGGCGGGTATAAATTTCTTCGCGATTGCTCGCTTATGACGAAAGACTTTTTGGCAAATTTCGGGCTGTGGCTGCCGCGAAATTCTAAGGCGCAATCGGGCCACGGCGAGCGTTTTTCGCTGGCAGGGATGAGCGCGGATGAAAAGCTTAGCTTTATCGGCAAAAACGGCGTAGCGTATAAAACCCTGCTGTATATGCCCGGCCACGTGATGCTCTACGTAGGGCGGGTGGACGGCAAGCCTGCGGTGTTGCACGATATCTGGGGGCTTCGCACGATGGACGGCGGGCGCGCAGTCATCGGACGCACGGCGATTACGTCGCTTACTATCGGCTCGGATCGCGCGGACATCGCCGAGGATCGCCTGCTGATCTCGCGTATCAGCGCGATGAGCGTGCTTTCGGGCGAGGAGGACGGTGCTTTGGACGATCAGTTCGGCTCTGCGGATTTCGGTGCAAATTAAACGCTGCCTCGTAAAAAATAGAGAGTGGGCTATGGGCGATGGCCTCAGAAAAAGCAAGCGACGAGAATCGGATGCATGTAAAAAGAGCGGACCGCGCGCTACTGAGATGAGTGCAAGCCGTCGCCGCTACAGAAAAACGATGTCTTGTTTGTGTATGCAGGCGCGAACTGCTCGTCGCTATCGAAAGCGGCGCGTTGCTTGCGTATATCTCTGCGAACTGCTCGCCGCTATGGATAGAAGCCCGCGAATATAAGCGCGCTCGCCGCCGTCCCTTGCAAATCGCTTCGTCTAAAACATCGCCTCTTGCGTATTTCTTACTAGCGATGCGTTTGTCGTTTCGTCGTGCCTACTCGGCGCATCGCTAAATTTTACATTTCGTGTCTTCATCGCCAATATGCGCGCCCTTGCGCCGCCAATAAAATTTTGCTTTAAAATTTCGTTTGAAATTTTAAAGGAGCCGTCGCGAGCCCGGTAAAATTTCATTCGCTCGGCCCTTAAAATTTTTAAGAAACGCTTTTCCGCTAAATGTGCAGACGGCTCTAAATGCACCCAGACTTCAGCCGAAGCTATTATTTTTCGCCGCAAGCGGGAGCGTGCGTCATTTGCCGTCCGGACCCAGGCCGTGCAGTATGTATCCAAACTCCGCGCCGCCTACGAGGATGATTTGGTTGTTCGCGTTGCAAAGCGAGGCTACTTTGCTTACTTTCTCCGGTAGCTCGACGACGTTTCCGCGCATATCTTTAGCCGTTCTCGGCTCGCCCGCGGCGGCGTTTAGACAAAACGCTAGAAACAAAGCGGCGACGAGCGCCAAATTTTTCCTTACGAACATACTCTCTCCTTAGTGCCAAAATTTTATAAAACGTCTAGAACTGCGGCATGCCCTAGGTTTTACCCTCCCCTTAGAAAAACAAAAAATATCTCGGCGTTTTGCTCTTATACTTTAGATACTCCTGCCCGTAGGCTTGCTCGCAGTAGCGCTCCTCGCCCAGGACCACAAGATGGTTGTATACGGCAAAGGGCACTATCACTATGAGTAGCCACAGCGACGCCGAGGCGACGCAAACGCCCGCCATGCCGAGGAAATAAAAGAAATACATCGGATTGCGCGATAGGTGGTAGATGCCGCCTTGTGCGGCTTTGTCCGCAGGGGCCGCCGCATAGTCGTAGAACGCCTTGATGAAGCCCGCAAAAGCCGCTACATAGATTACCGCTCCGATCCAAAACGACGCGCTGCCCGTCTTAAGCGGCACGAATACCGACAAAATAAGCAGCGCTACTTGCAGCAGCGAGCTTATGATCGCATTTCGCTTGTCCGCGAGCGTGTACCACGAGGTATCGGTGGCGCGTTTGCCGACCTCCTTGTAGATAAACATATACGCGAACTGTATCAGCACCATCGCAAATGAGGGTATCCAAGCACCCGCTAGAGCAGGCTTAAGCGTCGTAAAAAATGAAATTTCCATGACCGCCCCTTTGGCTTTAAATTTTATCTTGCAGCTTTGTTTTGCCCTTGTTTGCTTGTCGTTGCTTTGTCCTTTTTCACCCGCCGCGGGTTTAAATTTTACTTCGCCTCGCACCGCCCGTTTGACATGCTGTGGCTATGTTTGCTCGGCACGTCGCGTGCTAGGGATGTCGCTTCAGTTGGGACAATTCGGCAACGATGCCGTCATTTAGGTATCGACGCGCCGGGCACCGATGGAATCTACGCTTTATGCAGACGGCATCCGCATTTCAACGCGCCAAAAATGCGAGATAGCGGCGCTTGTTTTGACGATACGACGACGCCCGTATGACTAGACGATTTGTCTATCCGGTGTCGAGATAGAGCGGACGGTCTGCTCAGCACCGATGTGCGTCGCACGATGAAACATTCTGTGCCGATGTATCCGCCGCCTACTAAACGATGAGCGTTCGGCACGGATGCTCCCTGCTAGGTGCGGCGCCGACGTCGTTGCTTCGGTTCCGCGTCTTATTTACCCTCCGGGTTAAGTCCTTTTAAAATATAGCCAAATTCCTCGTCGCTTAGCTCGTAATTCATAAATTTTTTATAAAACGCCTTAGTTTCGGCCTTTACGTCGATGTCCGCAAAAAGCTCCGGCTGGATGGTTTTGGCTGCCCATAAAATTTGAAGCACCGTATCCGCGCCGTATCGATCCCAGTTGAAAACCCCGCGCGGATTGCCGTAAACGCGCCCGTTTTTGACCGCATCCGTGCCACTGTAAACCGGGCTGGATTTGATCTTCTCTACCGCATCTTCGTTGTGATCGCCGCCCACGATTATGATCTGCGGGTTGCTAGCAATGATCTCCTCGGCGGTGATGGTTTTCATCGGGCCTTTGGTAGCGGTGATCGCATTCGTTCCGCCGGCTAGCTCTATCCATGAGTCGATCAGCGTGCCCTTGCCGTCGATCTTTAAAAGATCGCTTCCGCCTACGATGTGAAGGACGCGCGGACGCTTGTCGGGACTTAAATTTGCGGTGCGGCCGCTAACCAAAGCGATATTTTTATCGAGATTTGCGATCAGATCCTTCGCTCTTTGCGGCGCGTCGCCGCCTAGCATATCGCCGCACATCCTGATGCTGCGCCTCATCTGCTCGTAATCGCTAAAGCTCGCCTTTAAAACGGTAAAGCCCTGCTTAGCTAAATTTTCGCCCGCCAGTGCGGTTGGGACGATGACTACGTCGGGGTTGCGGCTCATTAGCTCCTCCAAATTTACGTCGTTATTTTTTAGCAGTACTGGGATCTGCGCTAGGCGCGGATAAATTTTAAGAAACCATGCGTTTTTGCTGATGTTATCGGTGGTAGCGACGATCTTGTCCGCTCCTCCTAGGGCCAGTAAAATTTGATTGTTCGAGTGCCAGAGTGCCGCGATACGCTCAACTTTTGCGGGGATTTTGACCTCAGCTCCATCCATATCCTTTATAGTTCTAAGCTCTGCCGCGCTCGCAAAAAGCGCACCCGCTAAAAGCAGTAGTAAAAATTTTTTCATTTTTTCTCCTAAAAGGTATTGAAATATACGCTGCGATATTACAAAAAACCTCATTAAAATTGCGTAAATTTTAACTGCCGCCGCCGCGATTATTTATTATTTTTCAAAGTAAATTTTTATATAATCCATTTTAAATTTAGCATTTTTAAAGGAGATAAAATGGGTGAAATTTTATATTTAATAGGCGCCGCCGCTGGGATTTTAGTGGTGCTTTTTATCATCGTGCCGCTGTTTTTCAGGCGTATTGTGGAGACGAACGAAGTGCATATCGTCCAAAGCGCGCGCAAGACGACGAGCTACGGCAAAGATACCGGCAACGGTAACAGCTATTATGAATTCCCAAGCTGGGTGCCGGTGCTGGGCGTTACGAAGATCGTTTTGCCCGTCTCTGTTTTTAGTATCAAGATCGAGGATTACGAGGCGTATGATCTAGGCAGGCTTCCTTTCGTCGTCGATATCACAGCGTTTTTTAGGATTATGGATTCAAATTTAGCCGCACAACGCGTCAATAATTTTCAAGATTTGAATAACCAGCTTACCAATATCATCCAAGGCTCGATCCGTTCGATCCTCTCAAGCCGCGTGCTTGAGGACATCTTGCAGATCCGCTCCGAGCTCGGAGATGATTTTACCAAGGCGGTAAAGACGCAGCTTGAAAACTGGGGTATCGAGCCCGTTAAAAACATCGAGCTGATGGATATCCGAGATAGCAGCGGTAGCAAGGTCATTTTAAACATCATGGAGAAGAAAAAATCCCAGATCGAAAAGGAAAGCCGCGTAGAGGTCGCAAACAACACCAAGCTTGCCCAGATCGCCGAGATCGAAGCCGCGCAGGCAACCGAAGTGCGCCAGCAGGAAGCCAATAAGATGGTGGGTCTTAAAACCGTCGAAAACGAGCGAGAGGTCGCGATCTCAAAGGAGCAGGCCGAGCAGCTCATCAAGGATCAGCAAAAGATCACACAGGAAAAGGCGATGGAGGTCGTGCGGGTAAACGACGTCAAGCAGGCCGAGATCAAAAAGCAAGTGGAGATCGTAAAGGCCGAGCAGGAGCAGCGCAAGATCGAGATCGACGCCGAAGCGCGCAAAAACGCCAAAATCCGCGACGCCGAAGCGATCAAGGAAAATCAAATTTTAGTAGCGCAGGGCGATAAAGAGAAGCAGTTTCTCGCCGCCGCGGCGCTTTTGGAGATGAAGGACAAAGAGGCGCAGGGTACGCTAAAGATAGGCTCTGCCGAGGCCGAGGCGCTTAGGCTAAAAGAGCTCGCGCCCGTAAACGCACAGATCGAGCTGGCGCGCGAGATCGGCGAAAATCAGGGATACCAGACCTATCTCATTTCGATCAAACAGATCGAAGCGAACCGCGACATCGGCCTGGAGCAGGCCAAGGCGCTAAGCGCGGCGGATCTTAAGATCATCGCAAACGAAGGCAGCGTGGGCGAGGGGATGAGTAAATTCGGCGAAATTTTAAGCGCTAAGGGCGGCACGCAGCTAGCCGCGATGCTCGAAGCGCTAAATCAAAGCGAGGTCGGCAAAAAGGTGCTGGATAAAATTTCGGGCGCCAAGGAGGGGGATAAATCCGAGTAATATTCGCAGCCTCGGGCGAGTAAAATTTTAAATTTATACGCTAGCGGCGCTGCGGAGGAGAGTAAATTTGAGTAATAGCTAGCGGTACCGCGCGGGACGAGCAAATTTAAGCGGTCTGCTCGTCCGGGCGGTTTGTCTGCCTGCACTTGGATAAATTTAAGGCGCTAGTGGAATTTAAAGGTTGCGAAATTTCAAATACTCGCGGAATTTCGGATTTTCGTGGAATTTTAAAACGTCGCGAAATTTTAAATATCGTGGAATTTAAATACCTCGAAATTTTAAACGCTCGTAAAATTTCAGGCTCTCGTGAGTGAGCATTAAAGACGGTGCGGTATTGCAAGATATCCGCAGGATGCCGAAACTGCGGGTAAATTTTAAAAAATTCGCAAGGCGAAGTAAAATTTAGGCGCGGGTACATAGCGCTCACGGATTGCACTTAGTAGTTGTAGGATGCCGCCGAATGTTTGAGCTCCGCCGCCTAGCGGTCAAATTTCGCAGACTAGCGAGGCTAAATTTATTCGGTTCGCATTAAATTCAGGAAGTGCGAGCCGTTTGAGGCAGCGCAAAATTTAACCCGCCCGCATAAAATTTTAAGGAGCGCACGATGGCAAATGCCGTAAATTCCGCGCAGTACCAAGCGCGCATCAAACAGGCGGAAACTCTTTTCGAGGAGCGAAATTTTACCCGGCGTCAAACGATAAATTTAAGCGGCGGATATGAGATCGTAAAGGACGCATATGGGCCCAGCGCGGCAAGCTTTGGCGGCGGCGAATATACGCTGTTTGGCGCACCGCAGATAATAAGCTGGCGCTGTATAGACGATCGGGCGGAATTTTTTAGTCTGATCCGCCACGCAGACGGCAAATTTTACCTCGTTTTTCGCCAGGATCTATACGGCTACAGCGTGCTTGATCTAGCCTCAGCGCAGATCATGCGCTTCGTGCCGGACGCCTGGCTAGACGGCAAGGAGAGCTTCATTTGGGACGGCGTGCACTATCTGCGGGGTTGGGACGCGCTGGCCGCGAGCGGCTGCTACTGGGGTGCTCCAAACGGCGTGCATTTGGTAAGCTTTGCCGAGCCGATGAGCGAAGAGCAGAGATATGTAGACGTTTTAGACTGCATGCAGGGCGGTTACGACATCTACGAGCAGGCTGATTTTGCGGGCTTTGAGGGTAATGAACTGAGCCTAAAATGCTTTCACGCGGACACCTTGCGATATGAAAATATAAAAATTTCGCGCGAGCGCTACCGCGAATGGATGTGCGAATCAAAACGACTATAAGCTTTAAATTTGCTAAATTTCGCGCCTAAATTTAAACGCTTGCAAGCAGTAAATTTTAACGACAAGCCGCAAAAAGCGGAATTCAGAGAGACCAAATGGGCTGAAATAAGGAATACGGATGTTTTTTGAATACATTTTAATCGGCGCCTGCGTAGGCTTTATCAGCGGATTTTTCGGCATCGGCGGCGGCACGATCGTGGTGCCCGTGATGATGCTCTTCGGCTACGACATCAAGTACGCCATCGGCATCAGCATCATGCAGATGATCTTCAGCTCGATTTTCGGCTCGTTCGTAAATTTTAAAAGCAAAATGCTAGACGTCGCGCCCGCGCTGGTGCTGGGGCTTGGAGGCTTTTGCGGCGCGCTTAGCAGCGGCTTTATCGTAAGCTATTTCTCCTCAAAATTTCTACTCGGCACGCTCATTTTGGTACAGATCATAAATTTAATCAAACTCTTCAAAACCCCGACCGAGCCCACCGGCGAGCCCAACGAATCAAAAATTTTACTTTTTATCGTGGGGCTGCTCGTCGGCGCCGTGGCGATCAGCGTGGGTATCGGCGGCGCGGTATTCGTGATGCCTATTTTGATCAGCTTTTTAAACTACGACATCAAAAAGGCCGTCAGTACGGGGCTATTTTTCGTGATATTTTCCTCAAGCGCGGGCTTTATTAGTCTTGCCGCGCACGGGCTCGTGTACTATAAGATCGGCGCGTTGCTAGGCATCGGCTCGCTAGCGGGCGTTTATGCGGGCGTCAAAACCTCACACAAGATCGGCAAAAAGGCTCAAAAGCGCTGGATGATCGCACTTATCGTTACGATACTTTGTATTACGGTTAGGAAATTTTTGGCTTTGAGCTAGGCGCGCTTGCCGAATCGAAGCTAAAATTTAGATCTAAATTTAGTCGCGGCACCTTGCCGCAAAATTTAACTCAAATTTAAAAGGATCGTCAATGAACGAAGCTCAAATTTCGCTAGCGGACAAAATTTCGGACTCGCTAAAGCGCCTGATCGCTAGCAAGCTAGACTCACAGTACAAGGGCGAGGCGCCGTATTCGGGCTGCTGCGTGCAGGAGGGATATTTTGATTTTTTAGGCGTGGAGTGTCGCAGATCACGCATCAGGCTCTACCTTCACGACTTTGGCGCGGACAGCTTTAGAGCCGATGCGCCCGAAATAGACGAGCTGGAGCGCGAGGAGTTTGAGGCCATCGTCCCGCTCATCGCAAAGAGCGCGGAGGAAGAGTTTTTAGCCGAAGCAAATCTGCCTTTTTTGCGTATAAGCTGGATTTGGCGGTCAAATTTGAAGGCGCGAGCGAGAGCTTGGCGCAGCGCAGCTGCGAGCATAAATTTTATTTTGAAAACGCTGCGCGAAAAGCCGAGCTAAAGCGCAAAATAGATGATTATATAGACGAGCTCATTATCCGCCGCGATAAAAAGATCAAAGACGGCCGTGAGATTTTCGTGTTTATAGACCGCATTTTCGATCTTTCGCTTATGGATTACGACGAAGCGGCGCTTGCGGCGCTGCTTGAGCGGGTTATCGCCGCGGTGCAAGACGTCAAAAACAGGTGGCTTTTGGGGGATTTTATCATCGCGCTAGAGAATAATCTACAGCGTTGGAAAGAGGAGAAATTCCTGCCGAAATTTTACGATATTAGTGATGACGGCTGGAGTAAAGATTACGAGCTTAAAAAGGATTTTACGCGGCAAAACGTGGACGCGGGCGAGCTTGCGTTTTTCGTGCGAGCGGCGTTTTGGAATATCAAATTTAAGCGCTATAGTTGGGATGTGAATCTTGCGCGCAAGGATTTGGAGTGCGCGGCGAAGATTTTCGGCTCGGCTCAGGCGCAAAGCTATCTGGACCACGGCACGGGCGAGCTTAAGGGCGAGCTAGTAAAATTTAAAGACGCGGACACGGAATGCTCGGCGAACGACGTTTTTGCGCAGGTTCGCGTAAAAATCAAAAATGAAACGGCGAGCGCGTATAAAAAGGCGCTAAATTTCATCATAAAGCTTCTGCAAACGGGCTTTGCTGCGAGCTACGCCGTAAAGCTTAGCTCCTCCAAGGCGCAGAAAGTTTATCTGCCGATCAAAGGCCTTGCGCCTACGCCCACGCACCGCTTTTTCGCCGCCGCGCTCGCGCACGAGCTGGACGGGGAGCTTGAGCTTTACGCGAACGAGGCGCTAAGACACAAATTCGAGTTCTACGCCGACACGGACGGCGAAAAGTGCCTGATGAGCGGCAGTTACGCAGTTTTCGGCCTCGCGCTGAAGAGCGAAAAATACTTTGGTCTCGCGCAGCGCTACTTTGAGGCTGTGGATGCCGAACATCAAAGCGCGCATATAAAATTTATCGAGGCGTTTATCGATCGCTACGGCATGAGCGAGCGTAGTTTAGAAGTGATCGTTGCGGGGTTGCTCTCCTATCAGGAGGATAAAATTTACAAAAGCTTTAAGGCGCTAATGAAGGGGCCCGCGAACAAGGCTTTGTTTCTGCGCGCGATCTCGGGGCTACAGGAGCACGCGAAAGAGAGCGTGGCGTATGCCGTGTGGGGTGAGAACTGGCAGAAGGAAATTTCGGGTTAAATTTTGCGATTTTAAGGCTTGTCTTTTTGGTTTATACTTCGTTGGGAACTCGGTCGGCTTCGGTCACGTATTTTTACATACGCTCCCTCGCCTCCGTCGTTTCTGCCTCGTCTAAACGCAAAAATACTGCGCCTTATCTTGGGTGCTTCGCTTTAGAATTTTATATTCAAATCTAAAGCAAATTTATTAAATTTAACTCAGCGATGCTTTGCGTTAACAAAGCATCGCCACCTCTAACGTCGTCGGGGATGGAGGATTGTTAAGGGGGAAGGGAGCGACCTCGTAATTTAAGCCCCTTCCCCCTTAACAAAAACGATAGATCGGCGTAATCGCTGCTAATGTTTAACGAGATTGTGAGGATTTGACGGGTCTGCTTGCAGTTGCGAGGCGGTGACGAAGCAAAGGAAGGCGACGCTTCGTAAGTAGAACCCCTTCCGCCTCCAAGAGAAAAGCTTAAAATTTAAGAATGTCTGAAGGCCTGAATTTGGTAGATAGCCGCTCTTGCGAGTGAAATTTTAAAAATTTATTCAAATTTTGAGCTAGTTAAATTTTATAAACTGGGCGGCGCTGTATTTATAAGCAAAGCTCACCGCCGTTAAAGCGAAATTTCAATGGCAATTTGTCTTTCAAGCGCTCAAATTTTGATAAAATTTAGCCCAGCTAAAGAGGCAGAAAAGAGATCAAGATAAAGTAGAAAAAATGGCGATAGACGGGGTGAAAATTATCGACAGCGACGACGGATACGATATCTATTTGACTATCACAGAGCGCTACAAGGACGGCGAAAATGTTGAAACGATACTGCGGGACGTTTTAGAGCAGGCGGAAAATTTCTGCACCGATGAGCTTTATAGCGAGATTTATTGGACGGCTCTGGCGTATTCGCTTTGGAAGATCGGCTTTTTAAATGACGAAATCCGCAAAAAAGCCCTTGCTATCATAAAAGACGGCGCAAGCCAGATGTGGAACAAGGTCTTTGAAAAATCTCAAAAGAGCCGCCAAAAAGCGCTTGATAAATTAGCGCTTCAGCTAAAAAGCGAAAACCCTAGACCGCTTAAGCGAGCCAAAATTTCGAAGCAAAAAACGCCGTATTTTGAGGAGGGCGACGTTTTGTCTATCCAGATGCAGCAGGGATATGGCGTTTGCTTTGTCTCGGCGGTAGATCAAACGCCTAGAAAGCTCGAGTACCACCTAGCCTGCACGAGATTGCTGCAAAAAGAGCCGCCCGGAATGGATGATTTTTTAAAAAGCAAGATCGCGAGCTCGAAAAACGGCGGCTTCCTTGGAGCGGACCGCTGGTTTAATCATAAGGATTTAAAGGAGCTGCTACCTCATCTAAAAAAGATCGGTAAAGTAAAATTTGCCCCGTTTAAATTGGGCGAATTGTCTCCCGCGAAAGAATTGGAAGATTTTTATAATAAAATCACGGCGGATCCCAAAGTATGGGGCTTTAGGCTAATTGATACGGCCCGTTTCGTAGAAGCGGTGATCGAGGATATAAAAGGATAAAAGCGCCGCGCGGTAAATTTTAAAATTTAACCCTAGCGAAATTTCATAAATTTAGCCCTTTGCAGCGAAATTTTGTAAATTTAACTCTCCGTGCGCGCTTTGCTTTTTGAAATTTCATCGCTGCTTGCACTATTTAAAATTTCATCATTGCTTGCGGCGTCTTTTGTGAAATTTTCGCCGTCTGGGTCGAGTTTAAATTTGATCTCAAATCGGGATAAATTTTAGCTTGATAGCTTTTAAAAATCGCTTAGCGGCAAAGGCGTAAATTTGCGCGCTTGGAGCGGGTCGCGCATCTTAAAATCATTTTCCTATCGCAAGCTGTTTTGTGAGCGAGCACATATTGCAAAAAGGCGCGGATGAAATAGGGCATCAACTAGCTTGTCTGTCCGCTCATAGCATTTAAAATTTTATTCGATTTTTAGTTGCGCAGCTGCTTTATCCGCGGCGAGGTTGCGCGCAAAAACGGCTAGCAGCGGGACTTGCGTGTACGCAGTGAGTCGATTAAATTTTAGTTTAGATAGTTAGCGCAGGTGCGCCCCTTTTTCGGCAGATGCGAAGCGGGGCGCAAATTTCGTAAATTTTATAAATTATTTCGGCAGATCGCCTAGCTCAAAGCGTAAAATTTACGCACCTATAATCACGGCCGACAAAAGCCCCCATAAAATGGCTTCTATCGCTAGCACCGAGTGAAGTACGGCTTTACTCATCGCTTCTCCTTTGTTTTTATTTTGTTTATTTGCTCGGCTCGGACTGCTAGGGGCGTGCCCGATCGATCTATGGGCGGGATTATATAAGGTGATTGTGTTCTTAATGTGTCTTTTGAAATTTAGGACAAAATTTCTCCGTCCGTTGCAAAGCGCGAGCGAGCGGCGGCAGATTTCAGGCAAAATTCAGCTACTTGTGTTAAGGCGCGGTAAATTTAAGCGAGCCTGCCGCCCGCCGTAATGCGCGGTAAAGTCGTAATGCGCGGTAAATTTTAAAGCAGAATTCCGACCTCGTCGCGGCGCGCGAGGCGTCCGCGGCAAATCGATATAAAATTTAAAGCAGAATTTTATATAAATGCGGTGCGCGACACGCCCACGCTTTTTTACGCCGTTAAAGCTTGCATCGGCGCGACTTGCGCCGTCAGGGCCCGTATCGTTAAAGCTTACATCGGCGCGACTTGCGCCTGTGGGGCAAAATTTTACGGCGAGCTATGAATTGCAAGACGCAGCTTATCCGCGCCGTCTTGATCTGAAATTTAAAGCGGAATTTTAACGCGCGCCTCGGTTCCGATGCCGGGTTCGCTTTCGTATTCGATCTGTCCGCCTAAAAGACCCGCCGCCGTGCGTACGATGCTAAGCCCAAGTCCGCTGCCTAGCTCCTTATGCGATTCCTCGCACTGATAAAATCGGTCAAAAATTTTATCCAGCTTCTCGCGCGCGATGCCGATACCTTCGTCTTTGATGCTCACCTGCGCAAAGCCGTCGCAAGCACGGCAACGGATGAAAATTTTACCGCCCTGACGCGAGTACTTAAGCGCGTTTTCGATTAAATTTCGCCAAATTTGATTTAGCAGCCCCGCGTTTGATCGCACGCTAAGCGGCGATAAATCTAGCTCAAACTCGTGCCCTTCGTAGCTTTGGCTTAGCGATATGATGCATTGCCGCAGCTGCTCGTCGATACGTACTGTCTCATCTAGGCGGATCGCCGCGCCGCTATCAAGTCTCGTTAGCTTTAGCATGTCGCTGCAGAGCTTGTTTAGGCGGTTTGCTTCCGCGCCGATGGAGGCTGCGTATCGCACCGCGCGCTCCTCGCTCACGCCGCCCTCTATCATCTCGCTTAACGCGGCGATCGAGGAGATCGGCGTTTTCATCTCGTGCGAGACGTTTGAGACGAACTCCTTTTGTAGCTGCTCGTGCTTTTGCAGCTTCTGCGCCATTTTATTGACGTTTACCACAAGCTCGTCCAGCTCGTGCATATAGACATAATCGGTGCGGTACCTGTGTATCTTGCGCTCGGCGCGCGCCTCAAAATCGCCGTTTGCGATCGCGGTGATCGCGTCTAGTAGCCGCTTGATCGGGCGGAATAAAATTTTAAGTCCGAAGTAAAGCAGGGTAAAATTTAGCGCCATCGTGATTAGGCAGATGATCGCGCAAAGCGCCACTCCGTCCCAAAACCCGCCGATCTTGCCGCCGATGCCTATGTAAAAAAGCATGCAAACCGCAAAGCAAACGATAAAATTTATCACGCCGAATGCGAGCGAAGAGTAAAACGCGATGAAGCTTTTGAGGCTGATGAGGTATTTTTTCACGCTCGCTCCTTTTTTACGGCTTTGTAGCCGAGCCCGCGCACGGTGATTATCTCAAAGTCCTTGGAATTTTCAAATTTCGCCCGTAGCTTTTTGATGTGCGTATCGACGACGCGCTCGTCGCTGTCCGTTTCGTAGCCCCAAATTTCGCTCATTATCTCAAATCTCGTAAAAATTCTGCCCGCGTAGCTTAGCAGCAAAAACAAAAGACGAAATTCCTTCGGCGCCAGGCTTATCCGCTCGCCCTCGGTGCGGACGCTAAGCGTATCGTAGTCAAGCTCGCTTCCGCCGATGAGTAGCCGCTTTTCGTTCGCGATCTTTGCGCGTCTTAGCAGCGCATGCACGCGCAGCACGAGCTCTTTTAAATTTATCGGCTTGCTCATATAATCGTCCGCGCCGCTTTTAAAGCCCGTCTGCATATCCTCGATCTCACTTTTTGCCGTTATGATCAGTATCGGCTGGCTCTTGCCGTCGCGCCTAACGTATCTGCTAAGCTCAAAGCCGTCCATCTTGGGCATCATCACGTCCGAGATGATCAGATCGAAATGCGCCTCATCCAGCGCCTCTGCCGCCTGCTTGCCGTCGAAGGCGCAGCTCACGCTAAAGCCCTCATCAAGTAGTTTTTCTCTTATCGCCGAGCTCAAAGCCTCATCGTCTTCGACGAGTAGGATATTAAACATACGACCCCTTTTGTGATTTTTTAAATTTTCGGGATTATAACAAATTTATTTTCAAGCAGACAAAATAAACGGGCGTGATTGTAAGGCGAAAATTAATCGCCACATTGTCAAATGTACTCCTGGGCAGTGAAATTTGCCGCTTTACTCGTTTGTGCGTGCAGTAAAATTTTGTGGTATTTTGTTACGGATAAATTTTCACTCCTCGCCACTTGCAGGTGCGTTTATTTGCGTGTTTTTATCCTCTGAGGCGAAAATTCTTTTGAACTCAAATTTGAAATAAAACGCCCATAGCAAAGGACAAACGATCGACAGCGCCCAAGCGGATGAGAAAGCGCCGAACGATTGCGCCTTAAAAACGATATAAACCGCCAATGCGTAGCTCACGACAAATACCGCCGCGTAAATAATCGGCAAAAATCGCTTACATACGACCGATAAAAACAAAAGATAGATGCTCGCGGCGATTAGGGATGCGAGGAAAAAGGAGTATAACACGCCTTCTTTTTGATGATCGATATCTACGCGATAATATCCCAAAAAGCACGCTGCGACGAGCAAAACCGCAAGCGCCGCCCATATAAGCGCAAAAGAGTATTTGATCTTTCGCACGAGCAAAAAATGCGTGCAAGTAGTGATAAAATAGGCGCAGCACGTGAACTCAAGCATAAATACGAATATCCCTTCTCCTACGAAATCCCAGCCATACCAGCGATCGAAAATAAAATGAAAAATTATAAAGTAGCAAAGCCGGCGCGCCGCCAAGAATGCCGCCGTCACCAAAATCGGATGCAGCAGCAACCTGCCTGCGCGCAAATCCGCGTATAAATTTTTAAAGTAGCTTTTTGGCATATGAGATCCTTTCAAATTTGAACTTCTATCGTTTTTAAGATCGATCCGGACTGCCCCCTCTTAAATTTTAAAATTTCGCAGGATTTGAATGCGCGCGCTTCGCCTTGCAAAATATGAGCCGAATTTTAAAAACATATCGTTTAAACTTTCCTAAATTTCCGCGCAACCGGATGAGTTTAAATTTAAATTGCGGCCGAACTTGCGTGCGGTTTTTTTATGGGCTTTTTAAAAGCGGCTTCGCATCGGCGAGCCTCTTTTAAAATTTACTTGCTTTAAAACGGCGCCGCCATTTGCGCGATCTTTATCAAATTTCCAAAGTTTTAACGCGACGTACTTTTACCGTTTTGTGAAGGAAAAAATTGATTAAATTTAAAACAAATCGCATCCGTTTTTTAAGAATTTCTTGCTATCATACGGAAAATTTTTCTTAAGGAGTAAAGAATGAATTTCAAAAAAACAATATCGGTTGCCGTTATTGCGGCTTCGGTGCTGGCGCTATTTAGCGGATGCGCGAAAGAAAGCTCTCGCGTAGTGCAAACCCCTACGGTAGCGAGTCTAAATACCAATTACTCTGGCGAGAGGATCGCCGTATCGGTAGGACGCTTTAACAACCAATCCTCTTACAACAACGGGGTGTTCTCCGACGGGGAGGACAGACTGGGCAACCAAGCGCAGACAATTTTGATCTCAAGCTTACAACAAACAGGACGTTTCTCGGTGCTTGATCGCACGAATATGCGCGCCATCAAAGAGGAAAGCGCAATCTCCAAAAGCGCACAAAACTTAAAAGGCGCCAGATACGTTATCACCGGCGACGTGACTGAGTTTGGCCGCAAGACGACCGGAGATCATCAGCTGTTTGGAATTTTAGGCAAGGGAAAGACCCAAACCGCGTATTCTAAAGTAAATTTAAACATCGTTGACGTCAGAACGTCCGAGGTGGTCTTTTCGACCCAGGGTGCGGGCGAGTACGAGCTGTCAAATCGCGAAGTGCTAGGTTTCGGCGGCACTGCGGGCTATGATTCGACGCTAAACGGCAAGGTGCTAAGCCTGGCGATCATCGAAGCGGTCAATAATCTCGTAAACGGCCTTGAAAACGGCGCGTTTAAAGTAAGATAAGGATTAAATTTGAAAGCGAGCAGCGCTTTTGCTCTT
This sequence comes from uncultured Campylobacter sp., assembly GCF_937996225.1. Taxonomy (GTDB): domain Bacteria; phylum Campylobacterota; class Campylobacteria; order Campylobacterales; family Campylobacteraceae; genus Campylobacter_B. The sequence continues at coordinate 33,792 of NZ_CALKTC010000012.1, read as the reverse complement.
GCTGCTGCGGCCGTGATCTTTTGCGGCTGCGGCGGCGGGAGCCGGAATCAAATTTATTACTGGGACGGCAGCTACACGGACTCGACCTATCAGTATCTAAAGCAGGAAGGCGACGTAGGCGAGCAGATCGAAGCGCTTGAAAAATCTATCCAAAAGGCATACGAAAAGGGGCTCAAAGTCCCGCCGGGGCTTTATTCGCATCTGGGGCTTTTGTATCTAAGCGCGGGCAACGGCGCAAGGGCGAGGGAGAATTTCGAAAAAGAAGCTCAGGCTTTCCCTGAATCAAAGCCGTTTTTGACCTTCGTTACAAACCCCGCCGCGCTTAAAAAAGCTGAGGCTGCGGCCAAGCCCGGCGCTGATAAAGCCCAAGGATCAAGCGGACGCGAAGCCGTCAAAGCAGCCTCTGCAAAGCAAGGCAAAGCTGCCGCGAAACAGGGCGGCAAAACGAATAAAAAGGCTAAAAAATGAACAATAAAGCTCAAATAGCGATTTTTAGCGTATTCGTGGCGCTGTTTTTTAACGCGTGCGCTCTAAGCGAGCCTGAAATTTACGATTACTCGGCGCTTCAGCAGGCTAAGCCGCGATCGATTTTGGTGCTGATGCCGAGTAACGAAACAACCGAAGTGGACGCAAGCGCTGCTGTGCTTGCCAACGCGATCTATCCGCTAAGCGAGGCGGGCTATTACGTATTTTCGCCTGCGCTCGTGCATGAGACCTTCAAAAATAACGGAATTTACGAAGCGAGCGAGATCCAAAACATCTCTATGCACAAGCTAAGACAAATTTTCGGCGCAGACGCCGTGCTATACATGGACGTCGTCAAATACGGCACTTCGTATATGCTGCTAAATAGCGTAAGCGTCGTGGCGGTCAATGCCAAGCTCGTAGATCTGCGAAGCGGCGCGACGCTCTGGGAGGGCTCGGCACAGGTAAGCGACGACTCAAGCAGAGGCAGTAGCGATCTTGTAGGCATGCTGATCTCCGCGGTCATCAAGCAGATCGGCGATACCGTCTCTGACGCGGGATACAAGCTCTCTGCGAGCGCAGATGCGATACTACTGGGCCAGAACTGCAACAAATGCTTGCTTTACGGCCCGTATTCACCGCACTACGGACAAGATCGACAACTTGGCGGCGGCAAATAAATTTTAAAAAGGACGAAAATGAAACTGGCCGAGGCGCTGATACTGCGCGCCGACATACAAAAACGCATCGAGCAGCTAAAATCAAGGCTCGCGGATAACGCAAAGGTGCAAGAGGGAGAAAAGCCTAGCGAAGAGCCAAAGGCGTTGCTAGCCGAGCTGGATGCGCTCACGGGCGAGCTTGAGCGCCTGATAGTTCGGATAAATTTAACCAACTGCATCGCAAAAGCGGACGGCAAGAGCCTAACCGAGCTAATCGCCAAGCGCGACATACTCACGTTAAAAGCGGGCGCACTGCGTGCATTCGCACAAGTCGCCGCGCAAAAAGTGGATGCGTATTCGCGCAGCGAGATTAAAATTTTAAGCACGGTCGACGTCGCGGCGCTGCAAAAGCAGGTGGACGAGCTAGCTAGACAGATCAGGCAGCTTGATACGACGCTGCAAGGCGCAAATTGGCAGACCGATCTGATCGAAAGCTAAAAGCGTAAAATTTAGAAAAATTTCGGGTAAGTATCGCAAGAGGCGAGTACGAAACTCACCTGCAAAGCAGGTTTATGGCAGCGCTCGCGGAAACGGGCGCACCCCTTTTACGATTTATTTTCAGTAAATTTACAGGGGCAATGTAACTACGCAATGTAACTACCGCGTACTGATCTAGCGATACCAAGGGTGGGAACGGGGAAATTTTAAAACGAAATTTTAATTTTATCGGCGCGACTTGCGGGCTCGCGGCAAAATTTAGCGGCGATTTTGGCGGGTTTGACGCTCAAATTTTGCGTTAAATTTAGGCGCGCTTGCCATTTTGCATTTTGACCTGTCTAGCGTCAAATTTTACAAAAATCATAAAATTTAGCCAAATTTAAAGGATGAAATTTGAAATTTAAAACCCTTGCACTAGCGGCTGTATTTTGCTTTGCGACCGGCGTAAATGCGGAGCTTGTGACAGAAGCGAATTCCATAAATTTTAGAAAAACGAGCGACGCTGAGCAAAATCTCGCGGACGCAAAAGACGCCAAATTTCAAAACGCGCGATTTGAAAACGCAGGTACCGCAGCACGCGGCACAAACCCAAACTCATCGCAAAAAGTAACCCTCATCGACGAAGCGAAAAATTTCTACCGCGTGGACGAGCTGCTATTTCGCAGCGCTCAGCTTGATAGAAGCTACGCCGCAAAGCTGCACGAGCTTGGTATCAAAAGCATCGTAAATCTGCGTCATTTTAGCAGAGGCGGCGATAGAAGGGCATTTGGGGATCAATTTTGGCTCGCGAACAAGCCGCTTCAAAGCTGGTAGATAAAGCCCGCGCAGATAGCGGACGTCTTGCGCACTATTCGCAAGCGCCAAAAGGAGGGCGCCGTGCTCGTGCACTGCTATCACGGAGCCGATCGCACGGGGCTTGTGGTGGCGATGTACCGTGTGATCTATCAGGGCTGGAGCCTGGACGCCGCACGCAGCGAGATGATAGAGGGCGGATACGGCTTTCACTCCATGTGGCAGGATATCGCGGGCTTTTTGACGCCGCAAAACGAAGCGCTCGTAAGAGCCGAGCTTGGAATTTAGACTAAATTCTGTTTGTCCGCCCGCTCAAGCGGCGTGAAATTTGCAAATTTGAAGCGCGTGAGTTTGATTTAACAAAAGCTTGAGCGGCTTTAAATTTGACTAGAGCCCGGCGGGCTTAAATTTAAAGGCAAACTACTGCGGCAAACTACTGCGGCGAGTTATTGCGGCGGCGGAGGTATTTGCGGGCCGAGCCGCAGCGAGCCTAAATTTTATGGCGGCATAGTTTGAAAAGGAGTTTTGCGAGCTCGATAGACGGGCTTAAATTTAGTGCACCGCTTGCGCGATAAAATCACGCACTTTAAAATTTTAAAAACGGAGATTGCAAATGATACATCACTTTGCGTATCTGCTAGACTGAAAGGATGATTACTGGGCGATGGTGCCCAACCGCGAGCGTTTTGCATTCGCGCTAAACGGGCCCGTGGCGGATAATCAGAGCTTGCAGATCGCTACTACCTAGGCAGATACTCCTTTTTGGGAGCAGATTTTTGAGTGTGGGGATCTGCAGGAGCTTACCTTGCATCTTCCGAGCAAGGAGCAGATCGCCGCACTACCGAGACTTAGGCAGCTTAAGCGTTTGCGCATTACGAGGGTTCAAGTTAAAAATATCGACTTTCTTGCCGAGCTGCCGCTTTTGCAGGAGCTCGTTTTGGAATACGTATCGGGATTTTGCGATCTTTCGCCTCTGTGCGAGCTGAAAAACTTAAGATCGGCGCATTTTGAAAATTTACGCAGAGTGAGCGATTTTTCGGGGCTTAGCGGCATAGCCTCGCTGCGATATTTGTGTATTAACGGTACGCTGGATTGGGATCAGCCGATTGTAGATTTCGAGTTTCTCAAAGGCCTATGCGGTCTTGAAGTGCTAAAACTAACCTGGATAAAGTGTAAGGCCCCATATCCGGCGCTCTTGCCGCTCGCCGCTCTTAAAAATCTAAAAAAGATAAGCCTGTATCCGCACGCCTTTGCGCTGAAGGAGTATGCGCTTGCGCAGCTTATTTGCGAGGGCATAGAGGGTGCGCAAATGCCGCTTGCGGTGGAGTTTAAAGATACCGGCTATGTATATTTTCTGGGGCAAGGCTCGGGATACACCAAAATGGGGGCGAAAAACGAGCTGCAAAGGCGCGCGGAGTTTGAGCAAAAATTTGAGGCTTGCAAACGAAAGGCGCGAGAAATTTTAAATTTATAGGTATCGCTAAAATTTTACTCTTTGCGGCGAGCTAAATTTAAAACCGCAAATTTCTGCAAAAACAAAGAGGCCTTAAAATAGTAAAATTTAAGTCGTAAAATTTTACGCATTTTTCTACTTAAAATTCTCATACCCTTTTTTAAATATGCGCTCACGTCGACGCCGCGTACGTATAGCAACGAAAATCGGCTAAATTTAAAGAGCCCGATTTGCGCTTGCGGCGACGAGGCGCGTAAAACGCCGCAGATATTAGACAAAATATTCGTAAATTTAGCCAAAACGGAGTAAAATTTGAGCGGCAAATTTAGCAAAAGGAGCGATCGTGGAAAATTTATTGTTAGTGCAGTTGCGCGAGGCGCTACCGCAGGACATGCGCGTGCCAAGCGAACTTGAGGCGCTTTATGCGTGGATCGAAGCAAACGGCTTTTATGACGACGCGGGCGGGCGCAGACGCGGCTATCTCTACCCGCAGGATCGGCTACGGCAGAGCTGGAGCGACGATGAGCGCGAGGGCGGCACGGACATCGTATTTTTCACGGATGAGCCGAAAAATCGCGACGAAGAGCTAAGGTATTGGTTTTACGGCGAGGATCGCGAGCTTGCCGCGGAGATCAAGCAGCGGCTTTGCGTGTTCGCAGGCAGCGGCTCGGAAGGCTCGATGTGCGCGCTGTGGCTGGACGATGCGGGCGAGACTAGACCCCGCACATGGGCTCTGGCTCAGGCTCGAGCATGACCTGCGTTTTGGCTCGCAGCGGGCTTGATTTTTTGCGATTGCTCGCGGTCGGATACGATGAGATCTGCTGGGATGAGGATTTTAGCGCGCCGCCAAACAGCGACGACTTTATCGTGCATCCAAACGTAGAATTTCAGCAGTGGCTCAAGGACAGGTTTAAAACGACGATCCCACAAACCGCGCTTGAGCTCGTCACGCCCGCGCATTTGGACGACGAGAACCCAAGCGATGAGTTTTTGATCTGGGTAAATCGCGTCGCAGAGTAAAATTTAAAGCGGCTTTTGCGCCGCTTAATGAAGTATTGCGGGGTTTGCTTTTGCTGGAAACCTTGAAATTTAAGCTTTTGCTGGCTAATTTAAAAAGCGCAAATTTAATGGATATCTTTTTATTAAAATTTGGCGTCGGTATCTATATAGAAAAGCATTAATCATCTATTACTACTTCTGCTACTCTTAAAATTTTTAATAAATTTGCTCGATAGAATTTAACTCTTTACAGTGTGGGGGTAGAATTTTGCTGTTATCCGAAATAAGACGCGATAGAAAAGTTGGCACGTTTTTAAGAATCCAAATAAAAATTTAGCTAAATTCCGCGTGGATGAGCTGATATACCAAACGCATGGAAGTTCTGTCGGTTTATTAGCAAAGAACTGATTGAGACTAAATTCTAAAGCAAAAAACAAGGCTAAAAGCTTTTCGGTAGTTTTGGCGATAGGTTGTCTTTAAGTGTCGTATCAGAAAAATTGTGACCGCAGCGACGCAGGCAGCGCGCGCAGAGCAAAAAAATGGTGCGCATCTGTATCGGCGTAGCGTTTTTGGGCTTCATATGAAAGATCGTATTCAAACGATCCTGCTGTCAAATATCTACATAAATTACGGCGGATTTTTATCTAGGGTATGAGGGGGGCGAGCTACAAGGCATATCCAGCTAATACGTCTTTGCAGCTAGCTGTATGCAGGCATTTAAAGACGGAAAGTAAAAGCGAACAGGTTGAAATCTGAAAGCATTAATAGGCGCGCAATAGGCAAATTGCGCTCAGTGGCGAAGTGAGCGCAAACTTTTTGGCAGCTTTAAGCTATCTGCACGCGCGTAGGGTGGCAGGCGCTACTTTACTTTAAATCTCTTTTTGGATCTTGGGCTTGCACGCGCGCAGAGTAGCAAGCGCTAAGCAGCTCGGCGCGGAAGTATCGTATTTTGCACCGCTTTCGCAGTAACTCTCCTTGATACCTGCCAGCTGACGCACTTTCTAGCAAGATGAGTGATTGTTGTTTTGACATTGATGAGGATGAGCTTGGTGAGTGCAATACAAGCCCGGTAGCGTATAGTGAACGCGCGACTTTACGAGTTTAATATAATTTTAACGGAGAGTTTGAAGCAGTAGCTACGACGGGACATGCATAGTTTTTTAACGTCTTATGTAAATTTAAGACGAGTATTATTGCGAGCGGGTGCAAATTTTTAGGTAAAATTTTATGCTCATTGATTTTTATATGGCTGCACTAAAGCATGCTCTATACGGAAAAATTTCGTATAAATTTTTAACGTAAACTTTGCCCATTTAGGGGGAGAGGAGAAGGGAATAAAATTTTACGATCAAAAGGATGGGAGATTATGTCAGCAGGTTGCGTGTGCAACACAAAAATATCGATGCAGGAAGCGTATCGAGTAGTGTGGATGAAAAGATGATCTTCATCCGCCACTTTTTAAAATAAAATTTCGCGACTAAAAAAGCGATTTTGCCTTTGTAAATTTTAAAATTTTGCTAAAAATTCTTCGTATTTTTCTGCACTTTTTGCGATATATTCGCTATCTGGATGAAATGAAAATCCATAGCCAAAGTGGCACGGCAGCAGCTTGGCGCCTGTAAAATTCATAGCGCATTTAAAAGGCGTGATAACTTCCTCTATGTTAAATCCGATCGTGCCGTCTTTTTTATAGTTGTTTCGCTCGTCGCCGATAGTGATCGCTAGGGCGAATTCTTTACCTTTTAGCTTGTCGCCGGTGCTGCCGTAAGCCCAGCCGTAGGCAAATACATCGTCGAACCATTGCTTTAAAAGCGGCGGATAGCTGTACCAATAAAGTGGAAACTGAATGATAATTTTATCGTGGCTTAAAAGTAACTCCTGCTCGCGCGCTACGTTTATTTTGCCGTTCGGATAAGCGGCGTAAATTTCGTGAATATCAAATTTATCCGCTTGCTTTTTGGCTACCTCGCGCCACGCCTTGTTTGCGTGCGAGCTTGCCATATCGGGATGAGCGATGATGATGAGATTTTTCATATTTTATCCTTGTTTTAAATTTCTTACATTATATGTTTTTTGGCTGAAATTTTGATTTATCATCTAGCATAATATGGATATGAAATTTCAAATAAAATTTTTACTTCCACTCAAATACTACCGGAAGACTTGTAGTTTTTTGCATGCGATTAGAAGTTAAATTTATAAGCAAATACGGCAGGCCCCAAAATCGATAGAATTTTATCTATTAAATTGTATTAAAAATTTTAAATGGTATGAAAAATGCGCCGAAAAATTCGGCGCAAATGAAAGGAATACTAATCTTAGATTAGCGCAGGAGCTACGATAAATCCTAGAGCAACCGAAAGCGCAACCATAATGGTTCCCGGAAGGAAGAATGAGTGGTTAAATACAAATTTACCGACTCTAGTTGTTCCGGTATCGTCCATTGCGATCGCGCCGAGCGTCGTAGGATAGGTAGGGAGCACGAACAAGCCCGAAACGGCTGCGAACGATGCGACCAAGATCCAAATTTGACCGGAATTTTCAGGGCTAGTCATTCCAAGCGCGGCGGCAACAGCAGGCATCATAACCTTTGTGGTCGCAGCCTGTGAGTATAGCAAGCAGCTTAGGAAGTATAGCGCGACGGCTAGTACGAAAGGATACTGCGTAACGACGTTTTTAGCTACCTCTTTGATGCTGTCGATGTGACCGTTTACGAAAGTAGTACCGAGCCACGCGATACCGATGACGCAGATGCACGCATTCATACCGCTTTGGAAAGTGCTGGTAGAGAGCAGTTTGCCCGTATCGATCTTGCACAAAACAGCGATAAGAAAGCCGATAGTTAGCATAAAGCTGATGATCGCGCTATCTCTTGAAAGGATTGGTTTTTCCACCAAACCGACGCTCTTTGAGATCGCAAGCGCATAGCAAACGACGATCAAAACGCCGACAGCAAATATCGCAACCGATCTTTTCGCATAAGGCTTCGGCTCTTTATACTCCTCGGCTTTGATCTCGGCTACAAGACCTTTTGAAAGCCTCTCTTTGTAAACAGGGTCTTTTGAAAGATCAAGATCGTAGAATTTATTTACGATGAAAGCCGTGATGATCATAGCTACGAAGGTAGTAGAGATGCAGATAAACAAAAGTTTAGGATAGCTAACGCCTAGCTTCTCGCACAAGCCGCTCATGGCGACGAACGCCGCTGAAATAGGGCTCGCAGTGATCGCTACCTGAGATGAAACGACCGAGAGCGCAAGAGGAGCGGAAGGTTTGATGTTCTGCGTCTTTGCGACCTCGACGATAACCGGGATCATAGAAAATGCAGTATGTCCGGTGCCCGCAAGTATCGTAAGTAGATAGGTAACGATAGGCGCTAGGAAGTTGATCTGCTTAGGATTTTTCCTTAAAATTTTAGATGCTACCTGAACCAAATAATCAAGTCCGCCTGCGACTTGCAGCGCCGTAATCGCGGAGATTACCGATGCGATAATTAGAATAACGTCAATCGGGATATCCTTCATATCGACCTTCATACCCAAAATGGCTAGGATGACAACGCCCAAGCCGCCTGCATAACCGACGCCCATGCCGCCTAGCTTAACGCCTAGGTAGATGCCGCCTAGCAAAACGATAAATTGCAATATCACCATAAAGTCCATTGCAAAACTCCTTATAAAGTAATTTTTTTAACGGCGCGCAGAATTCTAAAGATTTCAGCAGGTAAAATCCGAATTATCTTTATAATTCAGTGGTCGGAATTCTATGCGGAATTTTATCCTAAAATTTCGCAAGTGGAATTTTACTCCACGGAAGCTAAATCTAACTTGATGAAATTCTGCATCTACGGAATTCTGCACGATCAATCTTATCTATATTATAATAGAATTCTACTTTGTGGAATTTCGCCTATTAAATTAACCGACGAAATTCCGCGCCGCACCTAGTTTGGAACTATTTTTTGCTCATATGTGGGTTGAGCATAGATTTAGGCTCTAGGATCTTATCGATCTCCTCTTTTTTCAAATATCCGCGCTCTAGGCAGATTTCGCCGACAGATTTTCCGGTCTGAAGTGCCTCTTTGGCGATACTTGCGGATTTCTCGTAGCCAATGTAAGGATTAAACGCCGTAACGATACCGACGGAATTTAACACCGATTTTAGGCAAGCTTCAGGGTTTGCTTTTAGGTGTTTGATAGCTTTTTCAGCTAGTGTATTCATCGCATTTTCCAAAAGCACGATCGAGTTAAATAACGCATATGCGATGCCAGGCTCAAACGCATTAAGCTCGAATTCTCCGCGCTCTGAGCAAAGCATAATCGTAACGTCGTTGCCGATAACCTCGTAGCAAGCCTCGCCTACGACCTCGGCGATGACTGGGTTTACTTTGCCCGGCATGATGGAGCTGCCTGGTTGCATCTTAGGAAGCTCGATTTCGCCTAGTCCGCATCTAGGACCGGAGTTCATAAGACGTAGGTCGTTTGCGATTTTACTTAGGCGGACGGCTGCTGTTTTTAATGCGCCACTAACGTGGACGAAGTCCGCAGTGTCTTGCGTAGCGGCGATGAAATCCTCTGCGGCTTTAAATTTAACGCCGGTGATTTCGCCTAGTTTTTTCTCGACTACGTTTTTGTAATCAGGGTGGCAGTTGATGCCCGTACCAATCGCCGTAGCGCCCATATTTAGGTAAGTCATCGACTCTCTAGCGGCTTTGATAAGCGCGATATCGGTTTTGATGTAAGTAGCAAAAGCGTTGAAAGTGTTTCCAAGAGTAGTAGGAACGGCGTCCTCAAGCTCCGTCCTTCCCATTTTGATGACATCTTTGTATTCTTTGGCTTTAACTTCAAGCTCTTTTTTCAAATTTTCCATAGCTTTTAGTAGATCGGTTAGCTTGGCGTAAGCGGCGACTTTGATCGAGCTAGGATAGGTATCGTTGGTGCTTTGACCCAAATTTGTGTGGTCGTTTGGATGAAGGAATTGGTATTCGCCCTTTTTATGTCCCATACTCTCCAAAGCTATGTTGGTGATGACCTCGTTGGTATTCATATTCGTCGAAGTTCCGGCGCCGCCTTGGATCATATCGACTACAAATTGATCTCTGAACTCTCCTGCGATGAGCCTGTCGCAAGCTTTTGCGATCGCATCGGCTTTTTGTGCGTCTAGGACGCCGACCTCTTTATTGGCTAGTGCAGCTGCTTTTTTGATTTGCGCAAATGCTTTGATAAAAAACGGATAGTCTTTGAGCGCTCGTCCGCTTAGATGGAAGTTCTCTAGTGCCCTAAATGTTTGCACACCGTAGTAAAAATCGTCGGAAATTTCTAATTCACCGATGAAATCGTGTTCTTTTCTGGTCTTTGCCATAATAAGTCCTTTCGTTGAAATTGTTAATGGAATTTTAAAGCTTTTAGTATTAAAAGCAGCTTAAAACGTAACGAAAAATTAAAATTTAGAAATTAGTATGATTGTTTAAGACTTTAAATAGAATTTTACTTAAAAAATATTTTGGAATTCGATACTAAGGCATAATTGCACTTTAACAGAAATATCGTATCGCACGCAGATTATGAAAGTGAAATTATAAAAATTCTTGTTTAGCTTAAATTATAATTTGAAAAATTTGAAGTTAAAGGAGGTAAAGGCGGAATTTTTCATTGTATTTGTATTTACTGGCGTGGAACTATTTTTTGCGTTTTATAAAATAAACATATAGAAGCGAGATTATAATGACGATGGCGAACAAAGCGATCGTAATTAGATGCAGATCTTGCTTGATTAGCTCCTCGTTTTCGCCGATGAAATATCCTAAGCTCATCAGTATTAATGTCCAAATCGCAGCTCCAAGCCCGGTAAATAGCACGAAGCGCGCGACATTCATCTTTGCAAGCCCCGCAGGAAGGCTGATGTATTGACGGATGCCAGGGATTAGGCGGCAGTTAAACGTTGAAATTTCGCCATGGCGGTTAAAAAACGCTTCGAATTTTGCAAATTTCTCCTCGGTGATGCCTACGTATTTGCCGTATTTAGCGATAATCTTACGTCCAAAAAAGTAGCATAGATAGTAATTAAACAGCGCGCCGGTAATGCTACCACCAAGCCCACAAACAAATGCCGCAACAAAGCTCATCTGCGATTTTGAGGCCAGATAGCCCGCAGGGATCATCACGACTTCACTTGGGAAAGGAAAGAAGCTGCTTTCTAAAAACATCATCACAAAAACGCCAAGGTATCCCCAGCCCGCGACAAATTCTACGATAAAATTTACGATATTAGAAAGCATTTGAATTCCTTGATTTAATGTGTAAAAACCAGCTGCGCTTAAAATTCCGCAAAATTTAACATCGGCAGAGCGAATAAGTTTAGAATTTAACAATCCGGCGATACAAGAGTGAGCTTAAAATTTCGCGAAATTTAGCGTATATAAAACAAAGGCGCGGGCTAAAATTTATCCCTGCAAGTTGCGCCGCAGCGAACTTGCATATAAATTTAATAGCCTCGCGCCTTAAAATTAAACTATTTTGCGTATTCGATGTTTAGTTTGCCGAATAGCTCATTAGCCTTGTCATCGATTTTTTTGTTTACTTTGCTTGGAAGTAGCTGATTTTTGATGAGATCTTTTACCTTTTCAAACGGCATAGTCTCGGCCTTTTTGCTGCTTTCTTTGTAGATTACATGATATCCGAATTGTGTCTTTACCGGCGTTTTGCTCATCTCACCATCTTTTAGTGCAAACGCTGCTTTTTCAAACTCCGGCACCATCATCCCTTTGCCAAAAGAGCCCAAATCGCCACCGTTTTCTTTCGCACTTGGATCGATTGAAATTTCTTTGGCTAGCTTATTAAATTCCTCTTTTAAATTCTCTTTTTTGACTTTTGATAGCTTCGCAATCGCGTTTTTAGCAGCCTTTTCGTCTGCTACTAAGATATGACTTGCGGTAACGGAATCTGGTTGCATGAAATTCTGTTTATTTTCATCATAAATTTTTTTAGCTTCCTCGTCGCTGACGCTTACGTCTTTAGCTTGCTCGCGTTGCCATAGATTAAATGCAATGCCATCTTTAGCAAGCTCTAGCTGATGTTTATATTCGTCGCTGTTTTCAATACCTGATTTTTTCGCCTCTGCGATTAGAAGTTTGTATTTGATTAGATCATCGATTAGTTTTTTCTTCTCATCGGCGGTCGGTTCCTGTCCGCCGTGCTGCATACCTTGAGCTAAAAACGGTGCGACATCCTCATCCGTAATAGTGATATTTGCGTCTTTTGCAGTAGCTAAAACGCCTGCATTAAGCGAAGATATAGCCATAGCGGCAACAAAGCTGAAAGATAAAATTCTTTTCATTATTTTTCCTTTATTCGGTAAATTTCGCGCAATTATAAAAAAAGATAGTAAACAAAATAGCGAATGCTAGCAAATTCGGCGCGAATCCTGCGCCGAATTTTAAAAAGAGGGGAGTTAAAACGACGGGATGATTGCGCCTTTATATTGCGTCTCGATAAATTTTTTCACTTTCTCGCTTTGAATCGCTTTATCTAGCGCCTTGATTTTAGGGCTGTTTTCGTTGCCTTCTTTAACGCTAATAACATTTGTATAAGGGTTGCCCTCAGCCTTTTCTAAAAATAGCGAATCTTTGATCGGGTTTAAATTTGCGTTAAAGGCAAAATTTGAGTTGATGACTGCAATATCGACATCGCCCAGGGTGCGTGGAAGCGCGGCGCCTTCAAGCTCTAAAATTTCTAAATTTTTAGGGTTTTTCGTGACATCTAACGGCGTGCGAAGCTTGGCGTTTTGATCAACTTCGATGAGCCCTGCGGCTACGAGCAGATCAAGAGCGCGGCTTTCGTTAGTCGGATCGTTCGGCACGGCAACTTTGGCACCGTTTTTAAGATCTTTTAAATTTTTAATCTTATGGCTGTAGATGCCCATCGGCTCTAAATGTACGCCCACGGTCGCTTTTAACTTCGTGCCTTTGTTGGCGTTAAATTCCTCCATATACGGCACGTGCTGGAAAAATCCGGCATCCACGTCGCCGCTATCGGTAGCGAGGTTCGGGGTTACGTAGTCGTTAAAAACCTTGACCTCAAGATCGTAACCTTGGGCTTTTAGATCAGGCTTGATCTGCTCTAAAATTTCGGCATGCGGTATCGGAGTAGCGGCGACTACGATTTTTTCGGCAAGAGCGAAGCTGACGACGCTGGCGCTAAGAAGCGAAGCGAGAAGAAATTTCTTCATATTTAATCCTTTTGGTTAAAATTTCGCGGTATTATAGCAGGTAGAATTTTTAATGTCAAGTGTTTTTATATGATTTTTTAAAATTTTATCTAAAATATTCTAAAATTCGATATTTATATATATATTTAAATACTACATTTTATTGTATAATGCAGAATTGGCACGCTTTAATGAGCGCTTTACATAAATTCCGCTAAAATCGCAAAATTTAAAATTTTAAAAAAAGGCTGAAAATGGCAGATTTTTACGACGCGAAAGCCGTAGAGGAGAGCTTTTATAAAATTTGGGAGCAGCGCGGCTACTTCGAGATCGACGGCAATAAAGATATCCAGCAAAAAGGCAAAAACTTTTGCATTATGATGCCCCCTCCAAACGTCACCGGAGTGCTTCATATCGGGCACTCGCTCACTTATACGCTGCAAGACATTATGACGCGATACAAGCGAATGGACGGCTACCGTACGCTTTGGCAACCGGGGTTAGACCACGCAGGCATCGCGACGCAAAACGTCGTCGAGCGCGAGCTTTTGACGCAAGGGATTAAAAAAGAAGAGATAGGGCGCGAGGAGTTTTTAAAGCACGTTTGGCACTGGAAAGAGCAAAGCGGCGGGCAGATCGTAAAGCAGATGAAGCGCCTGGGCGTCACGCCCGCGTGGAGCAGACAGCGCTTCACGATGGACGAAGGGCTTAAAAACGCCGTTCGCAAAGCCTTCGTAAGCTTATACGACGCGGGGCTCATCGTGCGCGGAAACTACATGGTAAATTGGTGCACGCACGACGGCGCGCTAAGCGACGTGGAGGTAGAGCATAAGGAGAACAAGGGTAAACTCTATCATTTGCGTTATTACTTTGCGGACGGACAAGATAAATTTATCGTGGTCGCTACTACGCGCCCTGAGACCTACTTCGGTGATACCGCCGTAATGGTAAATCCTGCGGACGAGCGCTATAAAAATTTGATCGGCAAAAAAGTCGTGTTGCCGCTAATCGGCCGCGAGATCGAGATCATCGCCGACGAATACGTCGATATGAGCTTTGGAACGGGCGCCGTGAAGGTCACGCCGGCGCACGATACCAACGACTACGAGGTCGGCAAGCGCCACGAGCTGGAGTTTATCACCGTTTTTGACGAAAAAGGAGTTTTAAACGAGCAGTGCGGTAAATTCAAAGGCTTAGAGCGACTTGCCGCGCGCGATCAGATCGTAGCAGAGCTTGATAGGCTGGGCTTTATCGAAAAAATCGAGGATTACGAAAATCAAGTCGGCTATTGCTACCGCTGCAAAAACGTTGTCGAGCCGTACATCTCGCAGCAGTGGTTCGTGCGCGCAGATATCGCAAAAGATGCGATCGCCAGAGTAAATGCGGGCGAGGCGGAATTTTTCCCGAAGCACTGGATCAACAGCTTCAACGCCTGGATGCGCGAGCTGAAGGACTGGTGCATCAGTCGCCAGCTGTGGTGGGGGCATAGAATTCCCGTGTTTTACTGCGACTGTGGTCATCAGTGGGCGGATGAGCGAGAATATCCCGATGTCTGCCCGAAATGCGGCGGTAAAAATTTTACCCAAGATCCCGACGTGCTCGACACGTGGTTTTCAAGCGGTCTTTGGCCGATCAGCACGCTTGGCTGGGGCAACGGCGAGGCGCTAAAAAACGAGAAGTGGTTTGAGGAGGATTTGAGCGAATTTTATCCGAATACCATGCTGATTACGGGCTTTGACATTTTGTTTTTCTGGGTCGCGCGCATGATGTTTCAGTGCCAAAACGCCATGGGCGAGCTGCCGTTTCGCGACATCTATCTGCACGCCTTAGTTAAGGACAAAGACGGCAAAAAGATGAGCAAATCGAGCAAAAACGTAGTCGATCCGCTGCTAAAAATCGATGAATTTAGCGCCGATATTTTGCGCTTTACGCTTACGATTTTGTGCGTGCAGGGGCGCGATCTGCGCCTTAGCGACGATAAGCTTTTGATATATCGAAATTTTACGAATAAGCTTTATAACGCGAGCAAATTTTTGCTTTTAAACGCTTCTAAATTTGACGATTTAGACGCGGCGCGGATCAAAACGAGCCTCGGCAAATATATGCTTTCGCGCTTTAACTGCTGCGTGGGCGCGGTGCGGGAAAATTTGGACGAATACCGCTTCAACGACGCTGCGACCGAGCTTTATAAGTTTTTTTGGGACGAGTTTTGCGACTGGGGCATTGAGCTTAGCAAGGCGGACAAGGCCGCGATAGGCGAGCTAGGGATGATTTTTAAAGAAGCGATGAAGCTGCTAAGCCCGTTTATGCCGTTTCTAAGCGAGTATCTGTATCAGGAGCTAAGCGGCACGAAGCTGCAAGACGCGCGCTCCATCATGGTGATGAGATACCCGCGGCCAGGCGAGCGCGACGAGCGGATCGAAGAGTTATTTTCGCTTCTTATCGAAGCGATCGTTAGCATTCGCCGCGCAAAGGCGACGATCGAGCTCGGCAATGTGCGCGTAGCCAAAGCCTACGTCAAATCCGCAGTCGATCTAAGCGCCGCCGCGGATTATATCAAAACGCTTGCCAAGGTAAATGAAGTGGAATTTACGCAGCAAAATATCGCAAATTCCGCCCGCGACGTAAGCGAGAATTTAGAAAGCTTCGTGCCGCTTGAGGGGGTCGATCTTAGCGGCGTGATTTCGCGCCTTAACGCGCAAAAAGCAAAGCTGCAAAAAGAGATCGAAAAGCTCTCTGCAATGCTTGGCAATGAAAAATTTATTTCCTCCGCGCCTGCCGCCGTCGTCGCCGCAAACCGCGAAGGGTTGCAAAGCGCGCAGGAAAAATTCGCCAAAGTATGCGACGAGCTAAAGGCGTTTGGCGAGTAGCCCGCTAGTTTGAGCTTAAATTTTAAATTAAGGAGAAAAATATGTCAAAAGGTAGTATCGGTGGATTTACGTTAGGCACGGTCATAGCC
This sequence comes from uncultured Campylobacter sp., assembly GCF_937996225.1. Classification (GTDB taxonomy): domain Bacteria; phylum Campylobacterota; class Campylobacteria; order Campylobacterales; family Campylobacteraceae; genus Campylobacter_B. Next base: position 17,762 of record NZ_CALKTC010000012.1, on the reverse strand, counting down.
GTCGCACTATCATGGGGAGTCAATAAAAGCATAATGTGGGCGATAATCCACGGATTTTTAAGTTGGTTATACGTGATTTATTATTTCTTACTGAGGTAAAATTTCATCGGCGGCGCGCCGTTTTACGCGCTAAATTTTAAAATTTGAAGGATAAAAAATGAGCGAAAAAATAAAAATAGCGGTTTTGGGATATGGAAATTTAGGTCGCGGCGTAGAGCTTGCCGTGCGAAATAGCAAGGATTTGCAGCTTTCGGCGGTGTTTTCTCGCCGCGAGCCGCACAGCGTGAAAACGTGCGGCGCGCCGGTATTTAGCGCAGATGAAATTTTATCGCACAAGGGCAAATTTGACGTTTTGGTGCTTTGCGGCGGCAGCGCGACGGATCTTCCGACGCAGACGCCGGAGTTTGCAAAAGATTTTAACGTCGTCGATAGCTTTGATACGCACGCAAAAATCCCTGAGCACTTCGCCGCGGTAGACGCCGCAGCCAAAGCGGGCGGAAACGTAGGCATCATCGCCGTGGGCTGGGATCCGGGACTGTTTTCGCTAAATAGATTATTTGGCGAGAGCGTGCTAGAAAACGGCAGCAGTTATACGTTTTGGGGTAAAGGCGTAAGCCAAGGCCACTCAGACGCCATCCGCAGGATCGAGGGCGTCGTGGATGCGCGCCAATATACCGTGCCGATAGAAAGCGCCTTGGAGCGAGTTCGCGCGGGCGAAAATCCAAATTTAACTACGCGTGAAAAACATCTGCGCGAGTGCTACGTCGTGGCCGAAGAGGGCGCCGATAAAGCGCGCATCGAGCACGAGATAAAAACGATGCCAAACTACTTCGCCGACTACGACACGAGCGTGCATTTCGTGGGTCTTGCAACGCTTAAAAAAGAGCACGGCGGCATCCCTCACGGAGGATTCGTCCTGCGAAGCGGAGCGACTGGCGAGCACGGCGAAAATAAACACTTGATCGAGTTTTCGCTAAAGCTTGATTCAAATCCCGAATTTACCGCAAGCGTGCTCGTAGCCTACGCCCGCGCAGTGTATCGCTTGGCGCAAAAGGGCGAGCGCGGCGCATTTAGCGTGTTTGACATCGCTCCGGCGCTTCTTTCGCCAAAGAGCGCAGATGAGCTAAGGCGCGAAATTTTATAAATTTCTGGGGCGTTTCGGCGGAATTATGAACGAGGAAATCTGAGTGATAAAGATAGAAAATTTAAAGAAATTTTACGGAAAAACCTGCGTGATCGACGATGTGAGCCTGGAGGTGAAACAGGGCGAAATTTTTGCCATCGTCGGTCGCAGCGGCGCGGGTAAAAGCACTCTGCTGCGCTGCATAAACGGCCTTGAGGACTATCAAGAAGGAAGCCTTAAGGTAGAGGGCAGGGAGGTAAGAGAGCTAAGCGCCACTCAGATCCGCGAGCTGCGCAAAAATATCGGTATGATTTTTCAGCACTTTGCACTGATGAGCCGCCGCAGCGTCGCGCAAAACGTCGCCACGCCGCTTGCGTTTTGGGGTCATCCCGAGGATCGCACGAAGCGCCGCGTAGCCGAGCTTTTGGAGCTCGTGGGGCTTGCGGATAAAGCAAACGCCTATCCTAGCGAGCTTAGCGGCGGACAGAAGCAGCGCGTGGCGATTGCGCGCGCGCTTGCATTAAGCCCTAAAATTTTGCTTTCCGACGAGGCGACCTCGGCGCTTGATCCAAATACCACCGCGCAAATTTTATCGCTTCTGCGCCGCATAAACAATACGCTAGGCATCACGATCGTGCTCGTCACGCATGAGATGGAGGTCGTAAAGGGCATCGCGCAGCGTGCAATCCTGCTTAAGGGCGGGCGCGTGAGCAGCTCGGGCGATATCGTCTCGCTGTTTTTGCATCCGGATGAGAATATGAAGGAGTTTTTGGGCGAGGAGGAGGTGCTGCCCGCAAGCGGCGTGAATATCAGGCTCTTTTTCCCGCCCGCGGTCGCGTTTGACAGCGTGATCACGCATATGGCGCGCGCTTTGGAGATAAATTTTAACATCGTCTGGGGCAAGCTCGAGCGCCTCGATAAAAACGTCGTCGGAAGCCTCGTGATCAACGTAGAGCCCGCACACGTCGCGCGCGTGGAGGAGTTTATCAAAAACGCGGGCGTGATCTATGAGATCGTAAGCGAGGACGAGATCAAAAGCTGCGCCGCGATCTAGGTGCGATTTCGTGCCCTGTGCGCTCGCGCCGCACTAAATTTAAGGGCTTACGCGGCATGGCGAATTTAAAAGCTCACGCGAGGTCGCGAACTCAAAGGCTGGCTCGGCATTTTTGATTTGACGACCGAGCCGTGGCATTATAAAATTTAATCAGTTTCGCCGGCGGTTTAAATTTTTATCTCGCCGCGGTAAAGTAAGCTCGGCGATGCACTGTTGGCGTGCGCTCTGGCTAGCTTTGATTCGCGTTTAGAATTCGACTAGCCATAGCGAGATGGTCTAAATTTCAGGGATCACTGGCGACCGAGCGCATTTAAACCGCGCCGCATTTGAATTTACAGGCGTTTAAATTTAAATTTGAATTTTTTCGGAATTTCACACATACTTCACTTTTACGGAAGTATAATTCCGCTAATTTCTTTTAAGGAGTACGTAATGAAAAAACTTACTTTGTTTGCGCTTAGTGCGCTATTTGCTGGCACTTTTGCCGTAGCTGCCGACATGGGCATGAAAGATGAGATGAAGGACGCCAATACATCAATGCATAATGGTGCGAAAGAGATGAAGGGCGACATGAAAGATATGCACAAGGATGCTATGAAAGAGGGTAAACATATGAAGGATGAGATGAAAGGCGAGATGAAAAAAGAGATGAAAAAAGAGATGTAGTGAGTAAAATTTTACTCGTAGAGGACGATGAGACCCTTTGCGATCTCATCGGTGAATATCTAAAAGACGCGGGCTTTGACGTATGCGTTTGCAGCGACGCTCAAAGCGCCGCGGATCTTGCTTATGAGCAAAAATTTGATCTTTTTATCTTTGACGTAAAAATCCCCAAAGGCGACGGTTTTTCACTTTTAAAAGAGCTTCGCAAGAGCGGCGATCGCACCCCCGCGATATTCGCCACGTCGCTAAATACGCTTGATGATCTTGAGGTTGGTTTTAAAAGCGGCTGCGACGACTATCTCAAAAAACCGTATGAACTAAAAGAGCTGATGCTGCGCGTTAATTCACTCATAAAGCGAAACTTCAGTCACAATTTTGATGATTTTGTAACTATTGACGACGAGTTTAAATTTTATTTTGCAAGCAAGGAGCTTCGCAGATCGGGCGTACCCGTCGCGCTTTCAAACAAAGAGCGCGAGCTGCTGGCGCTTTTTTTGCAAAATAAAAATAGGCTTTTAAGCAAGGATGAAATTTTCTCCGCGATCTACGCTTTTGACGAAACTCCGAGCGAGGAAGCGCTGCGAACTTATATCAAAAATTTGCGCCACGTCCTAGGCGAAGAACACATCATAAACCGCCGCAACGCAGGGTATCTGTATGTCTGAAAAGACTGCTTTAACGCTTAAAATTCTATCTTTATATCTCATTTCAAGTGCGTTGTTTTTAGGATATTTTTTCAAGATAAATTACAGGATGAACGAAGCCGCGCTACTTTCGCACAGGATAAAAGAGCTAAAAGAGATCAAAATGATGATCTATATGAAAGCAAGTATGGACGGGCTGGAATCGCTAGCGGACTTCGAGCGCGAAAAGGGTGTGAATGCGTGTATATTTAAGCCAAACTCTGATGAAATTTACGGCTGCGACGGCGAACTTGGCGCTCTTGATAAAGCAAAGCTAAAGGCGGAATTTATAAGTGGCGGAAGGCTGGGAATTTATGAGAATCTGCAAAATATGGAGGAGCGAAACGCCTTTTCCAAGGCTAAAATCATTCTGCTTGGAAGTAGCGTGCAGGGCGAAATTTTAACGCTTCGTATCAAAACCGCAGCGATGATGATAGCGCTTTTAGGCGTGATATTAGCCGTGGCGTTTTATCTGGTTCGGCTAGGCACCAAGCCGCTTTACGATAAGATCGACACGCTAAATCGCTTCATCAAGGATAGCACCCACGAGATCAATACTCCGCTTAGCATTATCTCCATGAGCGTCGAGACGATGCGGCACGCAGAGCTTGGAGAATACAACGCCAAGCGCGTCGCTAATATCGATCTTGCCGCTAAGACGCTTTCGCGCATCTACGAGGATCTCGTGTTTTTGACCTTCGGTATGAATAAGGACGGCGAGATTAGCTCGATCGATCTAAAAAGCCTCGTCGCTTCGCGCTGCGAATACTTCGCGCCGTTTATTCAAAAGCGTAGACTAAGCCTTAAAACCGATCTTGCGGATGCGAGCATGAACGCAAACGTCTATGAAATTTCGCGCCTGATCGACAATCTGCTAAGTAATGCCGTAAAATACGCCGATGCAGGCGGCTACGTGGATGTGCGGCTAAGGCACGGCGAGCTAGCGATCTCAAACAGCGGCGAGGGGATCGACAGGAAAAAAGGCGACGAAATTTTCAGGCGCTTTGCGCGTTTTAACTCAAGCGAGGGCGGCTTTGGAATCGGGCTTAGCATCGTAAGCGAGGTCTGCAAAAAATACTCCTTTTCTATTTCTTACGACAGCGTGCCGGGCGAGATAACGACCTTCCGCCTTACGTGGCGCGAATAAAATTTTAAAATTTAGTGAAATTTAAAATTTAAAAGCGACCGCCTGCGGTTTAAATTTAATCGTCGCTCGGTCGCTTAAATTCCGCGCAAAAAAGCTCTAATTACCGGAGCGTTTAAATTTAATCGTCGCTTGTTTTTGTTCTAAAACGGAGCGCGGAATTTTATCGGTCGTCCGCTTTGCGCTCGTAAAATGACCCTGAAAGTTATTGGTGCGGAATTTTATTCGTCCGCGATTTCATAAAATTTAGCTTTTATTTCTCGATAGATATATCCAGTGGACTATATTACTGAATAAAATCGGAACAGACATACCAAAAAACATTGAGCCGCCTCCAAAAAACGATAGCCAACCAAACAGGCTCTCTCTGCTCGCAAAAGTTGGAAATGTCCGCCCGTTGCCCACTCTGTGTGGGATGCCGTTTACGGCGAAATCGGCGTAGAAATAATTGTTTAATGCCCAGTAAGCGAAAGGTATGCCGATAAGCACAAATATCTGCGTTTTGACGGCGGGAAGCTCTTTTTTGTATAAGAATGCGGCGATCGGACAATACACGCAGCTTAGCGCGAAAGCCGTTAAAATAGGCATCCACATCGCCGCGACGTAAAATTCCGCAAGTTGCGTATGTGGGCTTATTTTGCCAATTGCGGCGATGTTTGGAAAAAACCGCTTCATAAATCCAACGAAGTCCGCGCATGCTGCGCTTACGTCTAAAATATTTTCGGGTAGCACGAATACGCTAAGCGCCGTGATCGCAAACAGCACAAAAACCGCCGCGTAAAGTCGCCCGAAAAATTTAGTAAATTTCGTATCGGGATACGGCGCCTCTTGCTCTTGCGTGACTTGTGAATTCGGCAAATCGCTCATCGTTCGCTCCTTTTATAAAGTTTGCGTGTCAAAACCCAGCTTGCGCTAAATTTTAAAATTTTATGCCTTATCGTTCGGTAAATTTCACAATAAGGACCTGTTTTGGAATTTTTACGGTCTAATTTGAAACCAAATTTATTAAATTTAACCAGCAAAGCTTTGTTTAAAAATAAAATCTCGCCGCTTCTAACGCGTAGTGATCTAGGCGGGGTTTGGGCGGTAGACCTGCTTGCGGTTGCTAGCCGAGGCAAAGTAAAAGGGCGCTTCACAAGTATAGCCCCTTCCGCTCCGCCTCTTCCGAGCAAGAATTTAAGCCTTATCGGAAGCGACAAATAAAATTTAAACCCGCGCGTAGCGTAGCAATTTCTCGTATCGTCTTAGCCAGAAAGCCTCTAAAATAAAAGGCTCTTTCATTTAGCGTAGACTTGCAGCCAAGACCCAAAATTTAATTGCCTAACGAAAAAGGCAGTTGGTATCGCTACTCGCAAAATAACCGCGGAATCCCACTAGATCAAATTTAAAATTCCGAGTATTTCTGATAGTCGATCTGCGCGGAGTTTTTGTTGATCGTATCGACCGTAGCTTCGGCGATCGCCAGCTCCTCGTTGGTAGGGATTACGAGCGTTTTGATTTTGCTATCTACCGCGCTTAAATTTCTAATCGAGCCGGTATTTTTTGCGTTTTTTGTCGCATCGATTTCGATGCCGATATGAGCGAGCTTCTCGCAAACATTTTGTCTAAAATGCGGCGCATTCTCGCCGATACCGCCGGTAAAGATCAAAGCGTCCACGCGCCCAAGCACGGCATAATACGCTCCGATCATCTTAACGACGCTGTACACGAGCATCTCAAACGCGAGTTTCGCGCGCGGCTCGCCGCCTTCCATCTTTTCATATACTTTTCGCAGATCGCTTGCGCCGCAGATGCCGAGCAGTCCGCTTTTTTTGTTCATTATGACGTCCATATCCTGCGCGTTGTAGCCCGCGACTCGCTCGATGTATGGGATGATCGCAGGATCGATCGAGCCGCATCTGGTGCCCATGATGATCCCCTCAAGCGGCGTTAGCCCCATTGAGGTGTCGATGCATTTGCCGTTTTCTATGGCGCTCACGCTCGAGCCGTTGCCAAGATGTAGCGTAATGGCATTGAAGTTTTCGTATTTCTTACGTAAAAATTTCGCCCCCATCGTCGAGACAAACCAATGCGATGTGCCGTGCGCGCCGTAGCGGCGAACCTTATATTTTTCGTAGAATTCATACGGCAGCGCGTACATATACGCATAAGGCGGGATGCTTTGATGAAAGATCGTATCGAAAACCGCGACGTTTGGAATTTTAGGAGCGATTTTTAGGCAGGATTTGATGCCCGCTAAATTTGCGGGATTGTGTAGTGGTGCAAGCGGCGCAAGCTCGGCGATTTTAGCCATTACGTCTTCATCTATGAGCGCAGGAGCGTCGAAATAATCCGCACCTTGGACTATTCTATGCCCGATGCCGCCTACTTGAGTTAGATCTTTGATTACTCCGCTTTGTTTTAAAAGATCAATCGCGATTGCGATCGCGGTTTCGTGATTTGGAATTTGCTCATTTTCAACCTTTATGCTTCGTCCGTTGGCGCAATTGATGCTTCCGCTTGCGTGCGTCGAGCCGATCTCCTCGATGAGCCCACTTGCGATGCAGGCGTGATTTAGCATATCGTGGAATTTAAATTTAACCGAGCTCGAGCCGGAATTTATGACCAGGATATCCATTTAATTATCTCCTGCTTGAATTGCGCTTATTAGGATGGTGTTTACGACGTCTGCAACCTCGCAGCCGCGACTTAGATCGTTTACCGGCTTTTTTAAGCCCTGTAAAATCGGTCCGATCGCCACAGCGCCTGCGGTGCGCTGAACGGCCTTATAACAGATATTTCCGCAGTTAAGATCAGGGAAGATAAATACGTTCGCACGCCCTGCGACCGAAGAGCCCGGCATTTTTTTCTTAGCAACCGCCGCATCGACTGCGGCATCGAATTGCAGCGGCCCGTCGATTGTGAGATCAGGCGCCTTTTCGCGCGCTTTTTGCGTTGCAGTTTTTATGAATTCTACGCTATCGCCGCTGCCGCTATCGCCGCTGGAGTAGCTTAGCATCGCCACACGCGGCTCAAACCCGAACGCCTTTGCGGTCGCGGCGCTTGAGATCGCGATACCTGCCAGATACTCCGCGCTAGGGCTAGGCGCTACGGCGCAGTCGGCAAAAAGCAGAGCCTGAGTATCCAGGCACATTATAAACGCGCCGCTAACGGTAGCGATGCCCGGCTTTGTCTTGATGATCTGAAGCGCAGGGCGGATCGTCTCCGCAGTAGTCGTGCCGGCACCGCTTACCATCGCATCGGCTAGCCCTTCATACACGAGCATCGTGCCGAAATAGGTGCGATCGCGCACTAAATCGCGCGCCTGTGCCTCGCTCATACCCTTTGCCTTGCGAAGCTCATAAAGATCGCGCGCAAATTTTTCCAAGCTCGCATCCGTCTGCGGATCTAAAATTTTAACGCCCGCTAGATCGAGACCTAGCTTGCTTGCGCTTTTTTGCACTTCGTCTTGCTGCCCCAGAAGGATTAAATTCGCCGCACCGCTTTGCTTTATAATTGCAGCCGCGCGCAGAATTCTCTCGTCGTCGCTTTCTGGAAGCACGACGGTTTTAACGTTCGCGCGAGCCTTGGCGTAGAGCTTGCTTTCAAATTTCAATGGGGTTAGAATTTCACAGCGCGTGGAGTTTGCGGCGTCCGTGAAGTAGCTTTTGTCGGCAATGACTTTATCAAGCTCTATCGCGCCGCTTTGGCAAGCGGAATTTTCGTCGTGAAATTTTGCGCCCTTTTCGCAGGCGGAATTTTTGCCGCAAAGCTCCGATTTTTTAGAATTTGCGCCATCTTGTGCAGGTCTTAGCGCGGAAAATGAAATTTTATCCTCATATACGCTGGCAAAGCTTATCGCTTTTGCTGCGGTGATCAAGCGTGCGCCGATGCGCGCGGCAACTTCATTAGGATAAAATCCGCAAACGGGGATATTTAGATCCTTTGCGATTTGTAAATTTAGCTCGCGCAGATCGGCTCCCGCTACGCCGCGAACCAGCACAAAATTACACTGCTCTAAAATTTGTGCAAAGCGCTCTATCGCCGTCTTTCGCACGCGCTCATCCTGCCCGTTTGCAAGCGCTTTTTCAAGCTCGCTCCTGCTAAAAAGGGCATTGTCGCCAGCGATGCAAAGTTGCAAAACGTTGTGAAAGCCCATGGATAAAATTTTATCTAGTTTTTTTAGCTCGGATTGGTAAGCGGCGGGTTCGTCGCATAGGAGCAAAATTCCGTTCATCGGTTGATCCTTTGAAATAAGATAGGCAATTGTAGCAAAATTTTGCTTGCGTGTTAATCAAAGATTTATCGTGAGGGTTTAGAATTTGATAACTTCCAACAAAGGAGCACACATGAAAAATTTAGTGATTTTGGCTCTTTTAGTGAGCCTCGCCGCGGCTAAAATCAACATAAACGAAGCTAGTCGCTACGAGCTGATGACGATCGGCGGGCTTGATGCGGGTAGGGCGGATATGCTTATGCAATACCGCCAAAAGCGCGAAATTTCAAGTGCAGATGAGCTAAAGGGTATCAACGGCTTTGCAAGTTACGATACCGCTAAACTGCAGAAGAGCTTTGAAATATCGCCTAGAGCTAACGTGCAGCAGCCGGTGCAGCCTGATCGCGACATAGTCGTGGTCGAAAAGACCCGCACCCGCACGGTTTACGGAGGCTCTACTTACAAACGCGTTGAAAATTACGGAAACGGCATCACGATCACCGAGACCGGTACTTTGCCTCCGCCTCCTCCGCGAGGATATGGTAGGCACGGCGGCATGATGCCGCCGCCTCCCCCACCTCCTGGCGGTATGCCACCACCTCCGGGAGGTATAAAACCACCTCCTCCGCCACCGCCACCTCCGCGCGATGATTATTCTCGCAGGAGAAGTTCTAATAGTATGAGCGATAGCGAAATCGGCGGAAGCTCGCGCCGTAACATGCCGGTGCCTATGCATATGGGAACGATCCGCTCGAAAAGATCCAGTAACGTCACAAGCTTCGGCGACTGCGATCCGCAAAGCGGTAACTGCGCTAGCGTGGGCGTAGGCGTGCAGGTAGATAGAGGGTTTTAAAATTTAATTTTATGCGGGCGGGATTTTAGAATTTTATAATCGAGATTCCGCCCGCCCTAAATTTACAGCTAAATTTTAAAATTTTGGTAGTGTAGAATTTAAAATTTACACAGGAGTTGCTCTGCGCTACGATAAAATTTCAAAGAATTTTATAAATTTAATCGAGCCTCGCGTGGTAAAATTTCAAGCCAAAATTTTACGTTCAAACTTATGCGCCGCGTTTGGTCAAGATAAAATCTGTACTTTAAAATTTTAAATCCGAACATCCCGTCCGTTTTAAATTTATGGCTAAATTTTAAAATTTTACTTTTCTACCATTGTTAAATTTAGAAATTTTGCTTGGTCTATGCCGTTATTAAATTTAAAATTTTACTCGATATACTGCCTTAAATTCGTAAAATTTAATTTACAAAATAATATAATCACAAAATTATTCCAACGAAACAGGATGGGCGTATGAAAGAAATTAGCGGATCGCAGATGATCGTGGAGGCGTTGCGGCAGGAGGGGGTCGAGGTGGTTTTCGGCTACCCGGGCGGCGCGGCGCTTAACATATACGATGAAATTTACAAACAAAAATACTTCAGACACATTTTGGTGCGCCACGAGCAGGCTGCGGCTATGGCTGCGGACGGATACGCGCGCGCTAGCGGCAAGGTCGGCGTGGCCGTCGTCACGAGCGGTCCTGGATTTACTAACGCGCTTACGGGGCTTGCTACGGCGTATAGCGATAGCATCCCGATCGTGCTTATCAGCGGGCAGGTGGCGACATCGCTTATCGGTACCGACGCCTTTCAAGAGATCGATGCGATCGGAATTTCGCGCCCCTGCGTCAAGCACAACTATCTAGTTAAGACGATCGAAGAGCTGCCTAGAATTTTAAAAGAAGCCTTCTATATCGCTCGCAGCGGCAGACCTGGGCCCGTGCATGTCGATGTGCCGAAGGACGTAACGGCGAAGCTTGGCGTTTTTGAATATCCTAGCGAAATCAAGATGCAGACTTACAAGCCGAATTATAAGGGCAACGCTAAGCAGATCAAAAAAGCCGTCGAGCTAATCGCAAGCTGCAAAAAGCCTATCCTCTACATCGGAGGCGGCGTCATCAGCGCGGGCGCAAGCGAGCTGGTACGCGAGCTTAGCGAGTTTGCGCAGATCCCTGTCGTTGAAACCCTTATGGCGCTGGGGGCTATGCGAAGCGATGATAAAAACCGCCTCGGTATGGTAGGAATGCATGGCAGCTACGCCGCAAATATGGCGCTTAGCGAGTCGGATCTGATAATCTGCCTGGGCGCGAGATTTGACGATCGCGTCACCGGCAAGCTTAGCGAATTCGGCAAAAACGCAAAGATCATCCACGTAGATATCGATCCCAGCTCTATCTCAAAGATCATAAACGCGGATTATCCGATCGTGGGCGATGTGAAATCGGTGCTAGAGGAGATGCTGCCGCGCATTAAAAACGAGGTCAGCCCTCAAAATTTCGAGCAGTGGCGCGAGCTCATCCGCAAATACGATGAAATTCACCCGCTTAAATTTAACGACAGCGATGAAATTTTAAAGCCGCAGTGGGTTATCCAAAGTACTGCGAAAATTGCGGGCGAGGACGCTATCATCGCTACGGACGTGGGACAGCATCAGATGTGGGTCGCGCAGTTTTATCCGTTTTGCAAGCCACGCACTCTGCTAAGTAGCGGCGGGCAGGGCACGATGGGATACGGCCTTCCTGCGGCATTGGGCGCGAAGGCCTATGCGGGAGATAGACCGGTTATAAATTTCAGCGGCGACGGCTCGATTTTGATGAATATCCAAGAGCTGATGACTGCGAGCGAGAGCGGTCTAAACGTCGTAAATATCGTATTAAATAACAATTTCTTAGGCATGGTGCGGCAGTGGCAGAGCCTATTTTACGGGCAGCGTTTCTCATCGACCGATCTTAGCTCGCAGCCCGATTTCGTAAAAATTGCGGGGGGCTTCGGCGGCGTGGGTTTTAGCGTTAGCACCAAAGCGGAATTTGAAGACGCGCTGAAGCAGGCTCTTGCGAGCAAAAAGGTGAGCGTCATCGAGGCTAAGATCGATCGCTTCGAAAACGTCTGGCCGATGGTGCCCGCAGGCGGCGCGCTTTATAATATGATTTTTGAGCAGGAGTCTTAGGATGAATAGCATAAGAAGAGTAATCTCGGTCGTCGTTACCGATGAGCACGGCGTTTTGTCGCGGATCTCGGGGCTTTTTGCGGGTCGCGGCTATAATATCGACAGCCTCACCGTTGCGCCGATCCCAAATACCGGTCTATCGCGCCTTAGCATCGTCACTTCGGGCGACGAGCGCGTCATAGAGCAGATCACTAAGCAGCTTCATAAGCTGATCCCCGTCTACAAGGTCATCGATGATGCAAAATTCGTCGAAAAGGAGATGGTTTTGGTAAAGATCGCGCTGGGCGAAAATTTAGCGGGGCTTGATGCAGTTTTAAAAGCCTACAACGGCAGCATCGCAAACAGCGACGACAGCAAGATCGTCATCATGGCGTGCGACGACGCAGACCGCATCGACGGCTTTTTAAAGACGATAAAAAAATACAATCCGATCGACATCGTACGCGGCGGCAGCGTCGCACTGGATATGTAAGCGGCGATAAAATTTAATCAAAGGAGCGCAAATGAAATTATCCAAAATTGCCGAAATTTTAAACATAGAGCTTAACGGAGCGGACGCGGAGATCACCGCGATAAATTCGCTTCAAAACGCAAGGCAAAGCGAGCTAAGCTACTGCGATAGCGACAAAAACGAGAAATTTTTATCCGCCACCAAGGCAGCCGCCGTGTTGCTAAAGTGCGGCACCGCAGCCCCAAGCGGCGTGCGAGCGCTGGAGTGCGAAAATCCGCACCTAGCCTTTGCGATCCTAAGTGCGCATTTTGCTAAGCCACTCATTCGCAGCGGCGCGCCCGCAAAAATTGCCGCTAGCGCGCAGATCGGGCAGAACGTGCATATCGGCGTAAATTCCACGATCGGTGAGGATTGCGTCATTTTAAGCGGCGCGTATATCGGCGATGACGTGCATATCGGAAGCGGCTGCGTGATCCACGCAAACGCCGTCATCTACAACGACGCGATCATCGGCGAGCGCTGCGTTATCCACGCAAACGCCGTCATCGGAAGCGACGGCTTCGGCTACGCGCACACCAAAACGGGCGAGCACGTTAAAATTTATCACAACGGCAACGTCGTGCTGCAAAACGAGGTCGAAATCGGCGCATGCACGACGATCGATCGCGCGGTATTCGGCTCGACGATAATTGGGCGGGGCAGCAAGATCGACAATCTCGTTCAAATCGGGCACAACTGCGAGCTTGGGCAAAACTGCCTCATCGTCTCTCAAGTTGGACTTGCGGGCTCGACGACGCTTGGGCGTAACGTCGTGATGGGCGGACAGAGCGGCAGCGGCGGGCACGTAAGCGTGGGCGATTTCACTCAGATCGCGGCGCGCGGCGGCATAAGCAAGGATCTAGCGGGCGGCAAAAACTACGCAGGGCATCCTATAATGGAGCTTAGTGAGTGGTTCAAGCTGCAGGCCAAGATCGTTAGATTTTTTAAAGATAAAAAGCACTAGCCGTTTTGCCTTGGCTGACTTGCCTTGATCGATTCGATCGTTCGCTCTGATCGACTCCTCTAGCTAGCTTAATCTAACAGGCTCGCGTCGTTTCAGTGAAGTTTGAAATCGCCAGGCAGTTGGTGATTGTAGAGTGGTTTGCGTTGCCGTTTGGGTTTTGGCGTATTTTGTAATCGCTGCGGCGGTAAATTTTGCCCTTTTATCGGCGAAATTCCGTCCGCGCTATTTTTCATCGTGCGCTTGCTTTGTGGGCGCGGTAGAATTTACTCTGCTAGTTTGGGTCGCATTGCTCGCAGTCATTGCGGCAAAGCTTTACGAGCGCTTTTAAATCAGCGCAAATTTAATTAAAGGAAAAACAATGATAGAGATGTTTTTATGCTCCTATTTTGCGGGTGCGGCGACGCTTTTTGAGGACTATGCGAGACAAAATATCCGCGCTAAAGAGGTGCTTTTTATCCCGACCGCCGCAAACGTAGAGGAGTACCGAGACTACGTGGACGAGGCGAAAGAGGCGTTTGCCAAAATGGGTTTTGAGGTTCAAATTTTAGACGTTTCCAAAGCGAGCGAGGCCGAAGCGAAGGCAAAAATCGGCGCAGCGCAGGTGCTTTACGTAAGCGGCGGCAACACCTTTTATCTTTTGCGCGAGCTTAAAAAGAAGGATCTCGCAGGCCTCATCGCTAGTCGCGTCCGAAGCGGCGAGCTCGTATACGTGGGCGAGTCGGCAGGCGCGATGATCGCTGCACCCAGCGTGGAGTATGCGAGCGCGATGGACAATGCGGGCGACTACGGGGCTGCGGCGCAAACAGGGCTTGATCTGGTGAAATTTTACCCCGTACCGCACTACGGCGAGGAGCCGTTCGTGCAAAGCGCGGCTGAAATTTTAAAAATTTACGGCGGCAAGTTAAAATTGGTGCCGATAAATAACGCCGAAGCGATCGCGGTGTACGGCGATAAATTTGAAATTTTAGGGCGGTAACTGCAGCGTAAAAGTAAAATTTAGTAATTAAACGCTTCGTAAAATTTACACTTATATTTTTGCATAGGGCTGCGAGGTGAAATTTTAACTTAGGCGCGGTGAGTCGCTAACGAATAAATTTAATCAAAGGATCAAAATGAAAATACTACTTATCAATGGTGGGGCGCCGTTTAACGGCAAAGGCGGCAAGCTAAGCAAGACGCTGCACGAGCTAGCCAAAAAAACGCTACAAGCCCTAGGGCATGAAACGCGCGAAACTACGATATTTGAGGGCTACGATATAGATGCTGAGGTAGAAAAATTTCTATGGATGGATGCTGTGATCTGGCAGATGCCCGCGTGGTGGATGGGCGAGCCTTGGCTAGTCAAAAAGTACGTGGACGAGGTGTTTATGGGCGGCATAGGCAAGATAGTGGCAAACGACGGACGGCACAGCGCGAGCCCAAACGACGGCTACGGCACGGGTGGACTGATAAAGGGCAAATCTCACATGCTAAGCGTTACTTGGAATGCGCCGCTTCAGGCGTTTAACAAGCCGGGCGATTTTTTCGAGGGCGCGGGCGTGGACGGCGTTTATCTGCATTTTCATAAGGCAAATGAGTTTTTAGGCACGAAAAGGCTGCCTACTTTTATGTGTAACGACGTCGTTAAAAACCCGAACGTAGAGCGTTTTATGAAAGATTACGAAGCGCATCTAAAAAGGGTTTTCGGCTAAATTTAAGCAGACTTTAGCGCAAATTTATAAGCTAGACAGTAGAAATTTTACCCTGCCCTTTGTGCCGTTAAATTTGATCTAAATTTAAACTCATGCCACGCCGGAGCGTAGAATTTCGCTGTGAATTTTAGGTGGCATGCCAAACATCCTTGCGTATTCCGGCTAAACTGCGATGCGCTCTCGTATCCTACGTCAAAGGCAGCCTGCGCTACGCCGATATTTTTGGTCGCGAGCAGGTTTTTAGCCTCTTCAAGGCGGATCTTTTTTTGAAAAGCTATGGGGCTTAGCGAGGTTACGATTTTGAAGTTATGATAGAACGACGATTCGCTCATATCGCATTCGCGCGCGACCTCTTTCATATTTAGCTTTTGTGAAAATTCGTTTTTTATCTTTGCTACGGCTTTTGAAATTTTATTCGAGACGCTTCCTTGCATCGCAAATTTACTTAAAAAATAGCCGCTTTTGTCATTTGTTGTGAGCATGTAAAGTATCTCTTTTTTAGCGAGGTCTGAGAGAAATTTGATCTTCTCTTTCGGCTTTTCTAGCAACCAAACAAACCTCAAAACAGGCTCTAGTATCTCTTCCGTAAGATCGCCGAAAAATACCCCCTTTTGGCTCTTTTGCATGTTATCTTCTTTTTTTATCTCGACGTTTTTTAGCACTTCATAAATTTCATCCATGCTAAAATTAAGGGTAAGCGAGATATATGGCCTCTCTTTTGAGGCGTCGGTTAGGCTCACTCTTAGAGGCATATAGGTCGATGTGAGCAGATACCTTTGCTCGTTGTATCCGCTCATCTCATCGCCAAAGCCCACCGACTTTGCCCCTTGAAGTATAATGCACAAAGATGGATTGTAGATGACATTGATAAAATCATGCGTCTTTTCGCTGATGTAAAAATCAAGCGAGTCGATGTCGCTTTGAACAAGGCCGTTTACGCCGTATCTATTTAGTAAAAACTCTTTTGTCTGCTCTTTTAGTAAATTTAGCTCACTCATCTTGCTCTCCGCCTCAAATTTTATGAAATTATACTCCTTTTTAGAAATTTTGCAGAATTAGGCATGAAATTTGGAGGATCGTTCTAACGTAAAATTTAAAATCCTGCTAGAATGCACATTACAAAACAGCTTGTAAAGCTAAATCAAAACCGAAAAGACAAAGATGTATCTTAAGAAATTTGCGGCGGCGCTTATGACGTCAAGTTTTATTTTAGGAGGCAATGCAATGGCAGGTGCAAACGTGGCAAAATCACCGCTAGAGGCGGTTTCTATGGTTAGCGAGTGGGATAAAATTTTTGCCAAAAGCGATAAGGTAGATCACAAGAAAGTCAAATTTAAAAATCGTTACGGCGTGGAGCTAGTAGGCGATCTTTATACGCCTAAAAATTTGCATGGTAAAGCTGCTGCGATCGCAGTTAGCGGACCTTTTGGCGCAGTCAAAGAGCAATCAAGCGGTCTTTACGCCCAAACTTTAGCCGAGCGCAGCTTTATCACGCTTGCCTTTGATCCAAGCTACACAGGCGAGAGCGGTGGCGTGCCGAGGAATTTAGCAAGCCCAGAGATAAATACCGATGATTTTAGCGCGGCGGTTGATTTTCTAGGGCTTCAAGACAATGTAGATCGCGAGCGTATCGGCATTTTAGGCGTATGCGGCTTTGGCGGTTTTGCTCTAAATGCAGCTCTTAGCGATCCTCGCATAAAGGCAGTTGCAACCAGCACGATGTATGATATAACGCGAGTGGCAGCAAAAGGCTACAACGATAGCATAGGCGTGGATGAGAGACATGAAAATAAAAAGAAGCTAGCCGAGCAACGCTGGGTCGATGCTAAAAATGGCAAACCGGCACTTACTGGTGCGATAAACGTTGATCCAAAAAAGATAGACGCAAGCACGCCGCAGTTTATAGCTGAATATGCGGACTTTTACCGCACGCCGCGCGGATATCACAAACGCTCTGTAAATTCAAACAGCGGAGAGAGCGGCTGGATCGTTACAAATCTTATCTCGTTTACAAATATGCCGATCCTTGCTTACGCAAGCGAGATGAGAACTCCGACTCTTATCGTAGCCGGCGAAAAGGCGCACTCAAGATACTTTAGCGAGGATGCTTTTAAATCGCTTGGCAACAAAAATAAAGAGCTAGTTATCGTTCCGGGTGCCGTGCATACCGATCTATACGATAACAAAAACAACAAGATCCCATACGATAAATTTGAGGAATTTTTCAAAGCGAATTTGAAATAAACCGCTACCCCTGTACCTTGCGGGGGTAAATTCGAGAGATAAGGAAGGTAAAAATGAGAAAAATTTTAGCCATCTTTATGCTTTTTGTTGGGCTAAATTTAGTGGCTGGGGAGAAAATGCAAAATTTGAAGATAGTCCTAAAAAGCTCTAGCGGCGAAGCCACTGCTGTCTTAGACGACACGGCAGTGGCTAGGAGCTTTGCCGCACAGCTACCGCTAACGCTAAATTTAAGCGACTACGGCGGACACGAAAAGGTCGCCAAACTGCCAAAACCGCTTGACGTAAGCGGCGAGCCAAAAGGACGCGATGGCAAAAAGGGCGAGATCTCGTACTTTGCTCCGTGGAATAACTTCGTCATCTACTACGGCTATCAGCCCTATTACGATGGCATCGTGCGCTTGGGCGTGATCGAGGGCGATGTAGGCTTGGTCGCGAAAGACGCAGAGATCAGGATAGAGCCAGCAAAATAAATCCGCCGTAGCCGCAAAAGCGGCTCGCAAATTTTCA